>JBJFDJ010000018.1:0-21746 GCA_051889975.1 Christensenellales bacterium
TATCTCATGCCAACTCGTTGTCTTTCTTGCGTTACATAATCGCTTATCAATTCTCTTACCTTAAAAGGATTTTTGATGTTTCGCAATTCTAACTTACTGCAACTTGCATCGTTACAATAAATTGTAATTGTGCCAACGCCAAAAATTTTGTTTATAAAAGATTGATAAACACCTATGTCGTCAACCCTAAACAATTTAACTTCTTCTGTTCTTGTTGTTAAAAAGCCATTTACATTAACAAGTTTGATGTGTTGACCTGTTTTTTTAACCAAACTATATCTTGTAAAAGTTATAGGCATACCACACCATCTCTTTCTGTCTTGCCAAAGTATTTCTGCATCATTATCATATTTAACCATAATATTCTCCCAATGCAAAAATTTTATCACAAAAAAACTATTTTGTAAATATCTGGTGACAAAAAATACTGCGTTTTGCGTTAAATTTTATTTTATTCTTTCGGTGCCAAACTTTCGCACCAAAAATTTTGCAAATTCCACAATTGGAATAATTGAAACACTAAATGCAATAACAATAAGCCATTGCACAAAATTTAAGTTTGCAAGTTCAAACAAGGTTTGCAGTGGTGGCAAAAGTCCAACCAAAACAACAAGTGCCATACCTGCCAAAAAACTGATGTTAAACAATTTGTTTTTAAATATGTTAACTTTGAATATGCTGTGGCGAGTTTTTAGGTTGATTGCATGAAGAAGTTGCATAATGTTTATTGTTAAAAATGCCATTGTGCTTGCAACTTGTGGTGTGTAAAGATTTATTCCCAAAACATAAATGCTCATAACCAAAATTATTTGGATGCCTGCCTGATAAAGCATTTTTGCCCAGATATCCAAACTTATAACATTTTGTTTGCTATCTCGTGGTGGCCTATCCATAATGTCTTTTTCGGCTGGTTCAAGTCCCAGCGAAATTGCCGGCAGGCTGTCGGTGATAAAGTTGATAAACAGCAGTTGCGATGGCACCAAAAATACATATTGTGGCAAGAATATGCTTGTCAAAAACAAAGTGAAAACTTCCACTGCATTTGTGCTTAACAAAAACTGAATTGTTCGCTGAATATTGCTGTAAATTTTTCTGCCTTCCTTAACGGCAACAATTATTGTTGCAAAGTTGTCATCTGCAATAATCATATCGGCAACATCTTTGGTGACATCTGTGCCTGATATCCCCATGCCAACGCCAATGTCTGCAATTTTTAAACTTGGTGCATCGTTAACGCCATCACCTGTCATTGCAACAATTTTTCCTTGCGACTTAAAAGCCTTGACAATTCGCACTTTGTGCTGTGGCGTAACTCGGGCAAAAACGCTATATTTTGATATCTCGTGGCTTAACTCTAAATCAGACAATTTGTTTAGCGCATCGCCAGTCATAACTTGCGATTTTTTTCTTGCAATGCCAATGCTTTTTGCAATTTCAAATGCGGTGTCGGCATGGTCGCCTGTTATCATAACTGGTTTTAAGCCAGCCTTAAAGCAATCTTTTATGGCACTTTGTGCTTCTTTGCGTGGTGGGTCAATTAAGCCAACAAGCCCCAAAAAAATCAGGTCTTTTTCTTCGTATTTGCCGTTTGAATTTTCTATTGGTTTATATGCCAAACACAAAACACGCAATGCTTTTTGTGTCATATTTTTGTTTGCCTGCTCAATTTGTGCAAGATTGCTTTTTGTTAATTGCTCAACTTTGCCACCTATCAACATTTTGGTGCACTTGCCAATTAAAAAGTCGTATGCGCCTTTTGTATACATTTTTGTTTGATTGTCAACAATGTTGACTGACGACATAAGTTTTCGGTCGCTATCAAAAGGAATTTCATAAATGCGCTTGCTACAAAGTTTTATTTTTGCCACATCAAAGCCACTGTTTTGCGCAAACACAAACAGGGCAGTTTCGGTTGGCTCGCCAACAATTTTGCCGTTTGAAATTTCGCTGTCGTTACACAAAATCATTGTGTTAATTATTTCCTTAAAATGCTTTTGCATGCTGTCTTGCTGGCTTGCTTTAACAACGGTGTTGTTGTTGTAATATATCTCTTGAACAGTCATTTTGTTTTGAGTTAAAGTGCCTGTTTTGTCGGTGCAAATGACTTGGCAACTTCCCAAAGTTTCAACTGCATGAAGTCGTTTGATAATTGCATTTTTTTCGGCAAGTTTTTGCACGCTAAGTGCCATGATAATTGTTATGGCTGCAGGCATACTTTCGGGTATGGCGGCAACTGCCAAGGCAACTGCCGTCAAAAACGCTTCCATAAAATTTGGCGACTTTGGAACAATGAGTTCAATGGCAAAAATTATGCCAGCAATAATCAAAACAGAAATGCTAATAATCTTGCCAATTTTGTTTAAACTTTTTTGAAGTGGCGTTTGCTCTTTTTTGCCAGTTGCAAGCATGGTGGCAATTTTGCCAATTTCGGTGTTTTTGCCAACTTCAACAACCACTCCTTTTGCTCTGCCATAAATTGCAATGGTGCCAGAGTATGCCATGTTGCGATGTTCGGCAAGGTTTGTATGCTCGTCCAAAACAACATCGGCATTTTTTTCTACGGCAACACTTTCGCCAGTTAATGAACTTTCGTCAACTTTTAAATTGTGAGTTTCAATAAGTCGCAAGTCGGCTGGAATGATGTTTCCAGCACTTAAAACAACAATATCACCCACAACCAAATTTTCAACAGGGATTTTTTGCAAGGTGTTGTCACGAATCACATCGCAAAAGGGTTCGGTGCGTTTTTTTAAACTTTCAAGGGCGTTTTCGGCTTTGTTTTCTTGCACAACTCCCATAACAGCATTTAAGATAACAATAAAAACAATTATTCCACCTTCAAACAAATCGCCATAATTTTTGCTAATTAAAGACATAGAAATGCTTATGACTGCGCTAACAATCAAAATGATAACCATTAAATCTTTAAACTGTGCAAAAAACTTTTTTGCAAGGCTTTGTTTTTTGTGCTCGTCTAATTTGTTTGCGCCGTTTTGCTCAATGCGAGATGAAACTTCATTTTCAGTTAACCCAGTTTCTCGGCTTGCAACTTGCTGTAAAGTTTTTTTTGCATCTATAGAAAAAAATCGCATTCATCCTCCAAAAACTCTAGGGTATTATATTAAGCAAATTGCAAAATAAAAACTTATATTTTTTGAAAGACAAAATAGTGATTTTTTTGACAAAATTTTTAGGTTTTTAAATTTTAAATTTTGAAATTTATTGCATAACTTTAATAAAACAAACTTTTTAAATGTGAAATTGTGTTAGAAAAAACATAAAAATTATAATAAAACTTATAAAAAGCAAAATATTACAAAAAATAAAACAAAAAGTTGGGTGAAATTATGAAATTTTTTATGTGTTATTATTGCAAAGACTTTGTTTTAAACAGCCAAAATATATGCAAAACTTGTCAAACAGCAGTTTGCGATGCGTGCAAATCAAAAACAAACAGCAGTTGTGTTTGTTGCGGGTGTAACTTTTTGCGATGAAACTATCAATCACGCAATTAACAAAAGATTGATGACGACACTTTAAAAACATTAAGCTATTAATATTAATAAAAAATTTAAATATAATTACAGATTTTAAATGACAAAATTTAATAATGACAAAATTTAAATGTAATGAAATTTTAAAAAATTGCCATTAATTTATCTTTACAAAAAATAGCAGATTAAATATTTCATAAATAAAAAACAAAATAAAAAAGCCTAACATTTAAGTGAGCCCTAAAAGTTCGCCTAAAATTGTTAGGTTTTTTTGTTTATAAACAAATATAACTATACTTAAATTTTTTAAGTTTTCGTTTTAAATTTAGTAAATTATTTAGAAATTTAGCAAATTGTATTTACAAATTTAGCAGGTAGCTTAATAAGTTTCTATTATCATAACTCCGTTTTGGTCAATGGTGTCTTGCGATGTTGTATTAAGTCTTATGTTTGTTAAAGTTTGGCCGTAGTTATTGTTGCTTAAAACAATGCCATCAACAAGCAAATCATCAATGGTGCTACTTCTTAAGGTGACAATTGCGCTGTTGTTGATGTAACTCATTTTAAAGACTTGCTCTTTTGTTTGCTGGGCATAAGTTTTTGATTGTTCGTCATAATAAATAACATCTTTGTTGTGAAGCCCTGTGCGAGTAAAAGTGTTGTTTGCAATGCTTACGCCAACATTTCCTTCCTTTGCAAAAGATAGTTCCAAAGAGCCTGTTGCTAATTGAGTATCATTCTCACTTGCAACCACATTTGATGCAATATCCATAAACACGTTTTTAAAAATTGTTGTGTTTTGCGTGTGCTTTGTTGTTTTTATGCCATTTAACAATATGTTTTTAAATGAGTTGTTTTTAACAGTTAACCCTTCAACGCTACCTCCCAAAATGCCATAAGCATAGCCAACAAAACTGCAATTGTAAACCAAAATATCACTTGTGTTAAATATGTTTAATGCTCCGTTTTTGTCAGTTTTTCCGTAAGGTCCAGAGTATTTTAAAAAACCATCTTCTTGTTGATACTTAATCTCAAAACCGATGTTAATAAATTTTATTCCACTTAAATCAATTGGTGTAAATTGCCCATCTGTTTCGGTTGCGCCAACTATAAAATTTCCAGCAAATTTTGTTTTGTCTTTGCCATCGCCAACAATAATCAAACTTTTGTCAACAACAACATTTTGATAACTTGTATCACTATCATTTTTTGGTGTGTAACTGCCTTGTTTTAAATATATTATGTCGCCATTTTGAGCTGATGCAAATTTTTGTTTTAAATTGTCACTATCTGTTATGACAATATCAGCAACATATACATTGTAGACAGTTGAAAGCTTGCCCTTTGAAATTTTAATCTTTTTAACGCCACTTGTGGAAGTGTCAACTTTGCTGATTTCGGCATCTTTTAAATTAACCATTGTGTTTGTGCCGTCAGAGTTAATTGACTCCACCTTTAAGCCAGACAAATCAACTTCTTCGCCAACTTCATACACAAGCCTTTCGGGGAAGTTTGTGATGTAATAATTAACAGCACCACTTGAACAGCCCGAAAAGATATTTATGCTTAAAAAAGCGACAACAAAAACAAGCATTATTTTTGAAAAAACATTTTTTATCATGTAATAAAGATTGTCAAAAAAAATATTTTTAAACATCTATTGTTATTATAAAATATATTTATTTGTTGTTAATAAAATTATAAAAACATTTATGATAGTTTTGTTAAAGATATGATTTATATTATTGTAAAACTTGTTAAAATGTGGTATAATTTTGTTATGAAAAATTTGGATATAGAATTACTTGCCCCTGCTGGCAGTATGGAAAAATTAAAAGTTGCATTTAAGTATGGCGCCGACGCTTGCTATTTTGCTGGCACAAGTTTTGGTTTGAGGGCATTTGCCGACAATTTTGACAACGACAGTTTAAAAGAAGCCGTTGACTATGCGCACAGCTTGGGCAAAAAATGTTATATAACCGTAAATATTTTGGCACATAACAAAGATTTAACAAATCTTGACGAATACTTAAAATACCTTGAAAGCATAAAAGTTGACGCAGTTATTGTTGCCGACCTTGGAATTATTGCACGAATAAAACAAGTTGCACCAAACTTGCAAGTGCACGTGAGCACGCAGGCAAGCATAACAAACAAATACACTGCAAAAGTTTTTGCAGATATGGGTGCAAGCAGGATTGTTTTGGCACGAGAACTCAGCCTTGATGAAATAATTGAGATACGCAACTATTTGCCAAAAGATGTTGAAATTGAATGTTTTGTTCACGGCGCAATGTGCATAAGTTACAGTGGAAGATGTCTGCTATCCAACTATTTTTGTGGCAGAGACAGCAATCACGGCGAGTGCGTTCAGGCTTGCCGTTGGGATTATGCACTCAGCAGAAAAGACAAGCAAGAAGAAAAATTTGAAATTATGGAAGACGACCGTGGCACATACATTTTAAACAGCAAAGATATGAATTTGATTGAACACATCGACAAACTTGCAAAGGCAGGAATAAAGAGCTTTAAGATTGAAGGAAGGATGAAAAGCTCCTATTATGTTGCCACCATTGTAAATGCATATCGCAGGGCATTTGACCACCTTGATAAATGCTTAGAACAAAATATACCTTACACTTGCCCACCAGAGTTGATTGACGAACTTGAAAAAACAAGTCACCGAAGATACACAACAGGATTTTATTTTGGAGCAGATGACAAAGAATATACTTTAAGCAGTCAACCTGTGCAAAAAAGTGAATTTGTTGCGCTTGTTAAAGAGCCCGCAAAAAACGGAAAAGTGCTTGTTGAAATGCGAAATAAATTTGTTGTTGGTGACGAATTAAATGTGATTTCTGCCACAAATACATTTAACAAAACAATAAAGATTGAACGGATTGAAACTTTAAATGGCGAAAAGGTTGAAGTTGCAAATCAAGTTCAGCAACTGCTTTATATAAATTGCGACTTGCCACTTGAACCACTTGATATTTTAAGGAGATAGGTCTATGGATGACAACAAAAACAAGATTAAAAAAACATTTTTATTTCCATTGATTTTGGGTGTTTTATTTATAATTTTGGGCATTGTGTTATGTGTTAAACTTGACCCTTTTGGCGATAGTTACATGGCAGGACCATTTTTGATATTTTTTGGATTTTTCTTTGAAACTTTTGTTACAATGATAGTTTTTTCTACAAGCAACAAGGAATTTTTAGAAAAAAATTCAAAAAATATCCAAGATTCAACTGATTTGCAATTTATTATTAACAAAGTAAAAAATATTGGCAAGAAAAAATGCAAATACTGTGACAGCACTTTTGATGCAAAAGAAACAAAATGTCCTAATTGTGGGGCTCATGTTGACGACTAACAACATGATAAAAAAATATATTTTCAATATAACAATTGCAATATTAAATTTTAAAAATAAAGTTTAAACATAAAAAATTTAAAAATGTAAAAATTAAAAATGTAAAAATTAAAACGAGAAAATGAATAAATGAAAATGGGATTTTCACGCATTGCCTTGCAATGCAAAAAGCGACTTGCAGTCGCTTTTTTTGTGCCTTGCACAATGTGAAAATCCCCCAACAACACAAAAACTAAAATTTTGAACAATGTTTTTGCTGTGTTGTTTTTTTTTAATTTTGTTTGTCATTAAAATTTTAAATATCTTATCTTTAAACAAACAAATTATAGTTTAGTTTTTATTAAAACTTACAAAAGTGTAACTATTTCACCCCAATCAAACTTCTTATCTTTTGCAATTTTGCACTTGCAATTTCTTTGGCTTTTTTTGCACCTTGCTGTAAGATTTTGTCAACTTCATCACGATGTGATTGATAATAATCAAACTTTTCTCTCATAGGTTTTATATATTCATTTGCAACTTCAAACAATTCTTTTTTTGCTTCTCCCCAAGATAGCCCAGCAGAGAGTTTTTGTTCAAATGCCTTTGCTTGTTGTTCTGTTGCAAACAATTTGTATAGTTTGTTTATGGTGCAGTCAAGTGGCTTTGGTTCGCCCGGCAATCTGCTGTCAGTCACCACTCTGTTGATAGTTTTTTGCAGTGTCTTTTCGTCCGTAAAAAGTTGAATTGTGTTGCCATAACTCTTGCTCATCTTTCTGCCGTCCAGTCCAACAAGTGTTTTGCACTCTTCGTCAATATAGCCGTCTGGCTCAACTAACACTTTGCCATATTTTTTGTTAAAATAGTGTGCAATGTCTCTTGCAATTTCTATGTGTTGTTTTTGGTCAAGCCCAACGGGAACAAGGTCGGTGTCATAAAGCAAAATGTCGGAAGCCATAAGTATTGGATAATTGTAAAGCCCCATATTCACGTTGCTGTCTGTATCAACACCTTCTTGTTGATTTTTTTCCACCAATGCTTTGTAGGCGTGTGCCCTGTTCATAAGACCTTTTGGAGTTACGTTGCTTAAAATCCAATTTAATTCAAACACTTCACTTATATCTGATTGCTTGTAAAAAACTACTTTTTGAGGGTCCAAACCACAAGCCAGCCATGTGCAAGCAATGTTGTAGGTGTAATCTGCCATTTCTTCTTTTGTCTTTAAGGTTGTTAGTGCATGATAGTCGGCAATAAAATAAAAACAATCATAATCTGCATTTTTGCTCAATTCAATTGCAGGTTTAATTGCACCAAAATAGTTGCCTATATGAGCATAGCCAGTTGGTTTTATGCCTGTTAAAATTCGTTTTTTCATAAATTCTCCTAGTTATTTTATTATATCAATCATATTTTTTATTGTCAATGTTTTGTGTTTTTGTTGCCAGCATTATGATTTTCGTTTGATATTAAAAAAGTTTAAAAATCAAAACTTTTTATTTAATTTTTTTTGCCAATTAAAACACACAATTTATTTTTTTGTGATTAACAAAACACCATCTTCAATGTCTAAAAGTTCGCTGTCAAAATCGGCATCTGCTTGAACTTTTGCAATAAACTCACGCAAATTGCGAACAATTGTTATTTTTTTGTGAATTACAAGGCTGTCATCTTTAACCATGCCAAAATAAAGCACATCGTCACAAAAGCAAATGCCATTTTTGTTTAATGCATTTTTTATATAAGGCAAATACTTAATATATTGCCCTTTAGGGCCATCTAAAAATATAAAATCAAAACTATTGTTGTTTGTTTTAAAAAAATCCAAGGCGTCTTTGTTTAAAATGTCAACCCTGTCTGCAACGCCATACTCTTTAAACGTTTGCAAGGCCTTTTGACACATTTCGTTGTTTGTGTCTAGTGTTGTTAAATGCGAATTATCACAAGATAGCAACATTAATGTTCCGCTGTAGCCAATTGCTGTGCCAATTTCCAAAATTTCTTTTGGTCTGTTTTTTTCAATTAAACTGCAAAGCAAATCGGCAGTTTTTTCTCGCACAACTGGTATGTATTGTTCTCTGCACTGTTTTGATAATAATTTGAATTGTTGTTTTTGCTGTTTGGTAATCATGTTGATATATTATCACAAAAATGCAAAAGATAAAACTCATTTTAAAACAATGTGCCAAAATATTTGTGCAAAATTGCCATTTAAAAACAAAAACAATAATTTTAATTTTGGCAAGAAAAAAACTTTTTTAAATATTTTTGCTATGAAATTCACTAAACAAAATAAGTATTTTCAATTTAAATTAACTCCTCATTAAAATTTTCTTGATATTTGAACTATTTTACGTTCAAAGCATTTGTTTAATTTAAAAGGCAAACAGCCGTCAAAGTAAGGGCGAAGTGGTTACTTTGGTAGCGTGTGGAAACAAAAAACACATTAAGTAGAACCTAATGTGTTTATATTTTTCCGCCAATATTATTTAGCGCTTTTGCTTATATTTTAAAACCTTGCGTTTTATATAATTTTAATTATAGTTTTTGACTGACCAATAAAGCAAACTTAAAGTTAAAAACCACAATAAATTTTGTTATTTTTTAATTTGTTAAAAAATCTTTTAAATAACTGCAAGTGCCAAAATTTGATTTGTCAATTCATCATCAATTAATATGCTCTTTGAATTGCCTTCGGCATCTAAAATATTGTCATTTAAATATTGCTCAATGTTTGCCCTGGTTTTTAATTCCCCATTGTTTGTAAAATCAACAAAACTTTGAACATAAGCAAGTTCCTGTGCATAAACTTTGCCAGAAATATTGTCAACATTGTTTAAAACTTCGTTGTAAATATCTTGGTAAATGCTGTCAATTTGCGTTTTGCCTTTGTTGAGCGCATAAGTGAGCAAATCATTTGTTGTGTTGCCAAACAATGTGCTATCTACAAAGTTATCAAGCATTGAACCAAATGCCGTCATAGATGAATTTTCGGCGTCTTGATCAACAAATTGTTGCAAGTATTCAAATTCTGTTTTGTAACTTTGGATATTGCCAACATTGCCCTTAACTTTTGCAATTATTGAAACAAGGTCTGTGTCGGTGATATCTTTTGTTTGCCTGTCAATTTGCAAAGTGATTATGTCATTTAGCACACCACCCAAAAGCACGCTGGTTTTTACACCATCAAGTTTTTCGCCAATAGCACTTAATGTTGCAGTGTTAAAGTCAAGATTAACAAGTTGGTTAAGATAGCCAAACTCTGTTTCATAATTTATGTCATTGTTAACATTTTCTGTTATTCCCTTAATTATTTGCGCAATTTCTGCGTCATCAATCAAATCAGCTTTTTCAACAATCTTGTCGCAAACCACTTGCTCAATAATGCCATTTAAAAGAACACTTTGTTTAACATCGTCCAAAACTTTTCCGTATTCGGTCAACGTCATAGACGAATCAATGCTTAAAATGTTTGAAATATATGCAAATTCGGTTTGATAAGATGTTATATCATTTACATTGCCTGCCATAACATCCAAAATATCCTTGCCGTCAATTTTTGTGCCTTGAAGGTCGGCTGGCAGTTCAACATTTTTTATGATATCTTGCAATAGCAATTTGCAATTTGCATCACTTAAAAGCACACTGTTATTTGCAACTGTTTGGTCAAGTTTTTCGCCGAGTGCTGTCATTGTTTCGGCATTTTTAAGTTGACTTTCAAATGCACCATTTTTAAACATTGTTTGAACATAATTAACAAGACTTTCTATGCTTGAAAATTCGTTTTCAAAACTGTCAATATTTTTTATTCCACCACAAATTGCGTCAATGGTGTTTTTAGACAACGTCAATCCATTGTCTGTGCAGAAATCACCAACATAGGTTGCAACAAAATCAACAATATTGTCTTTGTTGTATTGATATACAAAAGTTGTTAAAGCATTATCTAGCACTTTTGCAATTTGATTTAACTGAATGTTTTTAACATCAATATTGTCATCTAACACTGCTTGATATGCAAGACCAAATTGTTTTAACTCGGTTTTAAATGATGGAATATATTTTACACTACCCAAAACTTTTTGCAAAAGATTGTCAACAGAAGCATCTAAATTTGCAGATTGCAAAGATTTGTTTATTTGGTCAACAGCATAGTCAACCAAATTGTTAAAGGTTGATGTGTTGATAATTTCGCTTGATTTAAGACCATCTATCACATCGCCAACATTTTCAAAAGTTGATGTTGCAAGTGGCATACTTTGTGTGTTGTCATATCCCTTAAAAATTGCAACTGCATCTTTTACAAAACTATCAAAAAATTGTTTTGTTTGCTCAATTGTCAAGTTTACTTCGCTGGCAACATATTCAACAGAAAGTTGACTGCAAGCATATTCCACAGCACTTTGTAGGCACATTGGCAACAATTTGTTAACAGTTTTCATTTGAAACAACTTGTTGTTAAGCAATGAGCCAAGTTCGGTTGTCACTTTTTCTTGCAAATATTCAAGTGTGATATCACTTTGAACAAGTTTTGTTAAAATGTCACAATCGTTTATGTCACCTGCCATTTTTATAGCAACTTGAACATCTTCTTTGATGTCGTCAACAGAAATAGTTTTTAATTGCGTTAAAATGTCTGTTAACAAATCATTTAACACTTCATTGCCTAAATCTGGCAATTTTATAAAATAATCTGGCGTATTTAAAATGTTATCAACAAAATAAGGCACCAAACTGTTGTATAAAGTTTTTACTATGCCACTAGAAAATACAGCATTGCTAACTTTTTCCACCTTTGGCAAGGTTGTTGTCCATTGCTCTTTTGTTAAATTTACAAAATCAATTTCACTTAAAGTTTGTATATCATTTGTTAAAACCACCATGTTGACAATCTCATCAAGCCCAGATGTTTTAACACCATTTGTTGTGGTTGTTGTGAGTGTTTTTGCCAAGGCTGAACTTAATTGATTAATGCCAACAGCACTTAAAACTTTGCCGGCTGGGCTGTCCGTGTAAACATAAATTAAACTGGCATTTTCACCCAGATTTTTTGTTAGCACACCTTGTTCGGTTCCGTCTTCTTGCACAGTTAATGTTGCCTGTTCAATTTTAACAAGTGTGTCACTTATGCCAGCCAAAGGAATGGCAGTGAACACTAGCGAAACCAAACCCATAACAAGCCCAATCAAGGCACCAGCCCATGCATATTTTTTTTCTTTTATAACTTGTTGTTTTTCGGCAACAACTTTGCCTTCTTGAATAACTTTTGTTGTTTTAACCTTTTTGTTTTTAAACAAGAAGTGAGAAATCAATGCCCATACTGGCCAAAGCACCCATTTGATTACCCAATACCAAACAACTATTACAATTAAGTTGATTATGCTTAACGCCAGCGTAATAAACATTTTTAAAACGTCTGGATTGTCGGCAATGACTTTGGCTAGGTCTGGATTTGAAGTTGAAATCATTACTTCAATATATTGTGGAACTGTTGTTACAGCCACGCCTTCAACTTGCAAATTTAAACTAGACAAATCAGCATTCATAATTGCATTGGATATCAAAGACACAAAAGCAAAGCCCAAAGCGCCAAACAAAACAACCCATGCTAGCCTAAATGCACTTTTCTTTAATCCCCTAAAAGCACCCATCAAAATGGGCAAAATTACAATTAATGCAAGAACAACCGAAATGATTGCTCCCACCAATCCACTTACAGAACTAAATTCCATTTTCACCACCTTAAAATATTATTGCCAAATAAATTAAATAAAAAACTTTTTTTCTTTGCAGACAAACAAATTAAAGTGAAAAAAGTTATTCTTAATCATTATATTAATTTTAACAAAAAAAGTTTTAAAAGTCCAAGAATAAAACAAATTTATTTGCTTTGCTTGATTATTAATTGAATTTTTAGTTAAGATAATTATATGAATAAGACAAAAATCACATTAATTTCATTTGTTATTGCAAGTTTGTCAATCTTTTTGTTGATGGCAATTTTGGCTTTTACAGGAGCAACAACCGGCCTGGACAAGTTCTGTTTTGATATTTTTACTTCAAACAGACTTCCATTTTTTAATTGGCTGTTTGTTTTAATAACAATTTTGGGCGAAACAAAAATAATAGTTGCCATAAGCCTTGTTTTAATTGCATTGCCAAACAGAAAAAAACTTGGGCTACCACTTGCAATTGTTGTTATTATTTGCGCCGTAATAAATTTATTGATAAAGATAATTTTTAAGCGCGCAAGGCCGGTTGGTTATTTTTTAGAAAATGCTCCACTAAACTATGCCATGCCAACAAGTTATTCGTTTCCAAGTGGCCACTCGCAAACAGCAACTGTGTTTTATTTTGTTTTGACATTTTTGCTTTGTAAACATTACATCAAAAAAGATTGGCTTAAAATATTACTTTGGACCATTGCACTTGTTATTTGCGTGCTACTGCCAATAAGCAGAGTTTATTTGGGCGTGCACTTTTTTAGCGACATAGTTGCAGGGACAATGCTTGCAGTTTGCATAACTTCTTGTTTTATATACGCAAACAATTTCATTGACTTTGGCAAATTGTTGCATAAAAATAAGCACACATAAAAGTTTTACACATCAACAAAAATTAATCCACCTTTGCACAACTACAAAAAATTGACTTTTTAACATTTACACAAAAAGTTATCCACTTGTGCACAAAATCATAATTATAAATTTTAATGAATAAATATAAAAAATGTGTATATTTTGCAAGATTTATGCATTAATATACAAAAGTTATCCACATATCCACAATTTTTTGCCAAGTTATCCACAATTTAATTTTGTAAATTATTAAATCGCGCACACAAATACACATTTTTCCACTGCCAAAATGTGTATAACTATATAAATCTTGGGCGTTTATGCACAATTATTGATTTTTTTTGCATAAATATTTGACAGCACTTGCAAACAAGACAAAAGATGATTTGCGTGTATAAATGCTTTTTATTGTTTTGGCAATTTTGTAAATGTTTTGCAAAGTTTTATGGCATTTTGCAAAGATGACTTCAATTGCTTTTAAAGCCAGCTTTTGCTGTTAAACTTGGCACAATAAAATCTTGGCACAAAAAAACTCGCCACATGGCAAGTTTTTACATCACATATTCTTTTTGATTGGTTAAAAATTTTTGTTTTAATGTTTGATAGTTGCAGTCTTTAAATTTGTTTTTGGCTATATCATAAAATATTTTTAAAATTTGTTCATCTTGTTTTTCTTTTGTGTTGCCCAAAGTGTCTTTTATTATGCTGTCTTCTATAGTATTAAGGTTGGTTATTTGCTCGTTCAAATTATTATAAAATGGTTCAAACTCTTTGTTAAAAAATTTAACATTGCAAAAGATATTTAAAATTTCTTTTTTGCAGTGTTTGCTGGTGACATCCATTGGGCTTGTAAAAAGCACACCCAAATGATATTTTTTTGGCACACAATCAACAAAGCTAGAAATATAATACTTTATTTCTTCAAAATTTTTAAAGTCGTTTATAGACTTGTAATTTTGAATTTTGGACAACATTGTATAATGTTCAATTTCGTTGTCAATATCCATTATTTTAAACATTATATCAAGAGGTGACATTTCGTCCATTACATAACAATTAAAAATCACCCCATTCTCATTAAAATCAACAAAGTCCTTATCTTTATCATAAACAAAATTTTGATAGGTAAAAGGCTTTTTGCAATACTTTTTTGAAAGTTCCATCATGCAAGCAATTTTTTCAGAACGATTTAACACCTTCCAGATGGTTGGAACAAAACAAATTTCAAAATTATGACTTTCAAGCACCTTTGTAATTGTTTCTTGCAAGTCTTTGCCGTGCTTGACAATATAATTAATTTTTATGTTAAAATTTGCGCTCAATTCGGTTGCAGAATACAAATCTTTAACAAACTCATTTTCTTGAGCCATTGTTTTTTTTAATTCTTTTTTTGCTTTAAAATAATCAATTATCTTCATGCAAACCCCAAAGATTTATTTTTTTTATTATAATGCCAAAACAAAAAAATGTCAATATCAATGTTTTTTGACATGTTGCTTGCAAAACAATAATAATTTTTTTTGATAATTTTTAAAAAATTTATTATTTCAAACCATTTAATTAAGTTGCATAAAAAAAATATTTTTAATATAATTTATACATAGTTAAAATTTGTTTTTTGCTATAATTTTTATTTATAAGGAGAATAAAATGGAACTTAAAGGAAGCAAAACCGAACAAAACTTGATGACTGCATTTGCAGGTGAAAGTCAAGCACGCAACAAATATACATATTATGCATCAAAAGCAAAAAAAGATGGTTATGAACAAATTGCTGCAATTTTTCAAGAAACAGCAGACAACGAAAAAGAACACGCAAAAATTTGGTTTAAACTACTTCATGAAGGCAGTGTACCAAGCACCATTGAAAATTTAAAAGATGCTGCAAATGGCGAAAACTATGAGTGGACAGACATGTATGATGGCTTTGCAAAAACTGCACGCGAAGAAGGTTTTACCCACATAGCATACTTATTTGAACAAGTTGGCAAAATTGAAAAAGAACACGAACAAAGATATCTCAAACTTCTTGAAAATGTTGAAGAAGGCGTTGTGTTTAGCCGTGACGATGAACGCATTTGGAAATGTCGTAACTGTGGACACATTGTAATTGGCAAATATGCCCCAGAAATTTGCCCTGTTTGCGAACACCCAAAGGCATACTTTGAAATAAAAGCAGAAAATTATTAAAAAAATTTTTCCCCGTGTTTATGTGGTGAACAGCAATGCTCATCACGGCACAGGGTTTTTTATTCATACAATTTTATATTCACAGTCAAAATCGTTTGTTAAAAAAAACTTGCACATTGCAAGTTTTTTTATTGCTTTTTGTAAAATCTTTACTTTTGATTTCATTAACTAAAAAACATTTAACTAATTAAAAAATTTGTTTTTATTCAACTGGTTTTTGACATTCACTGCAAACAGTTTCGCCATCTTTGATTTCTGTGCCACAACGAGAACATTTTTTCATGTTTACAGTGCCACCTTCTTTTGCAATGTTGCCTTCTTTTATGCTACCTTTTGTTGCCTTTAAACTTAGCCCAACCCATGTGTCATAAATGCCAAAGCTAACTGCTGGCACAAACAACAAGAGTGCAATTGAGCCAAAAACAACCAAAAGTATGCCTTTTGTTAAGTTAGAGCCTTCCACCAAAACAGGTATGCCACTAACAAGCATAGCAATTCCACCAACTAGCAAAACTAGTGACAAAACAAGAGTGATAACTCCAACAACTACCAATGAACCCTTTTGTCTTTGAATCTTATTCATAATAATTCTCCTTTTTTATTTACCTGCAAACAAGCCTAAAATAATAAATAACAAAACAAATACAAAAGGCAACAAAACAAGCAATGTTTGTTTTAAACGAGATTTTGGAATGTTGCTGTCTATTCTGCCCGTTTGCCCATTCATATAGGTTATGTATTGTTTGTCTTTGTATGTATAACTAAATTTATAAACCGGAACAACATAATAACTAAATGTTTCGTTGCTTACTGTTTTGTTAAAATTTAAACTTCTAACTCCGTCATAACGATATTTACTTAAAATGTCTGCTTGGATATTCTCATCAAGCAATTTGTTATATTTTTGCAAGCAATTTTTAACTTCGGTGTCGTATTTTTCAACAACATAACCGGCAATAAAAGCGTCGTTGTAAGCAAAACAATCTTTATATTTAAACGGCAAGATGTTGTTTATGTTATCCTGCTTAATTTTTGAACTTGCCTCCACCAAAATGTTTTCGTATCTGTTGCTGTCGGCACCTGCAATGTTGAAATATCTTCGTTCGGTTGTGCTGTGACCTTCGCCATCTCTCACCGTAACATTTTCATACAAAACACCCCTGTATGTATAAACGGCGTCTGCATTAAACCCAAAAGAGGGAATGTAATCGCCTTCTATAATGCTTTGTGGTGGCTTCTTTTTAAACTGTTTTGGAGCAAGCCATTGCTTTTTTACACCAGCAACAAACTTTTCGCTGGCAACTTCCTTGTCAAACATAAATGGAATTATTCCATCAGGTTTTTTTGCAATAACATTTGTTGCCTGTGCAATAACGCTAGAACCACAATACTCACAAGTCTTTGATATTTCATACACCTTTAATTTGATTTCACTGCCACAGTTTGGACATTTTATGCTTTTGTTTTCATTTTGCAAAGAAGGTGAATTTTTTGACGCCAATTCTTCATTTAACAAATGTTTTTTAACATTTTTTGAAACTTGAATTGCTTCATGCGACAAACATTTTTCGCAAATTAAATCTTGGCTATTTGGACAATAAACCAAATTTCCACCACAACTTTTGCACTTATATTGTTTTGTTTTTGATTGTTTGATTTTGTTTTGTTGTGCTGTTGACTCTGTTTGTTTATTTGCTTGTTTTACATTTTCCACATATTTATTTTTTAGGTTATTGCTTAGTTGATTATCCATTATTAATTTAATTTTTCTCCACATTCGGTGCAGAATTTTGCATTTTCGCTAACTTTTGCGCCACATTTTGGGCAAAACTTGGCTTCTTGCTTTGCGCCACATTCACTGCAAAATTTTGAACCTTTTTTAATCATTGCGCCACATTTGATGCATGCAACTTCTTCGGCTTTTTTGTTAACTTGTGGATTTTCCATGTTCAAGTTGCTTGCAAACAAGTTGCCAATTGCACCACCAGCACCAAGGCCAACGCCAAGACCAGCAAGGTTGCCACCAGACTCATTTTTGGCTGCATCGCCAATGGCATCTGCTGCTTTCATGCGAGTATATGTGCCCATCTTGTCTTCCAAAACGCCAAGTTTTGTGCGTTCGTCAAGTGCCTTTTCAACTTCTTCTGGAAGGCTTAAGTTTTCAATTACGCAGTTTACAAGTTTTAAACCAACTTTTTCAAATTCTGGTTGTGCACACTCAACAACTGTTTGACCAAATTCTCGATAATTGCTTGCAAGGTCAAGAGCAGATATCTTGCTTTCGGCAATTGCATCTGTAACGCCATTGATTATAAGTGGTTTAACAAAATCAGCAACATCGTCAACTTTGTATAAATTGTTTGTGCCAAACATCTCTTTCATAAAAACTTTTGCGTCGTTAATCTTAAAGCCATAAATACCATAGCCCCTAAGACGAACATTGCCAAAGTCGGCGTCGCGCATCATAATTGGATTTTGAGTGCCCCATTTGTTACCGTTAAATTGTTTTGTGTTAACATAATAAACTTCTGCTTTAATTGGGCTGTCAAAACCAGTTGGCAATGACAACAATTTTGTTATAATTGGAATGTTTTCGGTGCTGAGTTTATATGTGCCAGGTGCAAAAATGTCGGCAATTTCACCTTTGTGCACAAACAAAGCAATTTGACTTGGTCTAACTATCAAAGTGCTACTGTTCATAATTTCTTCTCTATCTGTTAATGGATAGCGATAAACCAAAGTGTCTTTTGAGTCATCTTGCCACTCAATGACTTTTAATGATTGCTTTTTTAAAAAATTAAATAATCCCATAGTCCTTTCTCCTTGTTAAAATTATACGGCTTTTGTGTTTTATTGTCAAATATAAACTTAAATGTTATATGAATAATAAAACTATATTGACAATATAAAAAAAGAATAATTTAAACTCGCCGAACAATTTTTTGTTTGCAAAAGATTTTAACTTTGCAAATAAAAAAAACATTATCATAAAAGAGATAATGTTTTGTAATTCTCGCTTAATTTTTAATAATATTTTGCTGTTTGTAGCATCACTTATATTTGTTTTTGCCAAGCATAAAATTTGCCATTTTAACCTATTTTGACAAGTTATATTCGTTGTTTTTTTGCTTTAAACAATCCAAACAAGATTTTTGTTGCATGATGTATTTGTAATATGTCTTCCAATTTTTTGGCAAAATTGTTCCGGCATAGTAATGTGTATCATTTACTTCTTCATTTAATGCCAAAATCAAATTTTTTGCTTTTTTTGCCGAAGACTCAAAACTATCTTTTTCAAACAAAACAGAGTTGGCAATGCTTACCAAAAATTTTTTATACATTTTTAAGCCCTCAAGCGAAAGTGTGTCCATAAATGACACGCCTTCGTCAAGCGCCATTCTGATGCTGTCATAATCAGGTTTGATGGTTCTGCTTGAAAATGTTGCGTTTATCAAACTCCACGTGCTAGAATAATCTTTTTCTGTTTGTTGAATTGCATAACCAATCCACTTTGCCGTTGAAGAAGCAAGATTGCGCATATACAACCTGTTTTTTTCGGTTGCATCTTTGCTTATATCTTTGTTATCAATGTCATACGTCTTTGCCGAAACATATGGAACAACAAGCTTTTTGTCAAGTTTTTCAAGCTCTTTTTGCAGTTTGTCTTTGTTAAAATCGTTAATTTTTTTAACATATTCTTCTAACTCTAAATCCAGTTTTGTTTTTTTGCTTTCGCAATGAAAATTTAATTCGCTCATAAATCACCTTAACGAGTTTATTATAACACATCAGTTTTTAAAAATAAATAGTTTTTTAAAAAAACTTTATCGACACATGTTGACTTTTTGAAAATGATATTGTAAACTTAACTCGTTATGTATAAAGAATATCAAAATGCAAAGATAACAAAAGACAAGTTAAAGCGATTGTTTATTGAAGAAAATCTTAAAAAAACTGAGCAACCTGTTTGTGTTAATCAAATAATAAAACTTGCAAACATCAACCGAAGCACTTTTTACATTCATTATCACAATTTGGAAGAATTGATTTTGGACATTGAAAATGACATTTTAACAAATTATGACAATGTTTTAAAAAATGCAAATTTAAAGTGTAAACAAGATTTTGTTGATGTTGTTTGCAAAACTGCCACAGCAGAACAAAACACGCTAAAATCAATAATAAATAGTGAATGTTTTCAAAAACTGTTAAACAGCTTAAGGGATTTGCTTGCAAAATATGTGCGTCCGTTTATATCGGCGCAAGACAGCAATCAAAAGACAATAAAGACAGTTTTTGCAAGCAGTGGCATTGTAAATGTTTTAAGATATTGCATAACAAACCAAATAGATATTGAAGAAAATAAAAAAATTTTAATTGATTTAATTAACTAGGAGAAAATTATGAGTAAAATAGCAATAACAACAGACAGCAATTCTGGTATAACACAAAGTGAGTGCACAAGTGATTTGTTTGTGCTTCCAATGCCATTTTTGATTGACGGCAAAGAATATTTTGAAGACTTAAATTTAACCGTTGACAAATTTTTTGAATTTCAACTTGGTGGCAGTGACATTTCAACAAGTCAGCCAAGCATATTGAGTGTGCAAGAACTTTGGCACGAAGCACTTAAAGAGCACGATTTTGTTGTTCACATACCAATGAGTAGCAGTTTGTCAAGCAGTTGCGAAACAGCAAAAATGATTGCGCAAGAAGATGAATTTGCTGGAAAGGTTATTGTTGTTGACAATCAACGCATAAGCGTAACACAAAAGCAAAGTGTTTTTGAAGCACTAAGGCTTGCCCAGCAAGGTCAATCTGCCCAAGAGATTGCCGACTATTTAACACAAAACAAACAAAATAGTTCAATTTATGTAATGGTGCCAGACTTAAAATATCTTAAAAAAGGTGGAAGAATCACCAAAACAGCTGCAGCAATTGGCAGTATGCTAAAAATTAAACCAGTTTTGCAAATTCAAGGTGGCAAATTGGATAGCTTTGCAAAAGTTATGACAATAAAAATTGCAAAAGACAAAATGATAAATGCCGTTAAAAATGATATTGCAAAAAGATTTAACAATCTTTTGCCAAATCAAAAATTGGAACTTGCAATTGCATACACTTATGACAAAAACATTGCCGAAGAATTTAAAAGCCAAGTGGAAAAAAATTTTGCTGGCATTGAAATAAAATATGTTGACCCACTCAGTTTAAGCGTTAGTTGTCATATAGGACCAAACTGCTTTGCAATTGCTTGCAGTGTGGTTGTTAAATAAATTAAAATTAAAGTTAAAACACATAAGTAAAACATAGTTAATTAAAAATTTGCTTATGTGTTTTTTTATGTGTATTTTTTGATGTTTTAATACAAAAATTGTGTTTTTTGGCAAGGGCTTTTGTTTTAAATTAAAAAAATTGTCAATAAATGAGTTATGAAATTTATTAAAAACCTATTCTTATATTTTTCTGCTTTTGTGCCACTTTTTGTCCTGCTGTTTGTTAAGCTTGTGGTTGATATGTTAAACAACAATTTAACACTTAATGTGTTAAACACAATCAATTTATGTTTGCTGGTTACAATGATTGTTTGTGGAATATTTGGGCTGTTTTGGAACACAAAGCTGACCGATGAAAAAAGTCATATCGTCAAAATTAAAAGTGCAACCGACATAACCGACCAATACTTTTTGCAATATTTTTCATTGTTTGTGCTTTTTGCAGTTCCACTTGATATAACATACATCAATGAATTTTGCATTTATATTTTGGTTTTGATTTTTATTGGCATTGTTTACATCAAGTGCAAAACTTTTTATATCAATCCACTGCTAAATATTTTGGGTTACAGATTTTACAGTGTAACCTTGGAGGTTTTGGAAACAGGCAAAGTGCGAGATGTTAAAATTTTTTGCAAAGAAAAAATTGAAAAATCAAACTATGAAATAAAGATTTTAAATGATAACTTTGCTTTTGTTGTTGACAAAGCAGATACAAGCAAAACAAGCCCAAAAAATCAACAGCAAAAAAAGACCGAAAATCAAAACAAAAATAGCATTGATGACAAGCCCAACAATGTTGTAACGACCAGTGAAAGTCACAACGCAAACGATAGTTAACAACAAAACAAACAA
>JBJFDJ010000018.1:21846-29366 GCA_051889975.1 Christensenellales bacterium
TGTAACGACCAGTGAAAGTCACAACGCAAACGATAGTTAACAACAAAACAAACAAAAATGACTTTTCTTTTTGTCGTTTAAAATAATAGTAAACAAACAATTAAATTGCAACTTTATATGATTAATAAAAAAGTTGGCAATATAGCAATTTTTCTAACAAAAAACAAAACATTAAAAAATCATAAGATTAAAAATTGAAGTGAACTCCAAAGTTAAACAACTTAAAAATTCACTTCATTTTTAATAATTTTAGTTTTTTAAAAACTATTCTTATCTTCTTTTTCCGTTTTTACTTATCTATGCTTTTGCTAAAACATTTTTTTACAATTTGCATGTTAATTATACACTTTTAAGAATAAAGTAAATGCTCAAATCAGACCAATCTAGGCTGGTGCAAAAATTTCCATTTGCAAATTTTAAGTCATCACTTATGTATTTAGTGTGCTCGGCATCTTCATAAAATTTTATTGTTTTTAAGTCCTCTTGTTGCTCATAGTAATAAACTGTTGGTTTTGACACATTACTGCTCATTTTTTCGCAAGTGCCATCTTCCTTAAAAGTATAGGTAACTGTTTTAAAATATTCACCATTTGCTTGGGCAAATAGTTGTGCAAGTTCCTTATCGTTTTTTACGCCCTTTGTAGCATAAACTTCATCTTTGTATTCTTGAGTGGCTGTGTCACTCCAAACAACAAAACATTCGCCATTTCCTTGAAGTGTTGTGCCCTTTACATCAAAAGGATTACTTGCCCCACAAGCCGTCAACAGCATTGCAGACAACATCACAAAACCACAAGCAATTATTCCAAAAACTCTTGATACTTTTTTCATAACATTCTCCTTTATTTTTTTAAAGTGTAGCATATAATTTTAAATATTACAATTAAAATAATATTGCATTGCAACAATTTTTTTGTTAAAAATTTGTTTTAAATAACAAAAAAAATACTATTTTTAAAACTGCACAACAAAAAAACAAATCCTGTTATTTTTTAAGATTTGTTTTTATAACACACCAGCGTTTGCACTTATTGTGTATTTTACATTATATTTTTTAACTATTTCTCTTATTTTTTTGCTCTCTGGCTTTGCTTTGCTAAAAATATCAACAACTTTGTATTTTTCCCAACTCGTTTCATAGGCAACAAAGGCGATTTCTTGCGCATGCAAATCTGCTTTAAAGTCATGCAATTTTTCGGTTGGAACTGTAACAGTTATCTTCCACAATTGTTCTTTGCGCATTTTGTCGGTTATAAACAAACCAATATACACGCCAAGCAAATTGCAAACAACACTTGACAAAACTGCAACCCACATATCAACGTCACTAACCATCTTTATGACAACAGTGTTAAAGCCATATGCAATTGCACTCATAACGCAAGCAAGAACTCTGCCACCTTTTATTGTTATAACGCTTTTAAGTGTTGACAAGATGACATTTATAAGCGTTGCCAAAAAGAATGCTAAAATATACCACATAAATTTTTCCTCCTTATTTTAATAATTTTTTAAACCAAACAAAAATAGCAAAGTTAAAAAACGGACATTAGAGCCTAAAACATTTGTTGCTAAAAACTCGTTGATATCAAAGTTTAAAGTTTAGCAACCATTTAAATATTTTGCAAACATAAAATTAATGTTTAGTTAAAAAACCAAACATTAACAAATCCTTTGCAAGCATAAAAATGTAGTTTTTAAAACTGCTTTTGCTTGATTATCACAGAGTGAATAGCATAACACAAAAAAGTATAAAATTCAACAAATTTTTTAAAATAATTGCAACTAAATTAATTATTCTGCAAAAAAATTTTTTGTTAAAAAAAATTGGCTATATTGCCAATTTTTTTATTAATTAATTAAAGTTGTTTTTTTAACAAAAATAACAATTTATATTGCATTGTTTTAATAAAATTTGCCATATTTGTTATTTTTATATTTTACAACATTTTTTTATATATAAAATATTAAAACGCATTTTTTTGCTTGTAATGCCTATGAGTTTTTAACAACATTTTTTGCATTTTGGCGTATCTTGAAGTTTTGAAGTTATGTTGTCACAATACAACACAACATCACCACTTTTTAAGGATTTTTTTACGTCAATAACTCGTTGATTAGAACTGCCCTTCCACAGCAAAGAGTTATCTAGTTTGTCAATTTCAAACCTGCCATCAACAAGCACGTCAACAAGTGGCATAAATGGCAAGTCTTTAATTTCTTCCCACAAAAATCCTGTGTATAGCCAAATGTTTTTGTTTTTAAATTTTTGAGATATCTCTTTTATCAAACTGCCAACTTCTTGTCTGTTTTCACAAAACAATGGGTCGCCACCACTAAAAGTTATGCCATCTATGTCATCACTCAAAAGCGCGTCAAAAAGTTCTTGCTTTGCATTTTGGTCAAAAGGCAAACCACCATCTTTGTCCCAAGTGATAGGATTTTGACAGCCTTTGCAATGATGACTGCAACCCGCAAGCCACAAGACAACTCTAACACCTTCGCCATTTAAAATATCGCATTTTGTAATGTTGTGATAGTTCATAACACACTCCTTAACACTCTTTTTCTTGTTTTGAAATGAAATCTGCATATTCCAAAATTATCTCTTCATCATCGCCCACAAGCACATCTTCAAAACATTTTGCTTCGTCCATAAAAACTCCTACATTGATTTTCTGTCTTTAATTTCTGCCATTTTTGCCTTGTTGTATCTTGTTTGACCTTTAACTCTGCTGTAACCCAAATAGCCATTCATACGGTCAATTTTTGTAATCATATGGCTTCCACATTTTGGGCAAACATCCATGTCAAGTTGTTCGTAGCCACAATCTTCGCAATAAGATAGCGCGAGGTTAACGCCTTCATAAAATCCATATTTCATAGCACGCTTAACAGTTGTTTTTATTGCCTGTGTGTTATACATAACCGGATATCTAACATATTGAATTTTGCCACCATTAAACAAGTTCCAAAATCTTTTTTCTAAATCTTGTTTTTGATATGGTGTAATATCTTCCCAAACGCCACAGTGAAAACTGTTTGAAACATATTCTCGTTCGCTAACATTTTTTATAATGCCATATTTTTCTCTAAATTGTTCAACCTGCAAACCACAAAGCGACTCGGCAGGTGTTCCGTAAATAGCATACAAAATTTTGTCTTCTTTTTTAAATTGCGCAACTTTGTCGTTTATGTATTTCATAACTTCAAGCGAAAAACTGCCGTCTTCAACCAAGGATTTTTTGTGCCAAACTTGTTCAAGTTCGTTTAGAGCAGTTACACCAAAACTCATGGTCATAGGGCGCAAAAATTCTTCGCCAAGTTCTTCATTTGGTTTTTTGTTGCCATTTAAAAAGCCACCATAACAATAGCCAAGCGGATTGGTGCTTGCTTTTTTGTGTGATAAAAATTCATAAGTCTTTTTGTGAAGATTTCTTATGAGTTCCAAATAGTAGTCCAAAACTTCATAAAAATCTTTGTGTTCAACTTGTGATTTTCGTGCAATCATAGGTAGGTTAAGTGAAATTGCGCCAAGGTTAAATCTGCCAACAAAAACTGGTTTGTCGTCTTTGTCTGCTGGTTCCATGCCACCACGTTCAAACCAAGGTGACAAACTTGCTCTGCAACCCATAAGACTAACAACTCTTCCATATTTTTTATACATTTCTGGTATGTAGCCTTCGCCTGTTAAAGATAAATAGTCTGGATACATTGCCTTGCTACTGCACTCAATTGCTTTGTCGAACAGCCACTCAAGTGGTTTGCCTGTTCCGTGCAAATTTTCGTCATACAAAAATGTGAGTTTAGGGAACAAAACTGGTTTTTTAAATCCTTTTTTGCCTTGACCATTTTTGCGAGTTTGCAAACAAACTTCGCTGACCATAGTTTCAAACTCATCTGTTCCAATGCCAAAACTAACTGCAATAAAAGGATAGTCACCACGGCTTGAACCAATTGTGTTAAATTTGTATTCCCAACCTTGAAAGCCTTGTTCCATCTCCCTGCGAACTTTTTTAAGTGCATAGTCGTTACACCTTTTTTGCAATTCGTCTTGCGTCAAACCAAAGTCGGCAAGCAAGTTTTTGCATTCGGCAAAATAGTGATTGTAAGATTTTTTTGCATAAGGTGCAAGCAACTTGTCAATTTCTGGTATTGTAAAACCGCCATATTGCATTGCTGCGGCACTTATTGTAACGTCACTTATAACGTCAAATGCAGTGTCTAAACTATTTGGTTCGTTATACCAAACATTGCCCATTTCAAAGCCACCATCAAGCACTTTTTTCATGTCAAACAAACAACAGTTCATTGTGTCAAGCCTTGCAGAACGGTCATGAATATAAATGTAGCCGTCTTTCATTGCTTGGCGCTCTTCGGTGTTTAAAAAGAATTGTTTGTATAGTTCGCCATTTAAAAGGTCATAAACAATGCTTCGTTGCGTGCTAACCAAAGCGCTGTCGCGATTTGCGTTGTCGGTGTCGGCAAGATATTCTAAATCTTTGCGCTTTTTGTAAACTTTGTCCAAAATTTTAACAAAGGTTGTTTTGTAATTTCTGTATTCTCTGTAACTTTTTGCAACTGCTGGATTAACCATATCCAAAGCACTTTCAACAATGTTGTGAATTTGTGATATGGTTATCTGGCTAGCGCCCCCAATTTGCAGTCTAACATATTCCAAAAGTTTGTTAAATTCAAAATCACTAAATTTAACCATAACCCTTTCGGCAGATTTATTAACTGCATTGATAATCTTGTCAAAATTAAAAGCTTCTTTTGTTCCATCTTTTTTTATTACTTCTACCATACCACATCTCCTTATCCGTGAATAATTATAAATAAGCAAAGTCAATTTTTGCGTAAAAATATACCAAACAATACAACAAAAAAAATTTTTTTGCAAACGATTTTAACCACTTTTTTAAAAAAAGTTTATAGGCATTTTGTTGATTAATTTTGTAAAAAAAAGAAAATATTTTTTTTAAAAAAATTATACCTAAAACTGCCACATTTATCTTAAAATTTTAATATTTACTTTATAACAAAAAAAATTTTTTAAAAATTATTTTGCAAAATTAAAAATAAAAAAATGCAAAAATTTTTGTTTTTTGCATTTAATTTATTACAAATATTTTTGCATTTTTATTCATTTAGTTTTTTAATTTAACAAGAGCAGAAAAGCAGTTTTCGGCTTCACACATTTTGCCAACAACACATATGCCTTCTTGCGTTTGTTTTGTGTATAAGTCTATGCGATTATTTAGCATTGCTTCGTGCAAAAAGTTGAGTTGAAAAGTTTTAATTTTTTTTGTGCTATCAAGTCTTAGTGCGTCAAAAACAATGCGAGCATAAATGCTGTTGTTCATGTGCCCGTTGCTGTCTATGTCGTCACTTACAACTTGATAACTAAAATCTGGCGCAGTTTGTGGCACAAAAGCTTCGGTTTTTAAAAATTTTTCGTCAAACACCGGTTTGATATCAGCACAAGGAAGTTCAATGGTGCTGGTGCGAGAGATTCTTCTTGTTTTGCTATCTATAACACACCATTTGCTTGTGCCCTTTAACAAAACATTGCCAGACAAATCTTTTAGCAAAAAATCACGGTCAAACTCCAACATATTTTTTGATTGTGGAAAAGTGATTATTTCATAGGTTTGACAAGGAGCTATGTTGCCAACAATTTCATATTTTGTGCGCATAGTTACCCAAAGCAAGTTTTTTTTAATCATTTGGTCAAAGCCCACGCCCAAAATTTCGGCATGTTTTGTTGCCATGTGAGTAAATGCCTTAAATATGGCATAGGGATTTAAATTTTCATTTACAAAATCTGTTTTGTCAAAACTTATTTTTTCACTATAAATTATTTGTTCCATGCAAATATTATATAAGTTTTTATTGATTTTAACAAATATTTGTGACAAATTATGCACCTATTGCTTTATCTAATTTGTCGAATATCTTTTTTGCTATGTTTTTGTCTTGTGTTTCCACCATTACTCTAACTTTTGGTTCTGTGCCACTTGCCCTAACAACAACCCTGCCATTGCCATTTAAAAGTTGTTCGCATTCGTTTATTGCAATTTTTGTGCTTGCCGAATTTATGACAGCGTATTTGTCATTGACAACATAATTTTTTGAGTGCTGTTTAAATAGGTCATAAAAAATATTTTTGCTCAACTTTTCACCTGTGGCAACAATAAATTTGCCAATCATAAGTGCACACAAAATGCCGTCACCCGTCTTGGTGTGTTCGCTAATTATTATATGCCCAGATTGTTCGCCACCAATTTGCAAGTTCTTTTTAAACAATTCTTCTGTTACATATTTGTCACCAACATCGGTTCTTAATAGGGTTATGCCATTTTTTTGCAAATATTTTTCCACTGCCATATTTGTTTGAATGGTGCCAACCACGGCATGCGACTTTAACAAATTATAGCGCTTATACATATCCACCAAAAACAACATAATTTGGTCGCCATCAACAATTTTGCCGTTTTCGTCAACAACGGTTATTCGGTCAGCATCACCATCAAAGGCAAAACCAACATCAGCTTTAAGCTTTTTAACCATTTCTGCCAACTTTTGTGGATATAAAGCACCACATTGACAGTTAACTTTTTCGCCATTGTTTGATGCGTTTATTTTTGTTACATTTGCTCCAAGTTTTTTAAACACTTTGTTTGCAATTAAATAACTTGCACCATTGCTACAATCTAAAACAACTTTTAACCCATTTAAATTTGTGTTTGCACATTTAGTCAAATGGTTTAAATAATTTTTATACAACTTTGTTTTTGTGACATATCTGCCATATTTTTTTGATTTGTCTATGTAAGTTTTTGCGAAGTTGCGTTCTATCTGATTTTCTAATTTGCTATTTATTTTTTTGCCGGTGCTGTCAAAAATTTTAATGCCATTATATTCGGGTGGATTGTGGCTTGCCGTTATCATAACCCCAAAATCTGCTTTTAACTCTTGCACCAAAAAACTTATGGCTGGCGTTGGCAAAATTCCAACATCAATTACATTTGCCCCACCCATTGTTGCACCACTTACAAAACTAGAAAGCACAAAACTGCCACTTGTTCTGGTGTCTCTTGCAATTATTATTTTTGCTTTTGGTTTTAATTTGCTAACAGCGTTTCCACACCTAAAACAAATTTCTTGTGTTATGTCTTCACCAACAATCCCGCGAATGCCGTCTGTGCCAAAATATATCATTTTTAAACTCCACTTTTTATTTTAAAATTATAATTTATTTGTTTTGTTTGCAAAAAACTAAAAAAATATAAAAATAAACTGATTTTTAATGATTTTTTGCATTTTTTTGTTTGCTTTATGGCGTTTGTCAAGCATTTTGCCCTTGGCAAAATTAAAGTTGCAACGCAACTTTGCTTGCTGTGGCAAGCGCTTGACAAACGCCCCTCACAAGCCGTTCATTCTCAAGCCGTTCATTTTGTGTTATGTTTTTTAAACTTGTTGCAAAGTTAATCTTTTTGAATTTTTGTGTCTTGCAC
>JBJFDJ010000018.1:29466-32630 GCA_051889975.1 Christensenellales bacterium
TATGTTTTTTAAACTTGTTGCAAAGTTAATCTTTTTGAATTTTTGTGTCTTGCACCCTTAAATAGTTTTTTGCCCTATTGGGCTTAACAACTTGTTTTGCTCTGCCAATTACAAAATCATCTGCTTTTAGGTTTTGTGTAACAGTTGTGCCTGCACAAATATACACATTGCTTTCAATTTTAAGCGGGGCAATTAAATTGCAGTTGCTACCAACAAAAACATTGTCACCAATTTCAATTTTGTTTTTTTGCCTGCCGTTAAAATTTGCAAAAATAACGCCACACCCAATGTTGCAATTTTTACCCACAACGGCATCACCAACATAAGCAAGATGACTTATTTTTGTTCCATCACCAATTATGCTGTTTTTTATTTCAACAAAATTTCCAATCTTGCAGTTTTTTCCAATCACACTGTTAGGCCTTATGTGTGCAAAAGGTCCAACTGTTGTGCCACTTTGAACAATGCTATCTTCTATGTAACTCTGCAAAATTTTGCAACCACTTTCTATTTTGCTGTTATTTATAACACAAAACTTATCTATTTGTGCCGATTCATCAATTTTGTTCATAAACGCTCCAAGTATTTTAATATATGTTTTTTTGTGTTTTTATGTTTATTAGTTAACAAAAACAAGTATTTTTTAAATTGGCTATGTGCAAATTGTGAAATATCTTTGTTTTGATAGATAATTTGCTTTGGCACAAAAATTTGCATTTTAAATTTTTATATGAAAAAATAAATAAAAAAAATTAAAGGAAATAAATTATGCAAACAAAATATCCAAATAAACAAAAGGCAAAAATAGTCGTAAAAAACGCAAAAAATAAACAACCAGTATTAACTGAAGTTTTAAATGAACAAAATTATCAAATTGAAGAACTAAAATTAAAATCAAAAAAATCTGATTTTAATAGTGCATATTTTGATGCCAAAATCAACTATTGCCAAAGAGCATACGCAGACTTAAAAACATATTGGCGAATTACAAATGACTATGCTGCAAATGCGCACTATAGAATTGATGGAATTGAAGAGCAACTGAAAGCTATTGTTACAAATGGCGAAACAAATACATCAGAACTTGGTGCATTAAATGAAATTGTTACATCAAACACAAACAGAATTGCTACAAATGAAACACAAGTTGTAAATACAATAGCTAACTTGCATAAAGTAATGACCCAGCACAGCCAAGATGTTGAAACTCTGTCAACCAACATTTCAAACTTGTCAACTCAACATAGCCAGGACATTGAAAATTTGGCAATTAGGCACAATCAAGATGTTGAAACTCTAATGGGTAATATTGACAATCTGTCAACTCAACACAGCCAAGATGTTGAAGATATATCAACCGACATTGCAAACTTGTCAACTCAACACAGCCAAGATGTTGAAAATTTGTCAACCAACATTGCAAGTTTATCAACAGATATTGCAAACTTAACCAGCCAGCATAATCAAGATACAAATACTTTAACAGACAACATTTCAAATTTAACCAACAAGCACAATCAGGATGTTGAAACTTTAACAACCCAAATAAATGAAAATAAAACAAGGCTAGATGCCCTTGAACAAAACTCAAACACATCAAACAATGATGAAATAGAAAGTCAAATCTCTGAATTGTCAACTCAAGTTGCGTCAAACACTGAAAGGCTAAATGTTTTAGAAGAAAATGTTAGCAATGTTGACTTTGAAAATTTACAACAAACAATAAACACCTTAACAACGCAAGTTGAACAAAACACCGAAGTTATACAAGACTATCAAACCACAACCGAAAACTTGCAAAGTGCATGCGAAAACATAGAAACCGAACACCAAAACTTGACCAAGCAAAATCAAAACTTGCAAGCAATTGTTAATGCAAACACAACAGATATTCAAAATTTGCAAAATCAGGTGGACATAAACACTGCCAAAATAGAAATTCTGCAAAACTCTGGAACTTCTGGTGGAAGCAGTGAACTTGACCTTGTGGATTTAACAGAGCAAGTGGAACAAAACACCACTGACATTGCAAACTTGCAAGCTCAACAAAACATAAACACTGCCGACATTGCAACATTGCTTGCCTTTAAACAAAGATTTACAACACCAACCGATGAGCATTATTGCCCAAAAACTTACAGCGACTACCCGGCAGGAACAATTATTCAAACCTATGCTTGCTATGAACGAGAGCTATATTTATATAACTACAACTTAATCACAACCCCAAACGCATACTTTTTGGCAGAAGCCGGAAGCGAAGGAACAATAAAAATTACGCTGGATATAAAAACAGATGCAACAACAACCCAAGAACTTTTAATAGAGATATACTTAAACAACAATTTGATAAGTTCACAACTAATTTCGGCAACACCAGAAATAAAAACCTACAATTTTACAATTTATGATACAGCACTAAACACCGAAACAAAACAAAATACAATTTGTTGCAAAATAAAACCGGGGTCTTATAACAGATTTTATCTTTACCACGCAAAGGTTGAGTTAATTGCACCAAATGCTGACATCATTGAAATAAATAAGCCATACAATGTGGAATATATGGATGAGAAATATTATGTAAGTGATTGCGCTGACGGAAGAGCAAAGCTTGCTGTAATAAAAAAAGATGATATGTTTAACATGGAAAGTTTAAACTTTGAAGACAAAGGATATGATGCGCAGTCTCTTGTTGTTGGTGCAAGCACAAAAAGTTATGAAAGCACCTATGTTTTAAACGACTTTGTTGAAATTTACACTCAAAAAAACAACCTGATGTATTATAGTAGCAAAATAAATAACACTGTTGAAAGCAGTTCAAATTACAAAAATATGGACTGGCTAGCATACAAAACAAACAATACAAAATTTGTGACAAGCAATGCAAATTTTTTGCCAAGATATGCACTTGTTTATGAATCAAATGGAAGCATGGGCATTGGAACTTTAACATCTCTTGCCACAAATGTTGTTAGAACATATGCAGTTAAATATTTGGGAAAATTAAAAGATTTGATAAGTTTAAACACCTTTGCAAACATAACAGGCGATGGACAAGTTGTTTTAACGCACGCAAATAGCACAGTTGAAAAATTTAACATAAACCTTGGCTATGGAACAATGGCAAGAGTGTATTATGACTATTTGACATCTACATCAAA
>JBJFDJ010000018.1:32730-43516 GCA_051889975.1 Christensenellales bacterium
TATGGAACAATGGCAAGAGTGTATTATGACTATTTGACATCTACATCAAACTATGCTTTAAATGTATTTGTAAAAAAATTTGACAAAATTGTTAAATACTATATAACTTTTGATACTCCAAATGGATATATCATTCAAAGCACAACCGAAGTTGGAAGTTATGACGATTTCTTTTTGGGTGCAAAAAATGACTATTTTGTTGTTAAAAATGGCAAATTAAATTATCACTTCTTCCCAGAAGAAACCACAGAACAAACCGACACAACGCCAACCACGGAATAATTAAATTTTAAAGCATTTAAATGTGCCGATGTAAGTTTATTAAAACTTCACTATATTTTGCTTGTTTTAAACGAGAAAATAGATAAAAGTATTTTATATTTTTGAGTAGTTTTAATTTATGTTACATATTTGGTCATTATTGTTTGTTTTTGCATTTTAATAAATTAATTTTTTTAATATATGTATAATTTTTAACAAAAAAACCATAATGTATAAGTAAGGATATTTACATTTTTACCATTTTGTTTTTATCTTTGCAAAAATGACAAGTTGGTTTACTTGTTAAACTAAAAAAGAGCTCTGATAACAGAGTTCTTTTTTTGTAATATTTTTTAGATTAACTTAAACATACAAACAATGTATAAAAATTTTTGCCTGTCAAGTGCAAAGCCTAACATCACAGCTTTTATGGTGCGTTATGTTTTCAAACTCCACAAGCTGTATAACTTGCAAGCAAAATCAATACATATTAATTATATAATTTCAACCACAACAGTTATTTTTGCAGTTACGCCAACAAATAGTTTGATGTCAACCATATATCTGCCAGCATACTTTATTGGGCTGTTAAATACAATTTGTTTTTTGCTGACATCATAGCCATCTTTTTTTAATTGGTCTGAAATTTCTGCACTTGTTAAACTGCCAAAAATTTTGCCGTTATCACCACCCTTGATGCCAAAGTGAAGTGTGACATCTTTAAGTTTTTGGGCAAGTTCTTGTGCCTTTTGTTTGTCTTGATTATAATGAAAATCTTTTGCTTGTTTTTGTTGTTGGTTTTCATTTATGGCGCTGTTGCTTGCAACTTTTGCCTTGCCCGTTTTTAACAAAAAGTTTTGTGCAAAGCCTGCACTAACATCAACAATGTCGCCTTTTTTTCCTGTGCCTTTGATATCTTGTAATAAAATAACCTTCATAATTTTTCTCCTAAAATGATTTTAATATCTAACAAAGTATTTGTCAAGTTTTACACTAAAACAAAAAATATATAAAGTTTGCAAAAAATATTTTGCTTAAAAATTAAAAATTTGTAAACAATTATTTTAAGGAGTATATTTTTATGGATTTAAGATGTAACAAAACAAACTGCAAGCACAACAAGTGCTATTGTTGCACAGCAACAGAAGTGCATATTGCAAAAAACACAGATTGCAGAACTTATGATAAAGACCCCGAAAAAACACCAGACAAACTACAAGATGTAAGCCGAGATATGTTTGAAGTTGCGCCAGAAATTGCAGGTTACAAGCATGATAACAAAATGAATGTAAAGTGCAACGCAAAGTGTTTGTTTAACAAAAATGGCCTTTGCAATGCAAATGGCATAACAGTTTTAGAACACAAAAAAGATGGAATTTGTGGAACTTTTATTGAGGAATAAAATGCCATTTTAACATATTTGTAAGTTTTTTATCATAAAAAATCAACTTTTTTGGTTAAATCTGTTTGTTTGACCAAATTACTTTTTTGGTTGAATCAGTTTGTTTGACCAACCCGTTATCAATTAACTAATTTGATTTATATGATTTTTTACAAATTAAAAATGAGATAAACTAAAAAAATTTTACAATTATAAAAAAATTGCCACGATAGTTTGTGGCTTTTTTTGTGGCAAATTTTCTTGTAGGGCAAAAACAACTGGAAGCAAAAACTGCAAATAAGATAAAAATAATTTTTAAAAAATTTTTTTATTTATCTTTTTATAATTTAGCACCAAAGTTTTGTTTTTTAACAACTATTCTTTTTTTGTGTTTTGCTTTAATTGGTTATTACAATAAATGAAGATTTGACAATTGTTGTTTTTGTTGTGCCATAAAAAAACAAGGCATTTGCCTTGCTTAAAAATTAATTGTTTACTTTGTAAGTAAATCTGATACCTACACCCATTGTTGATGCAAGTGAAAGGCTTTTAAGGTAAGTGCCTTTTGCAGCTGCTGGTTTGCTTTTAACAATTGCGTCCATAACAGCAACAAGGTTTTGTTTAAGTTTTTCTGCACCAAAACTCTTTTTGCCAAGGATGACGTGAACAATGTTTGTTTTGTCCAAACGATATTCAACTTTACCTGCTTTAACATCATTGATAGCTTTTACAACATCTGTTGTAACTGTGCCACTTTTGATGTTTGGCATAAGACCTTTAGGTCCCAAAATTTTTGCAACACGACCAACAAAACCCATCATATCTGGAGTTGTGATGCATACATCAAAATCTGTCCAGTTGTTTTGAATTTTGCTAATCATTTCTTCGGCACCAACATAGTCTGCACCTGCTTTTTCGGCAAGGTCTGCTGCTGGTCCTTTTGCAATAACTAAAACTTTAACTGATTTACCAGTTCCATTTGGAAGCACAACTGTGCCTCTTACTTGTTGGTCAGCTTGTTTGCCATCTACACCAAGTTTTGCGTGAAGTTCGATTGTTTCATCAAATTTTGCTTTGCTTGTTTCAAGGACAAGTTCAAGTGCCTTATCAACATCATAAACTGCATTTTTATCAACTAATTTTGCAATTTCTGTGTATCTCTTTCCTTTTTTCATAATTCCTCCTGTGGTTGTAGCGAATAACCTTTGTTATTCTTCCACTTAATCTTCTACTGTTACGCCCATGCTTCTTGCAGAGCCAGCAATCATACTCATTGCAGTTTCAACGCTAGATGCATTTAAATCTTTCATTTTGAGTTCTGCAATTTCTCTTATTTGTGCTTTTGTTATCTTTGCAACTTTTGTTTTGTTTGGTGCACCACTACCTTTTTCTAAGCCACAAGCTTTTTTAATTAAAACTGCAGCAGGTGGTGTTTTTGTAACAAAACTGAATGTTCTGTCTTCATAAGCTGTTACAATAACAGGAATGATCAAACCTACTTGGTCTTTTGTTGCTTCATTAAATTGTTTTAAGAAGTCCATTGTAGGAATGCCATGAGGTCCAAGAGCTGAACCAACGCTTTGTCCTGGAACTGCTTTGCCACCAGGTAATTGCAATTTGATAACTGCCTTTACTTTTTTTGCCATTTTTTCCTCCTGCCCTAAAAATAGAGCAATTTGTGGTTCATTTGAAGTGCATAACAAATTTACACTTCTCCCACTTATATATTAAATAGATAAAAAATATCTAATCAATATCAAATTAATTTACTTTTCTTACTTGATCCAAATTGACATCAATTGGTGTTTCTCTGCCAAACATTTCAACCATAACTTTAACTTTGCCAAGTTGCTTGTCAATTTCAACAACTGTTCCAACAACTTTGTCAAAAGGACCTTCTATGATTTCAACTTTATCCATTGGTTGCAAACTTTCATCTGCCGAGTTAACTTCAAGTCTCATTGCAAGTATTTCGTCATCTCTAAGTTCAAGTGGTCTACCTTTTGGGCCAACAAAACCAGTGATACCTCTTGTGCCAACAATTCTGTGCCAAATGTCATCGCCATAAATCATTTTAACCATTAAGTATGTTGGCATAACTTTTTGTTTAACAACAACTTTTTTGCCGTCTGCCTTTTCTTGAATAACTTCTTCTTCTGGACAAACAATATCAAAAACTCTGTCTTGCAAACCGTTTTTTTCTACAACTCTTTGCAAGTTGATTTTTGCAACATTTTCGTATCCGGGATTTGTATGCAAAACATACCATTTTGGTTTGTCATCTTTAACCATATTAAAATCTCCAAAAATTATTTAATTAGAACCACCAATTTGTTACAGTTCCACTAACCAACAATTGATATAACCAGCTTAAAACTCTATCAATCAAAAACAAAGCAAGTGTGCAAACCAAAACAATGCCCAAAACAATTAAAGTGTTTTTAACAACTTCGCCAAAAGTTGGCCATGTAACTTTTTTAAGTTCACCAACACTTTCTTTTGCTATATTTTTTTTTGGTGCAACATTTTGTTTTTTTGTTTTTTTGTTTTTTTGCTCTTTTTTGCTGTTTTGTTTGCCAGCAACTTGGTTGTCAGTTAAAACCTTGTCTTCTGCAACTTGTGTATCTACACTATTTTTATCAGGTTTTGCCACGATAAAATCCTCCTAATTTGCATGTAAGCTTTGTTGATGTTATTTTGCTTCTTTGTGATTAGTATGTTTTTTGCAGAATGGACAGAATTTTTTGAGTTCAATTCTTTCTGGGGTATTTTTTTTGTTTTTCATCATATCATAATTTCTTTGTTTGCATTCAGTACATTCAAGTGTAATCTTTTCTCTCATGGATAAAATCTCCTATTTACTCTAAAAAATAGCACCTATAAAAGATGCTATTTCATTTTAACATATAACTTTTTGTAAGTCAACAAAAATTTAAAATTATTTTATTTAATCATTTCTTCTTCTAAATTTTGTTTTATTTGTTCGTTTTGATTGTTTGTTTTTGAGGCGACTTCCACCTTATCTTTTTTATCTACAAAGGCACCAACAAAAGTTTTTAAATTGCCTGAATGTATGGTCTTTTTAAGAGCATTTTTGTTTTGTTCAGCAGAAACTGCAGATTTATTTGCTGATGTTTTTTCTGTTTTGTTAAAGTTTGCTTGCTTTTCTTCTGCTTTAGGCGCAAACATTTTTGTGCTTGTGTCTGCTGTTTTGCTTTCGATTTTAACTTCTTCTTTTTTTGAATTTTGATTGTTGTTTTGAATTTCCAATTGCCTTTTATTATTTGCAATCAGCACTGCCTCGGCGCCATAGATTTCGGCATTTACAATTGCTTTGTCAACACTTGCAATTGTTTCGGCAAAAATTTTGGCACAGTCATTTTCTGCCTTGTTTAAAGATGCAACAAGTTTAACATCTTGCAGGATTTCTGGTTTGTTTTTTTCAATGACACTTTGCAAGAGTTCGTCCATTGTTTTGTAATAACCTTTCATTCCTTCTTTTACAAACCAACCATTAATTTTGTAACTTTGTTTTTCAAAGTCTTCCAAAACTTTTTTGCCTGCTGGAGATTTTGACAAAAGCTTTATTTTTTTGTTGAAATTGTTTTTGTAAATAACTTCAACTTTTTCTTCTAGCAAGTTCTTTCGCAATTCTTCGTATTTTTTTCTTGCAACAATCAAATCTATGTCTTCGTGTTTTTTTGCAACCAAACCAGAATCTTTTTTGCTTATTATATTAAATCTTTTTAACACATCAATCACAAAAGTATTTGTATCTGGTGCTGTGTAAAAATCAATTTGAACAGTGTTGGTGTTTGTGTAATAACCATTTGCCTTGTCTATTGGTTCAAGCAATTCTAATATTGCAGTTGTTTTGCCTTTTGTTGGGTAATCTTTTACAATTTTAATTGCAAAATCAATTTTTCCATAGCCTTCAATGTCATCTAAACTTTGGCAAAACATATTTGAACCAAAAGAATATTGATAAACTTTTGTTAAGCCAATGAGTTGCTGTAACATTTCTGCATTTAATGTGTAAATGCCATTTTGGTTATAGTCGCCAAGCATTAAATTGTTGGCAACTTCAAGTTTTTGAACTTGCCTAAAATAATTTATTTCACTTTTGTTGTAAAGATATCCACCTTCAATATCTCTGCGAACATATCTTTCACTGTTATCATTGTTTGTTTCTTTAGCGCTTTGCAACTCTTTGTTTTCCAATTCCATAACAACCACCTTTGATTAATTATAACATAACTTTTTGATAATATGCAACAAAAAAAGCCACCTTTAAAAGTGACTAATTTTTGATTTACATTTTACAAAATATATAAAGTTTTTTAATGAAAACTATTCATATCTTTTTATAACTGATGACATTATTTTGCTGGCATAATTTTACCACGCTTCAACTATAATTTGCTTGCAATCAAAATTTTGTTATTTAAATATATCGTCTGCAAGTCCACTATCTGCCATTGGCACAATTTGGTCTGGAACTTGCACATCACTTTTATTTTTTCTTGCTTTTGAAGGAATTGTCTTTTCCAAACTCTGTGCTTCAGCATCAGCAGAAAGATTTGTAAATGTTGTGTTTTCACGATTGAATTTTAATTTAACAGTTCCAATTCCACCATTGCGATGTTTTGCCACAATCAAGTCAACAATGCCAGGTTTTAAAGCGTTTTCATCAGTGTAGATATCTGGGTTATAAATGAACATAACAATGTCGGCGTCTTGTTCTATTGCACCACTTTCTCTTAAATCGCTGAGCATTGGTCTGTGATCGGCACGACCTTCAACTGCTCTTGACAACTGACTTAACAACAAAACAGGCACATTTAAATCTTTTGCCATAAGTTTGAGCGAACGGGTTATGTTGCTGACTTCTTGTTGTCTGTTTTCACCACTCTTGCCATTTTCGGCACTCATCAACTGCGCGTAGTCAATCATAACAAGGTCAAGCCCTTTTGTGCGTTTGAGTTTTTGGCACTCGCTTTTTATTAAAGCAGGGTTTGTTAAAGAGTTGTCATCAACATAAATTTTGCTATCAACAATCAATTTTTTTGCTTGCCACAAGGCAGTCCAATCTTCACTTGACAAGTCGCCCTTTAAAGCTTTGCTCATGTCAACGCTTGCAACACTGCACAATGTTCTTTGAGCAAGTTGTTCTTTTGGCATTTCAAGTGAAAAAACTGCACATGTTGCGCCGTGATTTATTGCGCAATTTGTAACCATATTCATTGACAAGCTTGTTTTTCCAACACCCGGACGAGCAGCAACCAACACAAGGTCACCACCATGCAAACCACCATTTAAAATGTTGTCAAGGGCATATAAATCAGTTTTTAAGCCAGTAACTGCTTCTGGGTCCTTGGCAATTGCTTCAAATTTTTTGTCAACAGCATTAACTGCTTCGGAAATATGCACCAAACCACTGCTTGCTGATGTCACCAAATCTGTAAGGGCTTTTTCGGTGTATTCAACAATTGAGTTGCTTGTTTCACTTTTGTAGCCCATTTCTGCAATTTTTTCTGCCATGGCAATTAACTTTCGCAGTTTGCTATCTTCTTGCACAATTTGTTGATAATGCTCATAATTGGCAGCAGTTGGCACAACATTTGTAAGTGAAGTTATGTAGTTAATTCCACCAACTTCGTTTAGTTTTTGTTTGCGCTCTAACTCGCTGACCAAAGTGACATAATCAATTGGCTGATTTTTGAGATTTAAGTCCTTCATAGCGTTAAAAATTATTTGATGAACAGGACTATAAAAATCTGTTTCTTGCAATTTGCCACAAAGTTCTGTTGCAACTGTGCCACTGATTAAAATACAACCCAAAACTGATTGTTCGGCTTCTACGCTATATGGTGTTTTTCGTGCCATTTGTCCATAAGTTGTTGACATAATTTTTCCCCTTTGTCTTATATTTTTTTAACTAAAAATTATAATTTTGTTTTTTTTATAAACCCAAAAATTTTAACTTTGTTTTTTAATTTGCGTTTTTTGTTTTTGCTTTTATTTAAGTTTTTGTTTTTAAATTTTAAGATAATTTGTTAAATATTTTTGTTTGTAGTCTTTTGCTTGTTTTTTCTTCTGTTTTTTTGGCATTTTTGTTTTGAAAAATTAAGATTAAAAATCGTTATAAATAATAATTATTTGCTGTTTTTGTTTGTGGTTTTTTGATTATTTTTATTTTGTTTTTTTGGGCGTTTTTCAGTTTTTTCGGCATCGGTTTGTTTGAAATAATCTTTGTCTTTAAGTTCTTGTTTTAACAACTCTCGCTTTTGCCTACGCTTAAAATGAATGAGTTCTTCAAGCGCAAAAACACTGCCACCTATCACAATGAAAATAAAAGTAAGTATCCAGTCTTGCATTTTCTTTTCTAAAAAATATCCTATGACCAAAAAAATTGGAACACAGCAAAAAAAAGTTATAAAAAATCTTTTAAACAAACTTGCTATATCTTTTCTTGTCATAAACACTTCCCATGTAAATTTTACACTATCTTTAAAAATAAAACAAATTTTTTTGCCAAAAACTGAATATTTTAGTTGGTAAAAATTACATAAGCATTTTATATCATTTAAAAAAAATTTTCAATACTATTTAAACGATTGATAAAATTATTGATTTTTAAAATTAGTTTTTAAACTATTTTTATCTTTTGCACTCGATTTAAATTTTTATTATTTGCTTAATTAATAATCGTCAAACAAATTTGCAATATAAATGGCAAATTAATATATATTACTTCATTTTGTTGTATTTTAACATAATATTATTAAGTCTTTGTTGATTTTTGGGAATAAAAACAGCCGTCAAAACTGGTGAGTGGCGTCAGTTTTGGTGGCTGTGGGTTTATACTAATCAATTATATAATTATTTGTTTTAATAAAAATTTAAAAGTTATTTTTATATTAGTCTCAATTTAATTTTTGTAGTTTTTTACAATAAAGTTATATTAAAACTTAAATTACTTATTACAAACAAAATTTAAACTAATTATTAATTAAAAAATAAATTTTATTTTGCATTTTGTTTTGCTGCAAATTTTGCTTTTGCACGTGCTTGTTGGTCCAAAATAACTTTTCTTATGCGCAAATTTTCTGGCGTAACTTCCAAAAGTTCGTCATCTGCCAAAAATTCAATTGCTTCTTCCAAACTCATTTTTATTGGTGGAGTTAAACGCATTGCATCGTCACTTGAACTTGAACGGCAATTTGAAAGATGTTTTTCTTTGCAAACATTTACAACAAGGTCTTCGTTTTTAGGGTTTCTGCCAACAACCATACCAGCATAAACATCTGTGTTTGGCCCAATGAACAAATCTCCCCTTTCTTGTGCATTAAACAAGCCATAAACAACACTTGTTCCGTTTTCAAAGGCGATGAGTGAGCCCATATTTCTGCGCACAATTTCACCCTTAAATGGTTCATAACTGTGGTGAACACTGGTTAAAATTCCTTCGCCCTTGGTGTCGGTTAAAAATTCACTCTTGTAACCAAACAAACCACGGCTTGGTATCAAAAATTCCATTTTAAGTCTGCTACCATGAGTTGTCATATTTTGAAATTCGCCCTTTCTGATGCCCATTTTGTTCATAACAACGCCCATACATTCTTGTGGCACATCTACAACCAATTTGTCAATAGGTTCAAGTTTTACGCCATTTTCTTCTTTATACAAAACTTTTGGCATGCTAACTTGAAATTCGTAGCCTTCGCGTCTCATATTTTCAATCAAAATTGAAAGGTGCATTTCGCCACGTCCACAAACTCTAAATGCTTCGGTTGTATCTGTTTCATAAACTTTCAAACTCAAATCTTTTTCGGCTTCTTTTAAAAGTCTTGCCCTTAAATGACGGCTTGTAACAAACTTTCCTTCTTTGCCGGCAAAAGGACTGTTGTTGACGCTAAAAGTCATTTCAACACTTGGCTCGCTAATTTTAACAAAAGGTAGGGCTTCAACTTTTGAACTTGCACACAATGTGTCGCCAATTCTTACATTTGGGCTACCAGCAATGCAGACAATGTCGCCAAAATCACTTTGCTCGTGAGCAACTTTTTTCATTCCTTCAAATTCATACAAGGCAGTTACTTTGCTTCTTTCGTCCGGTTTTTCATTGTAATAATTTGTTATAACAATGTTGTCATTAACATGAACGGTGCCCCTTGTGATTTTGCCAATTGCCATTTTGCCAACATAATCGTTTGTTTCGGTTGAACTGCAAATCATTTGGAACTCTCCATTTGGGTCGCCTTCTGGCGCTGGAATATATTCCAAAATCTTATCCAAAAGTGGCATCATATTTTCGCCGGCACTGTTGATATCTAAACTTGCACTGCCGTTTCGCGCACTTGCAAAAACAAAAGGGCTGTCAAGTTGTTCGTCTGTTGCATTTAAATCCATCAAAAGTTCCAAAACTTCGTCTTGCACTTCTTGAAGTCTTGCTTCTGGCTTGTCAATTTTGTTTACAACAACAATGACTTTTAAATTTAGAGCAAGTGCTTTTTCCAAAACAAAACGAGTTTGTGGCATAGGGCCTTCAAAGGCATCAACAACAAGCAAAACGCCATCAACCATTTTTAAACTGCGTTCAACTTCGCCACCAAAATCAGCGTGCCCCGGGGTGTCAACCAAATTGATTTTAACACCTTTGTGCATAAGTGAGCAGTTTTTTGCCAAAATGGTTATGCCACGCTCTCTTTCTATGTCGCCACTGTCCATAACCCTATCTTGCACAGTTTGATTGCTCCTAAAAACTCCACCTTGCTTTAACATTTCATTTACCAAACTTGTTTTGCCGTGGTCAACGTGGGCAATGATGGCAATATTTCTTAATTTTTCGTTTTTCATAATAAAACTTCTTCCTTAAATAAATTTGCAACAAAAATAGGTTTTTCAACCTAGATTTTTAACTATAAACAATTTATTATAACAAAAAACGCCAACAATTACAATAGTTTGAAAATATTTTTTTGTTTTTTTTGATTTTTGTTTTTAGTGGCTATTAATTAAGCGATGATGCCATGATAAATCATGGGTTTGCAATTTGCGAACAAAAATTTTAACTTGTTAAAATTTTTCATCATCGCGCTAACCACTATGCACAACAAAAAAACAAGCAAATTGCTTGTTTTT
>JBJFDJ010000018.1:43616-46995 GCA_051889975.1 Christensenellales bacterium
TATTTTAATATTTGTTGTGCCTTGATTAAAAGTTGCTTTTTTCTTTTTGTCTTTAAAGTGGCAAAACACACAAAGCACAGCAACCAAAATTGCAGTTGCGCCAACGGCAACAAAATACCAAAGTGGAGATTTAATGCCGATGGTGTAAAGTGTTATTTTGCCACCAGTTGTTGCGTTTTCGCCAGTTAAATCAGTGCTTTTAAAACTCCATGTGTGCGAAACATTGCCATAGTCGTCATAATAAACTGCGTCTGCATCCGAATGTATTTTTTCATAAGGCGTGCTGTAGGTGTAGTTGTAGGTGCAGTTTGCAAAACTTACATCTGGCATTTTTTCGGCAAAATATGTCAGCCAAGCAGTTGCGACACTGTTGTTGTTTAAATCATAAAAAACAGTTTGACTTGTTGTGCTGTCTTTTTCATAAAATCCGTTGTCTGTTATAACTCCACTGCTGTCATTTTCGTCTGGCAATTGATGTTTGTAGAAATAATAATAGCAATTTATATTGTTAAATTTGATATAAATATTAACAACATTGTTTGAAATTGCTGGTTTAAAAATATGATTTGCTAAAACAAACAATTTTATGCTTGGGTCATCAACTGCACTGCTAAATTCATTTAATTTTTCGTTGTAAAAAGCATTGGCATAGTTGCGAATATCATTTTGCACATCACTCATCGTTAAACCAGAACTTGTAAGTTTGTTTTCGTCAAGCGTAACAACAATTTGTTGAGCAATACTGCCATCACTAAAAATATAATCTGTGTAACTTACATTTGCACAGCCACACAAACTAAGCACGCAAATGCACATCAAAAAAACAGCCAAAATCTTTTTTTTCATGTTTATATTATATTATAATTTTAAAAATTATAAAACAATTTTAACAGATTTGTTTTTAAAAGTTTAAAAAACTAATTTTTGTCAACATTTAAACAGAGGAGATTTATATGAAACAAAAAGTAGAATTTAATGAAAGCAAAACATTGACAAATCTTGCCAGAAGTTTTGCAAGTGAAACAATGGAAGGTGCAAAATATCAATTTTTGGCGCAAAAATGCATGGACGAAGAAATGTATTATTTGCAGTCAGTCTTTAAAACACTGGCAAAGCACGAAATGAGCCACGCAAAAGTTTTTTGGGATTTGATACATCAAAACTACAACGGCGAAATAATTCAAAACATAGATATGAATTTTGGATATCCCTTTGATTGCGATGACTTGTGTGAAAGTTTTAATTGCACAAAAGAAAATGAGTCTTATTTAAGCACAAACATCTATCCACATTTTGCAAAAGTTGCAAAAGATGAAGGCTACCCCGAAATTGAACATATGTTTAAACTGGTTGCAACGGTTGAAAACTGCCACAGCCATTTGCTCCAGCAAATTTATGACAAATACAAAAACAAAAAATTATACAAAAGCACAACAAGTGAAAAGTGGAAGTGTAACAAGTGTGGTTTTGAGCACACAGCAAAACAGCCACTTAACCCTTGCCCACTTTGTGGCAGTCCAAAGGGCAGTTGGGAAATTAAGTTTGACATGGGCGAATAATTAACTTAAATTTAATGCGTTTAATTAAATAAACAATTTTAATGTATGTTAAAGCAAAAATTAAAAACTTTTCCCCTATTTTATTTTGTGCAAAAACTAAATTGAAAAATTTTATCAATAAACAATCAATATCAAAACAAAAAAATCAAATAATTAAAACAGCAAATTTGACAAAAAAATGTTAAAAAAATATTTAATTAAGATTTATTCTCAAAAAACAACAAAAAAGTGACATTTAGCCCAATGGATTATTTGTCACTTTTTTTAATTTTGTTTTGTAAACTATATTTTGACTTGCAAATTGCAATGTTATTGTATTTAAAATTTATTATGTAAATTGTTTAAGTTTAAACAACAGGTTATTTTTTGTAAACTAACACATAGTTATCTTTTTTGTAAACTGCATAATCGTCATAATTTAACGAGTTTTGTGTTAATGCTTGATTAATCATTGTTGCGTAGTTACCTATGATAGAACTATCAAAAATCACTTCAAAACCACTGCCACCATTTAAAATCATACTGGCTACAACATCGTTTAATTGAGTTTGTGATGTTATTAAAGCATTGATATTTGTGTCGGCATAATAATTGTAGCTTCCATTTGCCGAAAAGTCTATCACACCACCTTCTGCATCAGTTTCAAAATAAAATTGACCACAAGGATAAAATTCTTTTCTGTTATCTTTTATGGCGCTGTCATTTATCAAAAAGTAATCATGTGCCGAAAAATCATTGCCAACTTTTTCTTCCCACGTTGCGTCAACAACATACCATTGTTTGCCTTCGCCAGCATCCAAATAAACCCTGTTCCAACTATGAGCGCCAATGGCGTCTATGTTCATAAGCAAATTGTATGTTGCAAGTGACATTGTTTTAAAATCAACATTTGCCCAATCAATGCCACTTCCAACTATGCCAAAAGTTTCAACTGCTTTTATGCCTTCTATGTTGCACATAAGACCAAACGCTTGCGCAATGCCCTTGCAAACAGACAAGTTGTTAAGCAACGTGCCAGAAGCATAAAACGACATTTTGCTTAAATTTTCACTGCTGAATGGTGCACCTTCTGCACTACCACAAGTGTTATAATCATATTGGTTGTTGACAACAATCCAATTGTAAATTGCAAGTGCCTTTTGATAGTCCGTCATACTGTCGGTGCAAATTTTGTTGAGAACTTGTCTTGCTTTGATGTAAGTTTGCTCGGCAATTGTTTTGCCATTTATAAGTGTGTCTTTTGTTTTGCTTGTTGTTACAAACTCTGGTTTTCTGCCATTTTGAACAACCATCAAAAGTTGAGCCACTGTCTCAACAGGTGCAGACGCCAAACTGTCAATTGCAAAAGTTCTTGTTGAGCTGTTGCTTGTGCCTATTTGAGAATTATTATCAGAAACAGTTGCTTCGTAGTCGCCCACATATTCAAAATTTAAAGTGTAAACGCAATTTGATTTTTGACTTGTCAAATTGCTTGTAACATCATAATACAAATAAATTTGGTCGTGAACTTCTTCAATAAAACTTAAAATTTCGGTCAAATTTTGCAAGTTATCTTCACTAAATAATTGGCCCAAAACATCGCCACTATTTATGTCAACGCCATATTTTGATATTGTTGGCAACATATTTTGAATTAAACTTTGTGTGCTGGAATATGCATTTTGCTTGCCTGAATAATCAAAATTGATGTAAACTTCGGCAGTTTCCAAACGATACAAAACAGCATAAAATACAAATTTTTTAAGTTCTTGTTCACTATTTATGCAATAGGTGTAATCTTTTCCGTTGTAAAAATATGAAATGTTGCTGTAATCGGTTTG
>JBJFDJ010000019.1:0-6162 GCA_051889975.1 Christensenellales bacterium
GAACAATAAAAATTTAATAAGGAGAAATAAAATGACAAACAATATACAGTTGCTCTTGGATGTGGCAACTCTTCCTGTTTGGGCTGCAATTATTTGTGTTGTAATTGCAATTTCTGTTGGTATAGTTTGTGGTTATTTTGTTGACAAAAAAGTGTTGATGAAAAAACTTGGCAAAGCACAATCAACAGCAGCAAAAATTTTGGAAGATGCTTATGCCGAAGCAAAAACTGCAAAAAAAGAATCTATTCTTCAAACGCAAGAAGAAATTCACATTTTAAAGCAAGAAGCAGAAGATGAAATTAAGCAGAGGCGTTTAGATGCTCAAAAATTAGACGATAGATTGTCTCAACGAGAAGAATTTTTAAACAAAAAAGAAGAGCAATTAGACAAAAAACAAGATAACATTGAAAATGAAAGACAACAAAACGAAAACAGAAAAAATGAACTTGAAGCATTAAAGCAAAAACAATTAGATGCCATTGAAAATGTTAACAAAGAACTGGAAAAAGTTTCTCATATGTCACGCGATGAAGCAAAAAAACTGCTCATAAAAACATATGAAGACGAAGCAAAAAAAGATGCTGCAAAACTTGTTAGAAATATTGAAGAGCAAGCAAAAAATGATGCAGACAAAAAAGCAAAAAATATTTTAACTCTTGCAATTCAAAAATGTTCTGTTGACCAAACAAGTGAAACAACAGTTTCTTCAGTTGCAATTCCAAATGACGAAATGAAGGGCAGAATAATTGGAAGAGAAGGTCGCAACATAAGAGCATTTGAACAAGCAACAGGCGTTGACTTAATTATTGACGACACGCCAGAAACAATTGTCCTATCTTGTTTTGACCCAGTAAGGCGTGAAATTGCCCGAATTGCACTAGAAAAACTTATGCTTGACGGACGCATTCACCCAACCAGAATTGAAGAAATGGTTGAAAAGGTTAAAAGAGATATTGAACAAGAAATCAAAGAAACTGGTGAAAACGCAGTGTTTGATGCAGATGTTCAAGGTTTGCACCCAGAAATCATCAAAGTTTTGGGCAGACTTAAATATCGCACCAGTTATGGTCAAAATGTTTTAAAACATAGTTTAGAAGTTTGCTATCTTGCAGGTCTTATGGCCAGCGAAGTGGGGGCAGATGTTAAGGTTGCAAAGCGTGGTGGATTGCTACACGACATTGGCAAGGCACTTGACCAAGAAACCGAAGGAACTCACGTAAGCATTGGTGTTGACCTGGCAAAAAAATATGGCGAAGCAGAGCCAGTAATTCACTGCATTGAGGCGCATCATGGTGGCGTTGAATTTCATAGTTTAGAAGCAATTTTGGTTCAAACAGCCGATGCAATTTCAAGTTCTCGCCCTGGTGCTAGACGCGAGAGTTTGGAAAATTACATCAAACGATTAACTGATTTGGAAAACATTGCAAGTTCATTTAAAGGCGTTGAAAAGTGCTATGCAATCCAAGCAGGCAGAGAAATTAGAGTGTTGGTTAAACCAGAAGATATCAATGACGATGAGGCATTGTTCCTTGCAAAAGATATTGCCAAAAAGATTGAAGAAAGTTTGCAATATCCGGGTCAAATTAAGGTTAATGTTATACGCGAATCTCGTGCCGTAGAATATGCAAAATAGATAAATATAGTCCAATATTTATAAACTCAAAAGGCTTATAAATATGGACTTTTTTATGGCAAAATTTTGCTTGAAATATTAATTTTAACAACATTTAAGATTTAATTGGTTTGCTTATTTATTTAAGCATTTTTTGTTTGTGTTATGTTTAAATTTGTGATATGATTTTTGTATGAAAGACATAACTTTATACACAGATGGGGCTTGTTCTGGCAATCCGGGCAAAGGTGGCTGGGGAGCAGTTTTAATTTACAAAAATTTGCAAAAAGAATTTAGTGGATACAATGAACAGACAACAAACAACCGAATGGAACTAACTGCTGTGGTTGAAGGTTTGAAAAAATTAAAAGAACCTTGCAATGTGACGGTTTACACAGATAGTGCTTATGTAAGCAATGCTTTTTTAAACAAATGGATTGATAAATGGCAAAGCAATGGCTGGAAGGGTGCAGACAAAAAACCAGTTTTAAATCAAGACTTATGGAAAGAACTTTTAAAACTATGCATAACTCACAATGTTTCGTTTGTAAAGGTTAAAGGTCACAGTGACAACGAATTAAACAATTTATGTGACAAACTTGCAACTGGAGAAATTGCAAAACATAGTTAGTTAACTTGCAACAAAATTGAGCATATATTAACATAATTAAAACACAAAAAAAGAATATTATCAAAAGCGATAATATTCTTTTTTTCAAAAATAATAAGCTTATTATTTAATATCTTGTTTTTTAAATTTAACAAATGAAACAACGCAAAGCAAGGCAATTGAAATTGTTGTAAATGCAAAACTCAACCAGAAGTCTGCGCCCACAAATACTGTTGGGGTGAGTATTCCTTGAAGGACGTTTTGTGCACTGTTTGTGCTAACAAATGATGCACCAAAATACTTGAATAAATTGATGTTAGTAAATGGTAAAAATCTTAACCAAGGAACATTTACAGCAATAACATTAAGAACCAAAGATGCAAAGAACAAGAGTATTGAAACTGTTACTGCACCAATGTTTGACTTAAACACTGTTGAAATGAATGTAGAAAGTAGAGCATAGAAACTGATTTCTACAAACATAGTCAAAAGTGCAATTAAGTAAAGCAAAACAGGACTTATAACAGATGCTTTTGTTGCATTAAACACCATAAGTATTGGTGCACTTGCAAAGCCATAATTTATGCCACCAATGACCAAAGTTGCAACGCTTGATACAGAAAGTAATATTCCACCAATTGCAAGTATTGCCAAAAGTTTGCCTGCCAAAAGTTTGTTGCGATTAAATGGTCTAATAGCCAAAAGTTTCATCGTTCCTGCACTTTGTTCGCCTGCAATAGTTCCTGCTGCAAGAACAACAATATAAACGATAATAAACAATGTGCAAAGTCTAACTGCAAAATAAGAGTAGTCAAAGCCATTGATGTCTGTATTTGAAGGTTGATTTATGCTAAATACATCAGCATATTCATATTCAAATTGATGATTGTCAAACAAGTAAATTGTTTTTGTAAGTTTTTCTTTCATTTCATAAAGATTTGAATTTTTAAATGGTGCGTATTGTTGTATGTTTGTTGCACCAAGTTTTTGCAATCCATTTACTTGAATAGATTTTGTTACAATATTACTTGCATAATTTGCAACAATGTTATAATTGGTTACCATAGTGATAATATCTTTTGTATATGCAGGATTATCACTGGTTTTGTATCTATCATAAAAATCGTATATCTCTTTGTATATGCCCGTCATTTCTTCGCCATTTTCACCATCATTTCCAAGCCATTCTTTTGCAGATGTCAAATATGATTTTAAATTGTCAAAGATATCAGCATCAACTTCAAAAGGAATTAATTGTTCAACATAACCATTTAATGTGTCCAAGAAATATGCACCTTCTGTGCTAGGGAACAACTTGTTTAAGTATGATTCATTGTTTGCATAATACTCCAAACTTGCTTCATAGCGAGTGTAGTTTGTTTCGTCAAACTTGCAGTAGAAGTTGTAAATTGTTTTGTCCAAAGTTTCAGTAACCAAAACGGTTGTCTGTTCGTTGTTTACAATTTTTTTGTATAAATCATAAAAACCTTCAAATTCGCTAAAAAATTTGTTGCGAGCATTGTCTAAATTAGTTTTTATTGTCGTTAGGTCTTGATTATTTTCTTTTGCATTTTTATAGATTTCAAAAGTTCTTTGATATGATGTGCAACTTGAATAAACACTTTGATATTTAGATTTTATAAGTGACAAATTGTCATTGTTTTCAACATAATAATTAATATAGTTTTCTGCATTTGTCAAAAGTTGATTGATTTGTTGAATGCTATATGTTTTAAAATTGTTGCTTGTAAAGTTTTCATAAACTTCGCTTACTGTGTCACAATCATTGCTTATTGTTGTGCTAAAACTGTTATAATTAACAACAAAGTCGCTTTTTGCTTGTGGGTTATATAAAAAAGTAGAAATAGCAAGCATTAAAATTATCAAACCAGTAACAACAAATATGCTAGGTTTTAAAAAGATTTTCTTTAATTCTGCTTTAAATAATCTAAACATATTTTCCTCCTACTTAATTTCACTTGTTTTGTTTCGTTGTTGCAAGATTTCACTGAACACATCTTCAAGCGATTTTGTTATTGTGTTTATTCCAAATATAGAAATGCCTTCTTTTATCAGCAAAGCAGTTATTTCTGGTGTCTTTTCTTCTGACATATTAAACATAATTGTTTTGCCCGCTAGTGAAACTGGTATTTTGTATTTCATCATAATTAGTTTGCCAGCATAGTTAGGGTAGTCACAGGTGATGCACAATTTTTGCTCATTTTGTAAACCTTGTTTAATTTTTTCCAGAGTTTTAATTGTAATTATTTTGCCACCATCAATTATTGCAACTGTGTCACAAAGTTGTTCCATCTCTGATAAAATATGGCTAGAAACTAAAATGGAAATATGTTTTTTTCTTGCTAGTCCAATAAGAAATTTTCGCATATCTCTTATGCCGTTTGGGTCAAGGCCATTTGTTGGTTCGTCCAAAATTAAAAGTTTTGGGTCGTGGAGTAGCGCTTGCGCAATGCCAATACGCTGTTTCATACCCAAAGAATATGTGCGCACTTTGTCATGAATACGCTTTTCCATGCCAACAAGTTTAACGACTTCGTCTATTTTTTCTTGTGTTATATTAGGGTAGAGGCTGGCAAAGAACTTAAGATTTTCCATTCCCGACATATAAGAGTATAGGTCTGGATTTTCAATAATACCACCCAGTTTTGCAATTGCCTTTTCATAGTATTTTTTTAAAGAAATTCCATCAATAAAAATTTCACCATTGGTTGGCTTTGCTAGTCCCGTAATCATTTTGATAATTGTTGTTTTTCCGGCACCATTTGGGCCAATCAAACCAAAAATTTCACCTTCAATGATTTCAAACGAAACATCATCAACGGCATATCTATCTTTATATTTTTTTGTTAAATTATTAACTTCTAAAACAAATTTAGCCAAATTTTACCCCTCCATATTAAATGATAACACATTTATTTATATTTGTAAATGATAAAAGATAATTTTTAATTCAAATAAAAGCCAGAAAATCTGCTTAAAAATTTTTTAACCAAAGGTTGAATAAACAAAATCAACGAATAGCACAAAGGAAGAATGAATGATGCAGAGTAATCTAAAATATTTGTCAAATTCATTCCAAACAAAATGTTTAAGGCAATTGTTAAAATTATTAATACAACTGCAAAAAATGAATTGGTTATTATTTGATTTTTGTTTAACTCAAGTATTTTTTTATTTTTGTTTGTTTCGTATTTTAACAAATTAAACATCAACATAAAAATTATTGCAACATAACTCAATGCATAACAAACAATTTGAGTTCCATTTGGGCTGACTTTTAACGAAGAACAAATTAAAGTTGCAGTTGTTAAAATGCAAAGCAAAATGCTGACGATTATACTGCTTACCAAATTTAATTTGTTGATGGAAATAAATTTTGATATTTTTGCTTTGCTTGTTGATTTTTTATAGTATCTAACTTGATAGTCAGGGATTTCAAAGCTATCCAAAACATGTCCATATTTTCTATCAAAAGGAATGTTGCTTTGTTTGAAATTGTTGTTTTGAGTGTATGTATTATTTTGCTCAACTTCGGTGTTTTCATCAAATTGCTCTTTGATTTTGCTGTCCAATTTTTCAAAAGGATTTTCTTCGTTATATTGCTCGTTTAAGTCGTTTAGCATATTTTGGTCAACCATCAAAGTTCTGTTTATGTTATTTTGATTTGTATTAATTCGTGGAAGTTCGTCAACAAAACCTGTGTGGGTGTTATTTTGATTGTTTGCCTGCGAAATATGCAAATCTTCTCTTAAATTATCGTCAATTTCTTTGCCATCACTTGCAACATTTTCTGCATTTTTGTTAGAAGTCATCAAATCGCCAAATATGTTTGCATAGTCTATGGCACTTGAAGATTGATTTTCGCTTTGATTTTCATTAGATAAACTTGCTTGTTCTGTTTCAAGTAAATCTTCATTTG
>JBJFDJ010000019.1:6262-18843 GCA_051889975.1 Christensenellales bacterium
CCTTGTATTCATTAAAAGCACTTTCGGTTTCCAAAACATCTTCTTCCAATTCATTTTGGCTAGTTTTAATATCGTTTGTCAATTCATTGTCTTTTGCATTTTCGCAAGTCAAGTCAGCATCTTTTAACCCGTTGTTGGTTTGGAGTTCGCTTTTTTCTTTGGCAGGAAAATCGTTATCTTCTAACTTGTTTTCGGTTTCATAAGTTGTAAAGTTTTTAATTATATCTTCAAAGTTTTTCTCGTCATTTGTTTCTTCTTTGTAAATCTCATCATCTATGCTTGTGTTATTTGTTTGGGCATTGTTGATATAAGAAAACAAGTCTAGTTGAGTGTTATTTAAATTGTCGTCTTTTGTTAAATTATCAACATTTTCTTTGGCTATTTCAGTCTCGTTTAAACTTTCACTTTCAACTTCATTTAACAAATCACTTTTATTTTCGTTTAAACTGTCACTTTCAGTTTGGCTTGACAAATCAGTTTGAGTTTGACTTGATAACTCGGCACTTTCCTTATTATTGTCACTTTCATTATAATTTTTGTTGAGTGGGGCAGATTGATTGGTATCTTCTTGATAATCTTCTATGTTATAAACTTTGATGTCTTCTTCGTCATCGACTTGGTCATCTTCTTTAACATCTTCGTCAATGTCGTTTGATATATCTTCGCCATCTAAATTGGCATTTTCTTGTGCGTCATCTGTTTGCTTGCTTGCATCAAAACTGCCGAACATAGAAAACAAATCATCGCTGTTGCCATAGGCAAACAAATCGGTTGTTGAACTTTGTTCATCTTCTTGTTTTTGTTCGTCATCTTCATTGATTTCTTGGCGGATTTCTTTTTCATCAACCAAATTTTGTGTTGAAGATATAATTTCATCAATGTCTTGTTGATATTGTTTTGCATCTTCGGTTTGTTGTTTTAAAGTGTCAACCTGTTTAACAACATCTTCAATGTCATTTTCTAATTCTGATTTTTCAAACAACGAATTTACAAGATTATCTCTTGTATCTTCCCACGAAAAATTGCTGTTTTCAATTTTTTGACTGCCTGCTGGCGTTAAAGAGTAATAATGTCTTCGTCCACCCAAATCACTATCTTTCCAATAACTTGTGATAAGTTTTTGCGCTTCAAGGCGTTTTAAACCAGAATACAAACTTGGTTGTTTTAAAATATAGGTGCCATTTGACTTTTCTTCAATTTCCTTGCAAATTTCATATCCATATTTATCGCCAGATTGCAAGGCTTTTAAAAGAATATTATATACCGAGCCTCTGCCAGAACCAATACTTTTTTTCATTCGTTTCCCCTAAAAAATCATTTGTTACATTAATTTAAATGCTTATATTAATAAAAGTATATACTTTATGTAAAAAAATGTCAATAAATTACTATGCAAAGTGTAACTTTTTGGTGCTATGCAAATAAAAAACTTATTTTAAATGACATAAAGACTAAATTTTGATATAATTGCAACATGATTGAACCAAAAAAAATTATACGAACCAAAAGACGAACGCTTGCCATAACCATAAATGAAAAGGGTGAACTGATTGTGCATGCACCAAAAAGCATGCCACTATATGAAATAGTTGAGTTTTTGGAGAGTAAGCGAAAATGGATAGAAGATAGATGCAACAGCATACAAGAAGTTTTAAACAAAAACAGAGACATAGTAGAATACAATGAAATTTTCTTTTTGGGAAAACGCTACAAAATTTATGAAACGCAAGGAATTGACGAGCCTTACATAACCGAGCAAGCATTGTTAATTAAACCTTGCAAAAATGCCTTAAAAAAACAAAACTTAATTAAGCAGTGGTATTTAAAGAATGTTGAAAGGATTTTGGTGCCACGAGTTGAAAAACTTGCAAAGTTTATGAAACAAAATTTTGCAAGCATTAACATTTTAAACAGCAAAGCAAAGTGGGGAATGTGTGACAACAAAAAAAACTTGTATTTTAACTGGAAACTCTTGATGTTAAGCCCAGAACTAATTGATTACATAATTATCCACGAACTAGCACACTTAATTGAACTAAATCACTCGCCAAAGTTTTGGGAGATAGTTAAATCAGTCTTGCCAAACTACAAACATTTAAAAGAAGTAATTAATAGATGCAATTTTTTAATAAAACTATTTTAATTAAAGTCTAAAAAACTCAAAACAAAAGAAAGAGCAGTTTTTATGATTAAAGTAAAAAATAATTCAAAGAGCAGTTATTAAAATAAACAAAAAATAAGTCATGGCAAATTTTATTATAAAATTAAAAAACACATTAAGAGAAAACTTTACTTTAATGTGTTTTTTGTTGGTGAAAAATGTTTTAAATAGAGCATTTTTTTGAAGGTGAGCAGTAGTAAAAACAAAAACAAACTATTCGCAAAAGAACAGTTTTACGAATAGATAGGGCTATTTTAAGAGTGGTTTTGGTTATTTTCCCAATTTTTTAACTTTTTTATCATTTTGCGTTGCTAATTGATTGTTGTTTGTTTGTGACTGATTTTCGTCATTTTGATTTGAATATTTTTTTATTGCGTCTTCAATCATTTGGTTTGTGTTTTTGCTTATATAAATTATCTTTTTAATAAAACTCTTAAATTCTTGGTTTGCATAGTATCCATCTTCAACAAACATTTTTGTTTTGTTGTCTGCAAGATACAAATCATCAATTTCACAATGTTTTACAAAATTGACAACATTCACAAAAATCTGACAAAAATCATTGCCTTCAAATAACTTATTTGGAACATTATAAAGCAAATGTTCAACAAATAATGACTTTTTGCTTAAATATTTGTTTGACATTTCGGTTAAAACTAACTCTAATTCCAGCATTTTTATGAGTTTGCATAGTAGTATATAATTGCCATTTGTTTGGTTGTTTTTTGTTAATATGTTCTTTGTTATATCTCGGCTATATTCTGCTGTTGACAAGCCATATTTTTTAAATTCAAACAAACCGTCTTCAAACTCATACACAACTGAAATAACTGCCAAAATTTGAAGTTCATCTTTTGTGTGAAATCTAACAAATACAACATTGTTTTTAAAATAAACAACATCATCTTCGCCCAAATATTTTTGCATTTGATTCATAATTGTTTTGGCGGCATCAAAACTTGTGACAACTTGTTCTTGATTGGAACTGCCACTTAAAATATTTTGATATACATTTTTTATTGAAGAACTGCTGTTTTTTTTGTGTTTTTTATAGCTTAAATTTTCTTGTCTTTGTTGGGCTTCACGAGAAAGTATTTTTTCTTTGTCTCCATGCAAAACAACATAAAATTCCATTGGCTCAACAAGTTGATAATTGCTTTTTATGTGATAACTGCCATATGACATAACTTCTGTTTTTGCTGGCAAAAAATCTCTTGCAATTTCATTTAATGCATTTAACACATCTTCATAGCAACGGTCTGCAATTTTGTCATATTGCTCGCCATAAAACTTTAAAGTGTCAAATAAATAATCCATTGAATCTTTACTAATCATAACTTCACCTATTGTGCTGAAATTTTAAATTATTTTAAATAAATATTCTACAATAAAAACTTAAATAAAACAATTTTGTAAAAACAAAAATCTTCCTTATAGCTAAATTTTATTATTTATTATAAAATATGTCAACCTTTAAACTTTGTTATTTACAAAATATCATTATTTATTGAAATGAAAATAGTTTTATGTTATAATGTAAACATGAGCAACTATTTTACAGAACGAGATTTAAAAAATTTAGAAAAAATCAAGCAACTACAAAAAAAATTACCTGATTGTTGCAGGGACTTTTTGCTTGGCATAGAAAGTAATTCGTCAGTTTTGACAAGGCGTGCCTATTGCTATGATATGTTAACTTTTTTTAATTTTTTAAAGACAGAATGCCCTAAGTTTGAAGAAAAAAAAGTTGTAAATTTCACTTATGAAGATTTAAACAAAGTGACCGATAGAGACATCGAGCATTATTTAAGTTATTTAAGTGGTTTTAAACGCGAAGATGGCAAAACATATACAAACAGTGAAAAAACAAAATCTCGCAAGTTTGCGTGCATAAGGGCTATGTTTAAGTTTTTTTACAAAAAAAATTACATAAATCAAAATGTGACAGAAAAAGTAACCCCACCAAAAACACATGAAAAAGAAATTATAAGGCTTGAAGTTGATGAAGTTGCAAACTTGCTAGACTATGTTGAAAATGGTGACAAATTAACAAAGATGCAACAATCATTTCACGAGCACACAGCAAAGCGCGATGTTGCCATTTTAACCTTGTTTTTGGGCACAGGCATAAGAATTAGCGAACTTGTTGGATTGGATTTGACCGATATAGATTTTAACCAAAAAGGCTTTACGATAACCCGAAAAGGTGGAAATCGTGTTATTTTGTATTTTGGCGAAGAAGTTGAAAAGGCATTGCAAGAATACTTAAAAGTGCGCAATCAAAACAAACATGTCAGCAAAGACGAAAAAGCATTATTTTTGTCACTTCAAAACAAAAGAATGAGTGTTAGAGCTGTTGAGTTATTGGTTAAAAAATATAGCAAATTAGTAACAAACTTAAAGCACATCACTCCACACAAATTGCGTAGCACATACGGAACAAATCTTTACAAGGAAACGGGCGACATCTATGTTGTTGCCGATGTTCTTGGTCATAAAGATGTAAACACCACCAAAAAATACTATGCTGCCATAACTGATGACATAAGACGCAGTGTTGCAAACAAAGTTAAATTAAGATAAGTATTTTTTCTTATGTGACAAATAAATTATATTAAGGTTTTTTAATAAAACTAAAAAAATAAGATAAGAATAAATTGAGATAATTAGAACAAATGTTTGACATTTGCTCTTTTTGTTGTTATAATATCAATAATAATTTTGTTTTGGAGATATTTTATGCGCAATTTAGAAAATAACTTAAAAGCACTTATGGATTATATTGTAACTTTTAACGCCGAAAATGGATATTTGCCAAGCGTGCGCGAAATGGCAAATCATGTGGGCATAAAAAGCACTTCTACAATTAACTATTATATTAATATTTTAGAACAACGAAATCTCATAAAACGAAACACCCAAAACAAAGCGCGTGCATTTGAAATATTAAACAGTCAAAAACCTTTATCTCAAACAATTCAATCAAATTATTGTTTAACAAATATTCCACTCGTTGGAACAATAACTGCAGGCAAGCCAATTTTGGCAGTTGAAAACATAGATTCGCAGTTTGAGTTATCTGCCGATTTGTTTGGCACAGGAGATTTGTTTATGCTCAAAGTAAGTGGCGAAAGTATGATAAATGCTGGCATTTTTGATGGTGACTTGATTGTTGTGCACAAACAACAAACAGCTGAAAATGGAGAAATTGTTGCAGCATTAATTGACGACAGCGCAACTGTAAAAAGATTTTACAAAGAAGAAAACCGCATTCGTTTGCAACCAGAAAATCCAACAATGAGCCCAATTTATGCCGACAATGTAACCATTCTTGGAAAGGTCGTTGGGCTTATACGAAAGATGAGATAAAAACCAGCAAACAAGTCAAAACAATATTAAAACAAAAAAAGAGAATTTTACTTAAAAAGTAAGTTCTCTTTTATTTTTTAGTTTTTTTAAACACGAGAATAATATCAGTTTTTTTCTTTGTCAACAAACTGATTTTAGTGAAGTTTTTTACAAACTCTTTAAATAATCAATTTCTTTTTGTTTTAGCGGGCGATACTCTCCCCTATTTAAGCCTGTCATTTCAAAGTCGGCAATTTTTATGCGTTTTAAATACACAACTTTTTTGCCAACAGTTTCAAACATTTTTCTTATTTCTCTGTTTCTGCCTTCATAAATCGTTACTTGCATTTTGGTTTTGCCAAATTGCTTTTCTTTTATGGCAATTTTGCAAGGGCGAAGTTTATAGTTATCAATTACAACGCCACTTTCAAGTTTTCTTATGGCACTTTCATTAATGTCACCTAAAATACTAACTACATAAGTTTTGCTTATCAAATTTTTAGGGTGAGTTAGTTTGTTCATCAAGTCGCCATCATTTGTTAATAACAGCATTCCTTCGCTGTCATAATCAAGACGTCCAACAGGAAAAATCCTTGCATCAGTTTTAATTAAATCTGTTACAACTCTTCTGCCCCTGTCATCTTTAACTGAACTTATGTAACCTTTGGGCTTGTTTAAAATGTAATATTCTAAATCTTCAACTTGGCTAACAATTTTGTTATCTAATTTAACAACATCATCTGGCTTAACAATGTATGCCAAATTTGTTTGAACTATATCATTAATTAAAACTCTGCCTGATGTGATAAGTTCTTCTGCTTTTCTTCTGCTGGCAACTCCACAACTTGCCAAAAATTTGTTAATTCTCATTCTACGACCAATTTTCTAAAATATCTTTTAACTTTTGTGAATAGTCTTTTTCTTCCACTGCTTCCATAGTATAAATTTTTGTTGAAAAAATCAAGTCATTATCTAAATAAATTTTAAATTCTCCAATTTCACTATCTTTTTCTAGTGGACTTTCAATAAATTCTGGCAAAATGACCTTTGTGTTTATCTTGCTAATTTCATTTTGCTTTAATGGATAGTTACAACTATTTTTTGTATATGTTTTAACACTTTCCACATTGCAATTTTTTACGGGCAAACTTTCTATGTATTTATTTGCTTCTAACAGGTTAATTTTTGAGTAATTTTCAAAACTCTTTTCCAAAATGGCTTTGCTGTCTTCAAACATATTTGGGCAGTTTAAAACAACGCATATCAAACGCATATTGTTGCGCATAACACTTGTTACGCAACATCTTAACGCATTATCTGTAAACCCGGTTTTAACGCCTTCACAACCCAACATATCTTCTTGCAGAAGTTTGTGTTTATTTCGCAAAAATCTGTTTTGCCCTTGAATGTTTGAAGGTATTTGAGCAAATTTTGTTTTTACAATTTCTCTAAAACTTTCGTTTTCCATTGCCTTTGCAGTTATTTTTGCAAGGTCATATGCCGAAGTGTAATGCGTTTTGCTATCTAGCCCATGTGGATTGTCAAAATGCGTGTTATGTAATCCCAAATCTTCAACTTTTTTGTTCATCAAGTCAACAAAATTTTGCAAACTACCGTTGCCAACCTTGTATGCAATTGCAAGAGATGCATCGTTGCCACTTGCAAGCATAAGCCCAAGCAACAGATGTCTCATAGAAAGATGTTCATCTTTTCGCAAATAAATGCTTGTGCCTTCAATTCCAACTGCCCTATTATCTATGGCAAAAATTTCATCTAAATTGCTAGTGTTTTCTATTGCCACAAGTGCTGTCATAATCTTTGTTGTGCTTGCCATTGCAAGTTGTGCATCTTTGTTTTTTTCATATAGCACTCTGCCACTTTCACTTTCCAAAACAACCATCGCTTTTGCATTTAAGTCGATTTCACTACCCGACACCATTTGCACCTTGCTTGGCAATATTATGCTTGAAAAATATATAACCGCTATAAGCAAAAAACACAAAATTAAACTTAGATATTGTTTTTTCATATACTCTCCTATTTTAATTTGCTTGTTATGTTTTCTACAATCTTAACAATCTCTTCAAAAGTATTTTTGTGGTCCATGGTAACAAGTTTGATGTTTTTGCCACTGCCAATTAAAAACCCAACAGGATTAATACTAAAACCTGCCGTAGAACCACCAGCAAAGGGATATTGTTTTTGCTCATTTTTTGGTGGAATGTTTTGGGAGTATTCGCCACCACCGGCAACAAAGCCAACACTTACCTTTGTGATAGGTATTATCATTGTTCCGTCTATACAATTAATTGGCTTGCCGATAATTGTATCTACATCAATGATTTTTTTAATTTTTTCAATGGCTTGCTCCATTAAGTTTTCTATTTTGTTGTCTTGCATTTTTTTTGCTCCTTTTAAGTTTAATTTTAGATGTCAATTTTGCTTCTAAATAACTCCAAATCAAATCATAAATACTCATAGATAGTTTTGCCTTTACAGCAAATTTTATTACATTTTTTTTGTAATTTGGGTATATTTTTGAAACAAACTCCACTTCATTTTTTTTAGTTCTTAAAAAAGAATAAAGACTTTTTGTAATTATATCAAAATAGCCACAAATCATAGATGTTAAAAATGCATCGTCCTTAAAGCCAAAATTTAAAAAAACTGACAAACTTTTAAAATAAGTTTTTTTGAATAATATTGTTTGAAAGTTGTTGTATTCTTCAATTGTTTGCTCATTGAATTCAAGTGGCATATAAAAGTTTTTGCCCTTTTTGTTTGTCAACTGTAAATAATCCAAATGAAAACGCAATGTAAAATCTAATACTTTTATGTTAAGAAATTTTAGCTCCAATTTTCCGCAGTTTTTTTTAATGTTAAAAGACAATTTTGCATTGATTGTTAATTGCAAAACAAATATTAGCAACAAAAGCAAAAGTATTGTAAAAAGTGGGTTCACCATATCTATATTATTGATTAAACGATTTTTTTTATACATAATAAAACAGCCCAAAGGTTAACTTTTAACAATAAAAAAAGGACATTGAAATGTCCCTTAAAAATAAAGCCTGCTTGTGCAAATTAACAAGCTAATATTTATTTTTCTATGTCTGTGTTATCTTCTAACAAACTGTAATCTATTCCAGTGCTAGAACTTAAATTATCATCAGTGTTAAAGTGTGAATTGTCATCAATCAAATCTTCCAAAGGTGTATCTTGCAATTTTTCTTCATTTTTCAATTTAACTTCATCTTTTGATTTTGCCTTGTTCTGCAATTTTGTTTCTTTTTGCAATTTAACTTCGCTTTGCAAAATTTCACTTGCTAATTCATTTTTATTTTGATTTGCTTGGTTTTGAGTTTTTAAATCTGTTGTGTTATGTAAAGAATTATTTGTCTGCTTGTTTTCTTGTGCATTCAAATTATTTTCAACATTTTCACTTGTGGTTTGATTATTGTCATTTTGACTTTGAGCGTTTTCTTCATCGTCAGGTATTTCAAACTCGTTATACAAGTGATTGTTTTGCAATTTTAACTCTTCAACATTTTTCATTATTTCGCTGTAATCTGGCAACTCGTCCAAACTGTTTATGCCAAAGTGGCGCAAAAACAAATCAGTCGTTCCAAAAAGCAAAGGTTTGCCAACTGCATCTTTTCTGCCAACTACTTCAATCAACTTGTAGTTAAGCAAAGTTTGCAAGGCATAGTCGCTGTTTGTCCCTCTTATATCTTGCACATCAATTCTGGTCACAGGTTGCTTGTATGCCACAATAGCCATAACTTCCAAAGTTGCTTTTGTTAGTTGTCGTTCTCGTATTGGATTTAACACAACAGAAACATCGTCAGCAAATTTTGGATTTCCGCAAAGTTGAAGTTTGTCCTTGTATGTTATAAAAGTTATGCCACAATTATCATCATATCTTTTACGCAAAACTTCTATTGCTTTATCTAATTGTTTTGGTGTAACTTGCAATTTTTCCATAATAACACCTTTATCAACACCATCACCCGACAAAAACAAAATGCCCTCTAAAATTTTGTCCAAATTATCCATTAAAATTTTCCCCTTTAACAATTTCTATATCTCCAAACATTTCTGTTTGAGTAACATTTATAATTTGCAATTTAAGTAGTTCTAGCATTGCCATAAATAGTGTTATTATCTCGCCACGCGTGAAATCATTTCCCACCATATTATAAAAACTAATTTTATCAACACCCGATAGCAAAGTTTTAATTTCAAAAATCTTGTCTTCAACTGTCCAGCGGTCTTTTTCAATTGTTCTGTTTTCTTCTGCAACTTCACGCACAACCGCTTTTGTCATCAAGTTTTTAAAGGCTTCTATCAACCCTTCAATTTTCATTTGTGTTAAAACATTTCTAAAATCGCCAACCTTGTCGTCTGGCTGTTTATACATCAAATTTACAACTTCTTGACCCTTCATTTTTTCACTTGCTTCTTTATACATCTTGTATTCTTTAAGTCGTTGCAACAAAAGCCATTCTGGGTCATTTTCATCTACCACTTTTTCTTGTTCTTGTGGAATTAATGATTTTGATTTAATTTCAACCAAAGTAGCCGCCACTTCAATAAACTCTGCTGCCATTTCCATGTCAACGGTGTCCAAATCACTCATATAACTTAAATATTGCTCTGTTACACTGGCAAGTTTTATGTTTTGAATTTCCAATTTGCTGTCTTTAATTAAAAACAAAAGCAAATCAAGTGGACCTTCAAAATTTGAAAGTTTAACCTTATACATATCACTGCCAGCAAACTTATTTAAATAATTTTCTGTAACTTTTATTTCGCCAACATCAATATTGTTTGATTCTTGCAACTCTTTAACATCAATTTTGTTCTCTTGCATTTCTTTAAGTTGCTCACTTATGATGTTGTTGATGATTCGTGTAACATTTGCCCTTGCTTTTTTAACTTCGGGTGACTCTTCCACTGCCAAAGTGTTTGTTTCTTCACCATCGTTAGCCAAGTTGTTTGCTCTTTCAAACAATGTTTTTTCAAACTCATTTTCAAAATTTTCTTTCATCTAAAATACCCACTTCCAAAACTCAATAAAAGGTGTTGCAACAAAATTTGTAACAAAACCCAAAGTATAACTAACTGCCGAAGTTAAAACAAGCAACAATAAAATAATACTACCATACTTTTCCATAAAAACAATAAATTTGTTTCTCGTCTTTGACAAGGAGCAAATTAAGTTAAAACCATCTAGTGGAAAAATAGGCAACAAATTAAACACTGCCAAATTTATGTTTACAATTATTAAAATATAAAACAACTCAACAAAAAAGTAAACAAGATAATACCAAAAAGTCCCTGCTTGTGTGTTTATGCCAAGCAAAAGCACATATATGCCAGCACCAAAAAAAGCAATGAAAATATTTGCAACAATACCTGCAATTGATGTCAAAAAAATACCTTTGTTGTATTCTTTAAATTTAAGTGGATTGATTGGCACAGGCTTTGCCCAACCAAAACCAAAAAACAAAAGAGACAAAAAACCAAAGATGTCAAAATGAGCAAATGGATTTAAAGTAAGTCTGCCCATATTTTTTGCCGTTGCATCGCATCGCCTTGATTGTAAGCGACAATGCCATGTGAAAATTCGTGTGCCGAAATGCTAAATGCAATGGCAACAACAAACGCTAAAATATAGATAAGTGAATTGACATCAAAACTGCCACGCAAAACATCTATCATAGCACCTCCACACAATATATTTATTATATAATATAAAACAAATTTTCGCAATAAAAAATCCTGTAAAAAAATTTTACAAAACAAAAATATAATAAAATTAAAAACAATCCACAAAAATCAAAGAGATAAAGATAAAAAAAATTGACCAAATAAAAATAAGCATAAAAAAGCCATAAAATAAAAGCATGATATTTTAAAGAAAAAATAAAATGCTTAAAAAAATATTGATATTAAATGCATAAAATAAAATCAAATTTGCAAAAGATAAACAAAAAATTAACTTACAAATCATAAAAATTAATGCAAAAATCAAAGCGCAAAAAAAAAGCATAAAAAAGCCAAATACAACATTTGGCTTAATAATTTTGTTATAAATTTATATTTTCCACAAACTAAATATTTCATGTATAACATCAACATAACTTGGAGTGATATAATCTTCTGTTGCAATTAAATTTGTAGTTTGCAAAATCTCGTCACCTTTTACGATGCTAATTGAACCAACAACATCGCCCTTTTTAACTGGGCTTTTAATTTTGTTGATGTCAATTTTTGTTGTGTAATCGGTTGATTGACTTCCACATTTTTCAACAACAAATAAATCAGTTGCTGGCACACATTCCACAAAATTTTTGTTGCCCTTTAACTTTTCACTTGTAACAATAGGCAAAGAACTATCTACAATTTTTTTGCTTTTGAAATTGCTAAAACCATAGTTTAAAATATTTGATGAAATACTAAATCTATCACTGCTACTTCTTGCGCCCATAACAACCGAAATAAGTCGCATATCATTACGTTTTGCCGAAACACTTAAACAATAACCTGCTTCGTCCGTAAAGCCAGTTTTTCCACACTCACAGCCGGGATAATATTTAATTAATCTGTTGGTGTTTACAAGTTCGGTTACTCTGCCACTTTCATGCACCAAATTGTCCATCCAAATTGTGCTGTATTTATGATACAACTCATGAGTTGAAACAACATTTAAAAGTTTTGCAATATCAAGCGCCGTTGAATATTGATTTAACGCTGGCAAACCAGTTGCATTGCCATACAAAGTATCATTCATGCCAAGTTCCTTTGCTCTTTGGTTCATTATTTCTACAAAAGCATTTTCTGTCCCTGCATAGTTTTCTGCCAAAACAACACTGCTATCGTTGGCACTTGCCACAACCACACTTTTTAACAAATCATCAATTTTGTATGATTTTCCTGCATCTAAAAATGCCTGACTTCCTTCCATACTTGCCGCATATTCACTAACAGGCAACATTGTATCAAGTGACCATTCGCCACATTCAATTTTTTCCATTGTTAGCAAACTTGTCATCAGTTTTACCATGCT
>JBJFDJ010000019.1:18943-46338 GCA_051889975.1 Christensenellales bacterium
CTTATTTTTAAATTTTTTATGTTTGCATAGTAGTATGCAACATTGCATAGCACTTAATTATATTTTTGCATAGTAGTATGCAAATAAAAAATCAGTGATATTGTTCACTGATTGTTTTTATATTTTCAAATTTTAAATCACTTCTATAAATTGAGGCAACAATTTAACAAGTTTTTGTGCGCCAATCTTTCCGTTTTGCAAAACTTCCAAATGCGACATCTTTGTTTTAGAAATTCCTGTTGCCATATTGCTGACCAAACTAATGCCAAACACTTTTATGTTGCATTGCCTTGCAACAATAACTTCTAGTGCAGTGCTCATGCCAACTAAATCAGCGCCCATATTATGCGCCATAACTATCTCTGCTTTTGTTTCGTATGATGGACCCGTGTTTTGTAGATAAACACCTTGTTTAATCTTTACTTTATTCTGTTTTGCTATATCTTTAAATTTGATTATATATTCATAACTAAAAGGTTCAGTCATATCAATAAATTGATTGCTTTTATCATAGTTTATTATTGGCCCGTTAATCAAAGGATTTTGCCCAGTTAAATTTATTTGGTCAGTTATAATCACCAAATCACCAACTTTAAATGACTTGTTTACAGCACCAGCCGAATTAGTAGCTATAAGCGTTTCAACACCCAATTCTTTGAATATATAAACCGGCAAGCCTACTGTTTTAACATTGCCACAATCATAATAATGAAATCTGCCAAGTTGCAGGATAACATACTTGCCACCAAGTTTACCCAAAACAAATTTATTTTTATGACCAGCAACAGTTGTGTTTGGCATATTTGGGAGTTCATTGTAATCAATTTCAATTTTGTCTTCCACTATATCAACAATGTCACAAAGTCCACTGCCCAGCACGATTGCAATTTGTGGCGTAAAACTTATCTTTGATTTTATTGTTTTAACAATGTCTTTTATTATTTTTTCCATATCTTTTCCCCAATCAAAGAATTTGTGTTGTTTAATAAATAATCTTCAATAAAATTGCCAATTTCATTAAAGCCTGTAACCGTGCCCAAATTGACATTTGGCTTTATGTTTTTGCCATAAATCAAAATTGGCGTGTATTCTCTTGAGTGGTCGCTTGAAGTTGTTGTTGGGTCGTTTCCGTGGTCTCCTGTGACAATTAAAATGTCGTCATCATTTAATTTGGTTATAAATTTAGATAAATAATTGTCAGTATTTTCTAGGCATTGAGCATATCCAACATAGTCATTTCTGTGGCCATAAAGCATATCTGTATCAACTAAATTAATAAAAACCAGCCCTTCAAAATCTAATTTGCTAATCTTATCAACATCTTTTAAAGCATCGCTGTTGTTATGACTTGGATAATCTTTTGTTATTGATTGGTGCGCAAAAATATCACTTATTTTGCCCACTGCAATAACATCTTTTTTTGCATCAAAAAGTTTTTTCATCGTGTTGTTTTTATCTGGGATTAGCGAAAAATCTTTTCTTAAATTGTTTAATCTTTCAAGCTTTCCATCCAAAGTTGTAAATGGTCTTGCTATAACGCGACCAACAGCATATTTGCCACTCATCACATCTCTAACTTTTTGGCAGTAGTCATATAGTTTTTCTGGCGGCATAACATTTTCGTGGCAAGCAATTTGCAAAACGCTATCAGCCGAAGTATATACAATTGGACTGCCTGTTTTAAGGTGCTCATCCCCATATTTCTCTATTATTTCCGTCCCACTGGCAACGCAATTGCCCAGTATTTTTTTGCCAAATATTTTTTCAAGTTTGTCAACAACAGGTTTAGGAAATCCATTTGGAAATGTTGGCATGCTGTTTTTTCTTATTATGCCCATAAGTTCAAAATGACCAGTTGTTGTATCTTTGCCATTGCTCAACTCTCTTAATTTTCCATAAGCACCAATAGTTTGTTGTTGCTTGTTAAAATGCAAGCCATCAATATTTTTTATGCCCAGTTTTGTAAGGGTTGGCAAATTAAGTGGTGTTTTTTTGTTGATATTTTCAAATGTATTACTGCCCACATCACCAAAATCTTTGGCGTCTTCTGATGCACCAACACCAAAACCATCAATTACAAATAAAAAAACTCTCTTTTTCATGTTTATATTATAACATTTAATTTAAAAAATATTAAACAATTATAACAATAAAATTTGAAAAAATCTGCGCTATTATTCCAAGCAACAATATAAGCGCCACAATAATTAAACTAACACAAAATATATTTTTATATGGATAACAGCAAAATTTTGAACTATTTCCGTTGCAGTCACAACTGATTTTGCAAAGCAACGAAACCACAACAAGCATTGCTATAATTGCAAAATTAATTAACAAATAACCAAGTAAGCAAAATAATATGCCATGCAAACCAAACACAGAAATTATGATAATGCAATCCACCACCAAAATAAAACTGAGATATCCAAAAACCAAATAACATATAAATCTAACAAAAGAAAAATTGTTTAAAATTAAGATTAAAAATTCCAAAAACAAAAATTTTAAGACATTGCAAATAAAAAAATTGAAGAAACTTCCCTTAGAAAAAAAGGCAACAATTGTTTTATCATTTATGTTTATCACTGTAAAATTATTGCAGTTATTTAGTCCAACACAAAGTCCCAAAGCCACGCCAACAATAATGGCAAAAACTGAAAATAATATATATTTTTTGTTGCAATGAATAAACTCCAAGATGCTTTCTTTTACATAGTAAAAGTTGCGATAAATACTTTTTTTCATAAGATATTATATTAAAAAAAACTGCCAAATAGTCTATGATTTTTTAAACCAAAAAAAGAACATATCAAATCAATGATAGTGTTCTTGTTTGTAACTTATTGAGTTGAAATATTTAAACAAATTGCCGTTTAAAAAGTATCATAATTAGGACGGATATTGTATTTTATCTGCGATGCTATTATTTCGCTACACATATAAATAAATTCTCTGTTGGTTGGTTTTTTGCCAAGTTGCATTGACTTGCTAAAAAACACCTTGTGCCAGTTATCTTTGCCATAATTTTTCCATGCGCAATCTATGCAGTTTCTTATATTTCGTTCAACATTAGCTATATTTGTTTTAAAAGTCGCTGCAATGTAAGGATATTGGTCTGACGCCAAAGCGTGAATAACACCATTGTTTAAAACAACATTTTTAATGCATTCTCTTAAATAAGCACAGCCACAGTGTTTTGCCGAAAATCCTATTGAGCAAAGCAATTTATAAATTGCCATAGACAACCCATTTTTAAGTTCGTTTTCTTGCGTGTCTGCTATTTCTTCATACAACAACTTGCTTTGCATATCGTCAATAATGTCCGGCAGTTCGTTTATATCTGCTATTCCTATATTTTTGCCCACAAAGTTTTTGTAAGCATTTGTTTGTGACTGATTTCCCAAAAAAATTATTCTGGTCTTTTTAAATTCATCTTTTTGCATAAAAGCCATAATATTACTACTGCTAAAATTAATTGTTGCACAGTCGCAAAAAATCATTTTTGGTTTGATTGTTATGCTTTTAATCGTTAGTTCAACAAAATCTAGCACTGTAACTAAATTGATATTGAAGTTTTGACAAATCTTGTGTAGTTTGTATTCAATATCATAATTTTTTTTGCTATACAATATGGCCGTTAAATCAAATTTTATCATCTGTATTCACCTCTTTTATGTAATAATAGCACAAGATAATTTGATTTGTCTAGCATTTTTGTAAAATATTTTACAAAATTTAAATATTTTACAAAATTCATTAATTTATCATCCAATCCAAGTATATTCCAAAGCCTTTTGTTGGGTCATTTATAAAAACATGAGTTACTGCGCCAATAATTCTGCCGTTTTGAATAATTGGACTTCCACTCATCCCCTGAATAATTCCACCAGTCTTTTGAAGAAGTTCTTTGTCTGTAACCTTGATAACCATACTTTTTTCATTTTTTGAACTTTGATAATTTGTTTTTACAATTTCAATTTCATAGTCTTTTGCACCCTTTCCGTCTACAGAACTTCTTATGTATGCCTTGCCTGGCTTTGCAAACATTCTTCCACCGGCTTTTAATATTTCTTTATCTTTTAATATGTCACTATCAAAATTTGCTTTGCCAAACACACCACAGTCGCAATTTTTGTCAACAAGTCCAAGATTGTTGCTACCTTGCATAAAAAGTCCTTTAATTTCGCCTGCTTTTCCCTTTGTGCCCTTTTTTAATCCAATAACTGTGCATTTATACATCTCGCCACTTTCAATGTCAAAAACAGTTTTTGTGTCATTGTCACATATTGCATGCCCCAGTGCACCAAATCGCATATCGTCTTTTTTTATGTATGTTAAAGTGCCAATGCCCGATGCGTCATCTTTAACCCAAAGCCCCAGTTTATATAGTCTGCTATTTGTGTCATAGGCACTTTTTATCTTTGTTGTAACAGTTTCACCTTTTCGCAAAAGTTCAACATTTAAATCTTTGTCTTTGTTTTTGTCGTTGTTTACAACCCTGCATATATCTGCCACTGATTTTATGTCTTCACTTTCTATTTTTTTAATAACATCTCCTTTTTTTATGTTACTGTCTTTTAAAGTGTCAACAACTCCATCAACGCCTTGCACTTTTGAACTGGAAATAATAACAACCCCATCACTATTTAAACTAAAGCCTACAATATCTCCACCAACATATAAATCTATATCTTCTAAATTGACATTTAAAGTTTTAAGAGTTAAAAAGTTAAACAATTTAACTTTTAATTTTATATTTGATGTGCCACCAACACCCGCTTCAACATCGCCATAGCTTTTTAGCGAAACAAACTTTCCAAACTGATTAAAACTAGATAGGTTTTGTATTTCTTCTAAATTTAAATTAATTGTTGAAGGCATATTATAGATAGAAATAAAAGGAGTGTTTAGGCAAACAAAAACAGTGAATATGAAAAATATTACACCCAAAACACTAAATAGTCTTTTTGTAATTTTACCCATAAAAAACTACCCCTTTTGGAGTAGTTTAAGCATTCTATTTTTTTATATGCAAAAGTATTTTGTTAATTTTTGCTATCACAAATTTTGTTTAAAATTGTCTTGCTCATCAATCATTTCTTTTGCATTTAGTTTTGCCGTTTCTGTTATTACACTGCCCGACATAAATCTTGCAACTTCTTCAATTTTTTCGGCATAATTCAAACGCTTTATGTTTGTGTAAGTTTTGCCATCTTGTTGGTTTTTGTAAATCAAATAGTTTACATCTGCCATGGCTGTTATGTGCTGACTGTGTGTTACAACTATAACTTGATGCGATTTGGAAATTATTGCCATATGTTTTGCAACTGCTTCACTTGTTTTGCCACTTATTCCTGTGTCGATCTCATCAAAAATCATTGTTGGCATATTGTCAACACTTGCAATTGCCGACTTTAACGCAAGCATAAATCTGCTTATTTCGCCACCACTTGCAATTTTGTTCAATGGCTTTTCAGGTTCGCCTATGTTGGCAGAAAATAATATCTCCACCTTGTCTAATCCATTGCTCAAAATATATGACTCATCCTCTAAAAATGGCTGGAAATTAAATCTTAACTTTGTATTTTTCATGTTTAAGTTTTCCAAATTAAACACGACCTTGTCAGCCAAGTTTTTAGCGCCAGTTTCTCTTATATTGTGCAATTGTTTGCCCAATCTAAATAAGTTGCATAGCACTATGTTTTTTTCATTTTGCAAGGTGTCCAATTTTTCTTTTGCATTAATCAAATCAGCACATTCTCTTTTGATTTTGTCCAAATAAACAAATATGTCTTCAAAAGTCTTGCCATATTTTCTAAAAAATGAATTATACAAGTCTAATCGTTCTTCGATTCTCTCTTGCTCATTTTCGTCAAAGTTTGAATTTTCATTATATTCTTCCAAAGTGTCAACAATATCAGCAAGTTCAATTTTAACGCTGTCTAACCTTTGCGCTAGTTCCTCTAAACTATCATCATATATGCAGGCTTGTTGAACACTGCTTTTTGCGTGAGTTATGTTAAACAAGGTGTTTTCATTTAAATAGTTGTAAGCGTCTAAAGTGCTAGTAACTATCTTTGAAATATTTGTCATACGCTTTTTGTTGATTTCCAAATTTTCAAACTCTTCTTGCGACAACTTTGCTTTTTCAATTTCGGCAATTTGATAATTTAAATACTCAATTGTCTTTTGCCTTTCTTCTTCATTTCCACCAAGTTGTCTGATTTGTGCATTAATTTCTTTTAGCTTGCAATAATTCTTGCTATATTCGGCATACTCACTTGTTTGTTGCAAATTGCAAAAAGCATCCAGCAAGGTTAAATGATTTGCAGTGTCAAAAATAAAATAACTTTCATGCTGACCATAACTATCAACCAAAATTGCAGACAGTTCTTTTAACATAGACAAAGTAACTGGTTGACCATTAATTTTTATTTGTCCTTTGCCTTCCAAGTTAAAACATCTGCTTATCAAAAATTCATCATCAACATCCAAATCATATTTGTCACAAAAGATTTTAATTGATGACTTGATATTTTGTTCAATTTCAAAACAACCTATAACTCTGCATTGAGTTTCGCCACTTCTTATCAACGTTTTGTCACTTCTATCGCCCAAAAGCAAGCCAATGGCGTCAATCAAAATAGACTTGCCGGCACCAGTTTCGCCCGTAAGCACATTTAAACCATTTTCAAATTCAATTTCTAAATTGCTAATCAAAGCAATATTTTGCACATTTAAACTTTTTAACATAAGTAAACCATTATATATATTATTATTTTTATTATATCACAATTAAACAAATTAAACAAAACTAATAAACATAAAAAAAACTACAATTTGTAGTTTTAAAACATCTCTAGTAATTTATCACAAACGTCTTCGGCATCAACATTTGTTGGACATATAATCATAACAGTTTCATCGCCATATGTAGTTCCCATAACATTTTTTAAATTTAACTTGTCAATAAAACCACTAACAGCACTTGATATACCTTTAAGTGTTTTTACAACAACAAGATTTTGTGCTGTTTTTATGCTTATGATTGCTTCTTTGTAAATGCTCATAAACTTACTGCTAACTTGTTGCTCTGAACTATCTACATAAGCATATTTGTATTTTTTGCTGTCAGTCATAATTTTGATAAGGCCAAGTTCTTTTATATCACGAGATATTGTGGCTTGAGTTATATCATAGTTTAACGCCCTAAGTTCTCTAACCAAATCATCTTGTGTTTCAATTTCCTTTGCCTGTATTATGTCTAATATTTTAGATTGTCTAGCACTTCTTGCCATATCAACACCTTCATTTTTGTCAGTATTTACTTACTTTTTTGCATAATGCATAAACATACATTTATGTTTATTCATTTATGTCAAAATAATTATACAATAGATTTTATAATTATGCAAGAATTTTTTGCATATTTATGCAAAATAAATTTTATAATTATAAATCAACTTAAATAATTATAAAATTATCTAGTAATAATTATACATTTTAGTTATAAATTAATAATTTTTTGCAAATTCTGTTTAAAAACAGGCAACAAAAAACCCTTGTTAAAAGGGTTAATTATATATATGAAAATTATTTATTTTTGTTTCTTTTAAAAAAGTTGATAATAACTCCTACTCTTAAAACAATTTTGTTTGCGCCGTTTATGGCAACACTTTTGCCAACGGCTTTGCCAAAAACTGTAAGCCCTGCGATGATTGCAGCAATCAAACTGGCAATTATAACTTGCAACATTTCACCACTGATTGCAATATTAACAACCAGCCCTGCTCCAATGGAGCCACACATAATGCCACAAGCATCGCCCACAATATCACAAAAGAAACTGCTCGTCTTGTCTGCATTTTTGATAAGTGAAATTGCTTCTTTTGAACCTTTAACTTTTTTTGATGCCATTGCCATAAAGTGCTCAATATCGGCACTTGCAGTTGCCACACCAATCATATCACATATAACTGATATAATAATAAACATAGCAAGCAAAACAATAGAAATTATAATTCCAACTGCCGAATGGGTAACAGACATCAAAAGTTCACTTAACAAGCCAAAACAAAATGAGATGGCTAAAGTTATAAACAATATTTTAAATTTGCCGTTAATGTTACCTTTTTTGTTGTGTGATTTATGTTTTTTGTTTTTGGCCTCTTTGCCGTGTTCAGCATCCAAACTTGTTTTGTCGTTTTCTTTGACATTTTCGGCATCAATATTTACCTTAACAAGTTCACTGTCATTCCCTGCATCAAAATTTGCTATGTTATGTTCTGCGTCAATATTTTTATTATCGTCTTCTTTTTTGCCACTCTCTTCGCTTTCATTTATTAAATTGTCTTTATTTTTATTTTTCATATTTCTCCACAAAAAAACACTATAAAGTAAGAAAGTAAAATAAGTAAACCTTGCACCATAGGTTCGGTTGGATTTCCCTAAAAGATAACTTGCCGTCACCGAACAAGCCGTTTCCATTTAATACCTTTTGTTTTTACCGAATTGCCACTAAGAATACACTATAATCCCTATTTTACATACAGCCTAGAAGTTTTCCTTAACAAACTGATTTGTTATTAGCCTTTTTGCAAGCAATATTTCATATACCAATAATTTTTTATTGTGGCCACAATAACAAAATATTGTTAAGCATAATCCGTAAAACTCACTCAAAGCAGGCTACTCTGCACACAGCTTTTTCCACCGCAATGCAGGTTTAATCCTAATTAGTAATCTTTTACAATAAACTACCGTTTAGGTCTCCACGAAAATTGGGTAGACATTATATGCCATTATAATTAACCCAAAATTCTTAACTTCCAGCATTTGCCCCAATTTGGGCAATCAAAGCAAACACCAGAAACTTCACAGATGTGCCCTTCGACGCTATTAATCGCCATCCTAACAAAACAGTTTGACTAGAATACTGCTTCTTACTTAAAGTGTTTAATTATTATATCACATATTGTTTTAATTGTCAACAATGTGGCAGTTAGTATTGTTTTGCAAAATATGCTCTATATTTTGCCTTTTTGCCACACCTAATACAATTTTTGTCTTTGCATTCTCCTTCAATAATAACCCTACTTTGAATGCCAGTTTCATCTTTTATTGCTTGTTCGCAATCTATATCTCCACAGTGATATGCAACAGCAACTTTTTTGTTTGCAACGCAGTCAACAAGTTCTTCCATTGTTTCAACATTTTTTGTGCTATGCTCAACAAAGTCTTTTGCAATTGCCAACATATTTTGTTGAATTTCATCCAAAAGTTTTACAATAGTTTCTTGCAAATCTTCTTGCTTTACAACAATTTTTTCGTTTGTATCTCTGCGCACCAAAACAGCATTTCCATTTTCAATGTCTCTTGGACCAATTTCAAGCCTTAGTGGAACACCTTTCATTTCCCATTGATTGAATTTCCAACCTGGCGTTGCGTCACTATCATCCACAAAAACTCTTATTCCTGCTTGTTTGAGATTTTCGGCAACTTCGTTAACTTTTTGAAGCACTCCATCTTTGTGCATAGCAATAGGGACAGCCACAACTTGAACTGGTGCAACTCTTGGTGGAAGTTTTATGCCCCTTTCATCGCCGTGAACCATAATAACTGCACCAATAAGCCTTGTGCTAACGCCCCATGATGTGCTGTAACCATATTCCCACTCGCCATTTTTATTTAAAAATTTAATATTGGCTGCCTTTGCAAAATTTGTGCCAAGATTGTGGCTTGTGCCAGCTTGCAAACATTTTCCATCTCTTAAAACTGCTTCTATTCCATAAGTTGCAACAGCACCAGCAAATTTTTCTCTTTCTGATTTTTTGCCACTTAAAACAGGAATTGCGAGCAACTCCGAACACAATTTTTTGTAAATTTCAAGCATTTTAATAACATCAGTGTCTGCGTCTTTTTGGCTTGCTTGAACCGTGTGACCTTCTTGCCACAAAAACTCACTTGTCCTTAAAAAAGGCCTTGTTGTTTTTTCCCAACGCATAACATTGCACCATTGGTTCATAACCATTGGCAAATCACGATAACTTTTAATCCATTTGCTATACATATCACAAATGATTGTTTCGCTTGTTGGTCTTATAATCAATTTTTCGGCAAGTTCTTGACCACCAGCATAAGTTACAACAGCAACTTCTGGCGCAAACCCTTCAACATGGTCTGCTTCTTTTTTTAAATAACTTTCTGGGATCAACATAGGAAAATAAGCGTTTTTAACGCCCACTTTTTTAAACTCACAATTTAAATAGTCTTGTATATGCTCCCAAATTTCATAGGCATAAGGCTTTATGACCATTGTTCCTTTAACTGGGCCATAGTCACACAAATCGGCTTTTGTTATAACATCTGTATACCATTGTGATAAATCTTCGTTTATATCTGTTAAGTGTTGAACATATTTTTTGTCTTCCATGATTAATCTTCCTTTGAATTAAATTTTTCTTCCCTATAAGTCTCTAAATCTTGCTTTATTTTGTAAATGCTTCCCTTTGCCGTTTCCAAATATCTATCACATTCAATATACAGTTTTTCGGCTTTTTCATAAAGTTCGATTTCTTGGCTTAATGAAAGTTTTTCATTTTCCAATCTGTTTATTATATCTGCTAATTGGTCTAATTTTTGTTCGTAATCCATTTTTCAACCTCATTGACTTCTGCTTTAATTTTGCCATCACTTAAAAAAATGTTTATTTGCTCATTTTTTGCAAGTTGCCCCACAGAAGTTACACTCTCACCATTTTTTTCTATTTTGGCATATCCCTTGTTTAACAAAGCTTTGGGATTTAATTTTGCAATTTTATCCCTTAAAGCAAGTTGGCTTTGCGTTTTAACTTCCGCAAAATTTGATAACTTACTCATTAACCTTAAACGCAGATTGTCCAAGTTGTTTTGGCGTAAATTATAACTTCCCATAACACAACCTTCAACATTTGCCCACATAAGTTCAAGTTCTCTTTTGCGTTGCGCACCATCTTTTGTAAGTAATTCTGCCGCCGCAGAAGGTGTTGGCGCACGCAAATCAGCAACCAAATCGCAAATTGTGTTGTCTGTTTCGTGTCCCACAGCACTTACAACAAACTTTTTGCAATCATATATTGCCCTTGCAACCACTTCGCTGTTAAAGTTTTGCAAATCTTCTTCACTGCCACCACCACGACCAACAATGATTGCATCAACTCCTTGATAGTTGCTAAAAAAGTTAATACCCCTGGCAATCTCTATATCAGCACCAATGCCTTGCACCTTAATTGGATAAAGCACAATATCTTGGCCAGCATTTCTCCTTGTTGCAACGTTGATTATATCGTGAATAACAGCACCTGTTTCACTTGTGATAACGCCAATTCTATCTATCTTTTTTGGCAACGGCAGTTTGTGAAGTGGGTCAAACAAACCCTCTCTTTCCAACCTGTTTTTAAGTTCTAAAAAGCGTTTGTAAATCTCCCCTTCACCAAAGAGTTCAATTTTAACAACATTAAAGTTTAGTTTTCCGGCCTTTGCATAGTATTTAGGCGTTCCAGTAACAATAACCTTGTCGCCAGTTTTGTATTTTTGTTCAGTGCCACCAAACAAAACGCAGTTTAAAACAGCAGAACTGTCTTTTAAAGTAAAAAAAACATTGTTGCCAGAATAACTCCAACCAGATATTTCGCCAACAACATTTATGTTGCTCAAAAGCATTTCTGCATCAAAAATGCTTTTGATATAGTTAGATAAAGCAGTTACGCTAATCACTCTGTTTTGCATCGCTTTCACCACTCACTATACTAGCCAAAATGCCATTGACAAAACTGTAACTCTTGTCTGTTGAATATTTTTTTGCTAACTCAACTGCTTCATTTATAACCACATTGCTTGGTGTTTTGTATTTAGAAAACAACATCTCATAAACTGCAATTTTTAAAATTGCCAAATCAACTTTGTATATTCGGTTTAAAGTGTAGCCTTTTAAATATTTAGAAATAATTTGGCATATTTTTTCGTCATAATTTATCAAATCAGCATATTCATCAGTTACAAATTTTTTGTCTTCTTGTTCTAAATTGTCGCTGTCCAAAAACTCTTGCAGAGTTATATCATTTTTTTGGTGTAAAAATTCATATTCAAACATCAGTTTAAAACATGTTTCTCTTGCAAATCTTCTGCTCATTTAATCCACCTTTCCACTAAAATCTACATTTTGCACATGGACATTAATTGAACTGATTTTTACATCAAGCATTGATGAAATCCCGTTTTTAATATTTTCTTGAACCTTGTATGACACATCGGGCACACTATATCCATACAAAATATTTATAAAGACATCAATAACAACGCCGTTGTTTGTGTATTCAATTTTAACACCATTTGTGTAGTTGTTAGAAAATAATTTTTTTAAACCACTGCCAAAATTATCACAAAGTGAAGACACCCCTGCAATTTCTTTTGTTGCCAAATTGATTATTGATAACAATATGTTTTTGTTGCAAGTGACTTTTCCCTTGTTGTTTTTTGAAGGATTTTTATTTAATTCGTAATTCATAATACCTCGCAAGTATATTATAACACATGTTTTTTATTCTTACAATCATTTAATTAAATTAATAAAAAAAACTGCATACAATTTGATGCAGTTTTAATCACCTTTTGTAGTTTTTACTTTTAATTGTTTTTGCTGTTATTCAACAGGAATGATTTTGATATTGTCAAGACCAACACCTGATTGTTCTTGCACGATTGCAACTATTTGAGCCACCTCGGCGCTTGTGAGTTCACTTGACTTAACCACGACATTAATGCAACTTGTTGAACTTGTAACAATAACATCTTCAAAACCCCTTGCTTTAATCAAGCCTTCTGTAACAAGTTCAAGTTCCATATTGTTAACAAGTGCTTCCTTTTTTGTTTCGGCACTTGCCTTTGCTTCGGCGCTACTTGTTGCACTTGCAATGATTGCATCATAATAAGCAATTTCTTCATCACGAGTTGATTGCCTGTCCGAACGATATGTCGTAAAGAAATTTCCTGTAACCACATTGCCAGCACCAGTGGCAACTGATTGATTATCATTAAAAACAATGTTTAAATAACCTGTGACAATTAGCAAAACAAACATAGATGCTAATATTATAATTTTTTTCTTTTTACTCATATTTATCTCCTTTTAATTACCAACATAAATTTGAATTTTATTTTGTGCTATGTCCAGCAATGTTTGAGTGGCAGTTAGCAAATTTAATTTTACATTGATGTCACTTGCACCACTGCTTACAATAACAACACCTGATATATTTGGCAAGATTTCAAACGACTGTTCATCACTTGAAGTGTTTGAGTTTGATGCATTTAAATTATTATTGTCCAAAGAAACCATCACTTCAATATTGCCAACACCTTTAATTTTTCCTAAAACATTTTTTAATTTATTCTCTAGTGTTTCTGCATATTGATAATAAGTTGAATATGTAGATGTCTCTAACATTTCCATCTTTGAAGTGTTAAAATTGAAATCACTAAACAATATCAACAGCAAAATCAAAACAAAGATAACAACAACTATCAATCCAATATGTTTATTCTGCTTTATCTTTTTAACAATTTTAAGATTGTCCAAAAAAGATAGTTTGCCAGCCTTTTTTTCTTCACTCATCTATCACCACATCATCCTCCTCCACATTTACAAATTCTGTTACAACTCTTTTAATTTCTGTATACTTATTTATATGCGCCATATTTTGATTGATAACCATTTTTGAAATATCAACCTTGACTTTTTTTATTGTAAATTGTTCTTGCGACAAATCACACTCTATTTCTACACCAACATTCTCAAATCCCGCATTTACAAGCTGGGCTTGCAAAGACTTTTCTATTTGACTTTTTATTTGCTTATTTGTAGCCTGCAAAAAGTCCTTGTCTATTACAGTTGCTGACGAATTATAAAACACATCATCTAGTTTTATGTCGCTGTTTAAGATTTGTGATATGGGGCAAACAATAACAAACAATGCAATTAGGCCAAACATACCTTTAATGTATTTGTTCATAGTGCCTTCTGGCATGATTACATCTACCAAAACACCCAAAAAAACAATTCCAATAATACTTAAAATATATGCTACCACTTTAACTCCTTACAGCACATTTGATGTGCACATCATAAGCCCAACACTTACAAAATATGCAAACGAAAATGCCAAAATAACACTTGATAACATACTCAAACTCTTTGCCGTTTGAGAAATAAAACTTGTAACCCTGTTATCTGCAATGGGTTCTATAATTCCAGCCACCAAATTTAAGCCAAGTTTAAACAAAAAAATCTTTAAAAGTGGCGACACAATTGTTAAAAACATTATCAAGAGACCCGAATAGCCAATTGCATTTTTAATGAGCACACTGCTTGCCATAATCAAACTAAAGCCATCAGAAAGATAACTGCCCATTATGGGAATGTAACTTTTTATTGCATATTTTGTTGCCCTTATGGATACGCCATCATAACTGCCAGCCATTATGCCCGACACTGCAAGTGCGCCCGAAAATATGGTGAAAGTAAAGCCAATTACATACTTAAACAAGTTTTTAAAAAAGTCTGCCATTTTTGTTAATTTTACACTGCTCGACATATTGCCAATCACGCCAAAAATAATGCTTAAAGAAAAAATGGGAAGCACTATCTTCAAAAAAAGTTGCATCATCGCACCACAAAGTATTGCAACAATTGGCTGATAAATTCCAACAGACGTGCTAGCGCCAAGCCCAGCCATAATTGTCAGCAACAGCGGAAACGCAATTTCCATTTGGCTTTTTAATGAGTTAAGCGTGTTGCTAGTTAGTTGAACCAACTGCAAAACACTTGTTATCACAAGCAAAACAATAACAGAATAACAAGCAAAATGAATAATATCACCCAAGGGCTGATTTAAACTTTTGCCCCTTATTTGCAACAAAATGTTGCTTATAATGGCAATGGCACAAATTGTTGCCAGCATAGGAATAATTCCAGTCAAATTATCTACAAGCAAAGACAAAATAAATGAAATGACATCTCCAAAAGAAACTTGTCCTTCGCCACCAATTAACTGTTTAATTTTTTCAGTAAAGTCAACTTGTCCAAAAATACCTTGTTGCTCTTTTGTAAGGTTATCCAAAATGTCATCAAAATTCTCTTCTTCCAAACTATCTAGTTGGTCATTTACAATGTCATTTAATTCGTCTGTAATGTCCAAATTGTAAGAAATATGTATGCATACATCAAAATTCTTATTAACAAATGAACCAGAATAAAAAGTCGCGCAAAAACCAGTTAAAACACAACATATTATTAAAATTTTTTTAACAATTTTAACATTCATATTTATATTTTATGGGACAAGTTGAATAATTATCTCTATTAAATTTTTAAATATAGGCATGCACATAATTAGTATTAAAATTTTGCCAGCAAACAAAATTTTTTCGGCAACCAATTTAACACCTGCTTCTGCACATATTCCACCGGCAAATTCTACCAAATAACCCACGCCAATAACCTTTAAAACACAAGAAAAAATGCCATTGTTTAGCCCCGTTTTGTCTAGCAGAGACTTGTAATCAACAAAAACTGACGACAGAGAATTTAAAATTAAAAAAACAATAACCAACGAACCCGCAACACCAACAAAAATTGATAGTTCTGGCTTAACTTGTTTTAAAATTACAGCACAAATTGTAGTTATCAACCCAACCGCAACAATCTTAAAAATATCCATATTACCTACAACGAAAACAGATTTTTTACCATATTAAATAAGTCGCTTATTTGATTGACAATCATAACAAGCACAACAATCAAGCCGGCAAGAGTTGTTAAAGTGCTTATTTCATCCTTGCCACAATACTTTAAAACTTGATTTACAACGCTTGTTAAAATTCCCACTGCTGCTATTTTTAAAATAATCTCAATTCCCATACAATATTTTAATGCTTGCAAGTTAAAAAATATGATTGCATACTACTATGCAACTACTTTATTTCCAGTGCTACGCAAACAATCTACACTACTATGCAAACTTTTTAACTGCTATGCAAAAAAATTTACGCTACTATGCAAACTAAATAAGTATTATGCAAACAAGCAAACCTATCAAAAAACCCATTTTTTTGCTTAAAGTTGCAAATTTTAACTTGTTTTGTTTAAAATCGTTCATCAACATTTCAACAGAGTTTATGTTATACTCTATTTTAGAAAGTTCTTCATCATATCCCAAATTACCAATTTCGCAAAAAATTGAGCACAGACACGATTTGTCTTGCTCAGTTAAAAATTGATATTTTTCCAAACTAATCAAAAAATCATTTTTTTTAAGTATTGTATTTTCTGCCAGCAAAATTTTAACATCATCTAATATGTTAGATAATTTTGATTTAAAATTAGTTTTTTGCATGATTGATAAAATATCAGTTTTTAAAAATGAAATATCAGTTTTTAAACTTTTGCAAAAAGTTAAAAGTTCTTTGTAAAAATCATATTTTTCACTATATATTTTAGATACATTTATGCCTAAAAATCCACAAGCAGAAAAAAGTGCTACAAGCAAAATTATTTTTATCATATTAACCTCAAAAGTGGCTTTAAGTTTTCATCATATATATTTTCTATTGTTCCCTTGCCATTTACATTTGAAATTTCAACAAATCTATCAAAAGACTTTTCTTTAATTAAATCTTTTAGTTCAATCTTTTTTGAAATTTCATAGATATTTTTACTGTGAATGGTTGCAATTATACTAACGCCACAATTTACAGCATATTCTATTGCTTTTACATCTTCATTTGAGCCTATTTCGTCAACAGCAATAACATTTGGCGCCATACATCTCAAACCGTTTATAATATTATAACTTTTTTTTCCACCACTTATTATGTCAGTTGCACCACCAACTTTTAATTGTGGCACACCATCAACACAACTTGCAATTTCCATACGTTCATCAAGCAATAAAATGTTGCAATCTTTTAAGTTGTTGTAAATTTGATTGCACAAATCTCTTAAAATTGTAGTTTTTCCTGTTGCAGGACTGCCCAATATAAGTGTGTTGTGAATGCTTTTGGTATCATTATCAATGATAAATTTGGCAATTTTATATGCAGAACCAGAAATTTGATGGGGCAACCTTATATTTATTGACGAAAAATTTTTTATAGTAAGAATCTTGTCATTTTCATACACCACTTCGCCAACAATACCAATCCTAATTCCACCAACTGCTGTTATAAAACCTTGTTTTATTTCTTCATTGACAGAATAAATTGAATATTTACTTGCCTTGCTTATAACAATTTTAAGCATATCACTGTTGCATACAAAGGCATTTTTTTCAGTGCAAAGTCCACTTTCGCCCAAAAAGTAATAAGAGTTTTTATAGTTGACCATAACTGGTCTGCCAACTCTAAGTCTAATTTCGCACAAGTCATCATATCTTAAGAGTTTAACTGCATTTATCAAATTTTCTGGCAGGATATTGTAAATCATATAATATTTTATTTTTGAAAATAATTTTATATAACAACATTTAAGCAACAAAATTTTATTGCAAACAAAAAAATGCCTATAAAGACATTTTTTAAATTTATATTTTTTAAACAATATTGTAAGGTTTGTCAAAACTAACATCAAATTTTTTATGTTGCTTTTAAGCAAATTAACAAATTAAGTTAATCATGACAATTTGTTTAATTTAAGATTAAACTCTTTCCATATATTCGCCAGTTCTTGTGTCAACTCTGATTGTATCTTCTTGTGAAACAAACAAAGGAACTTTAACAACAAGACCTGTTTCAAGTTTTGCTGACTTCATTGCACTTTTTGATGTATCGCCCTGAACAGCAGGTTCACATTCTACAATTTTAAGTTCAACAAAAAGTGGTGGATTAACAGAAATAACTTTGCTATTAACTGATTCTATTGTTGCCATTGAATTTTCCATAAGATAGTCCATTGCATCGCCAACTTGGTCCTTTGAAAGTTCTAGTTGTTCGTATGTTTCCATATCCATAAAATAGTAAATGCCGTTGTCATTGTATAAATATTGCATTTCTTTTCTGTCAATTCTGCAAAGTTCAACGTTTTCGTTTGTTTTAAAATTTCTTTCTAAAACTGCACCTGTTTCAACATTTCTTATTCTTGCTCTAATAAAAGCAGCAAGTCTTGGTTGGCATACTGGTTGCCACTCCACTGCTGTATAAATTTTACCATCATAGATAAACGTCATACCCTTTTTAATATCACCTGTTTGCATTTTAATTTCCTCCTAAATCTTCATAAATTTTTTTCATTTTTAATGCATCTTCCATCATCATGCCTTTGCTTTCACAAATGATGGTAGGTTCAAGCCCCATTTGTTTAATCACTTTTGCAAGTGGTTCAAACTCTGGACCATAAGTTTCATCATCAAGTGTTAAATGCTTAACTTCACCCTTTGATGTATATTCAATTTTAGAGAAATGTATATGTAAATTTTTTGCTTTAAACTCTCCCAATTCATTATATACATAATCCAAAATTTTGCGATAGTCATCTGCTGTTTTAATGCCTCCATTTGTAACAGCATTTATATGCCCAAAATCTAAAGTGGGGATAAGGCATTTATCCAATTTGCAAAGTTCAACAATTTCTTTTACACTGCCTAATTGTTGACTTTTCCCCATCGTCTCTGGGCAAATATAAAGATTGCCATAGCCTTCAAGATACACTCTTTCTAAAAGTTTATCCATTCTGCTCATCATACGGTTAACAGCAACGCTTCTGGTTTCTTTTCCACAACTTCCGGGATGAAACACACATTGATTACCTCTAAAATCAACCAAATATGACAGACTTGTAAGCAAATAGCCAATATTTTTTTCAAAAGATTCATCACTAGGATTTGCCAAATTGATATAATATGGCGCATGAACACTTACAAGCACATTGTTTTTTTCTGCTTCATCTCCAAGTAATTTTGCCTTTTCATGGCCAATATTAAACATCCTTCCAAACGAATATTCATAAGCATTTAAATTATGTTCATTAAGCCATTTAGGCGCTTCTAAACTTGTTTTATGACCATCGTTATAAAATATTTCACTATTCCCCGAAGGACCAAATCTAATCATTTTTCTCCCATAAGTTAATTTTAATTTTTAACACGCCAGATGTTATATCACCAATACCAATAAGTTCACCTTTGCAGTGCACCACGCAGTCTTGCGAGTCGTTGTGTTGCAATTTTATGCTACACCCATTAATTATTTTATCATAAAAACCATCAGAAATAAAGACATTTTCTTTATCTTTTAAAATTTTTTTAATTGGAACAATGGAATTTTCAGTTACATCGCAAAGTTTAACAGCATTTTCGATGTCAAAATTTCCACTGGCAAGCCTTATGATTGCACCCATATAAGCAAAAGTGTTAAGTTTTGATGCAATATCTCGTGCAATGCTTCTTATATATGTTCCACTTGAACACTTAATATCAAACAAAAACTTATTTTTATCTAGTTGTGCAACAACTTTAATGTCATAAATTTCAATTTCTTTTGGCTTTAATTCAAACTCAACATTGTTTCTTGCAAGAGTGTAAGCAGTCTGTCCGTTGATTTTTTTTGCAGAATATTTTGGTGGCATTTGAGCTTGTTTGCCAACAAAACTTGGCAGTATGCTATTTATGTCATTTTGCGAAACTATCACATCATTTTGTTCAGTTAAAATACCATCACTATCTAATGTGTCTGTGGTTTTCCCAAACACAAAAACTGCTCTGTAATGTTTGTCTTTTTTTAAATAAAAGTCAAACAATTTGGTTGCTTTGTTTATGCAAACTGGCAAAACTCCTGTTCCACTTGGGTCAAGAGTTCCCAAATGACCAATTTTGTTGGGTTTTAATATTTTTTTTATTTTGCTTATAACTGCATTACTTGTTAAACCTGCTGGTTTTAAAACATTTATTATACCACTAATCATTTTTCAACTCTTTTTTGCATACTTCTAACAATTGTTTTTTTGCCGTTTCAAACGATGTAAATATTCGACAACCAGATGCGTTGAAATGTCCACCACCACCAAAATACTTGCAAATATTTTGCGCACTAGATTTTACCGTTCTAACAGAAACCATTTGCTCGGCAGGTTTGTTTTGCGTCATCAACACTGCAACATCCACATTGTCAATGCCTTTTACAAAATCAATAATCAAAAAAGTATCATTTACAGTTGCTTTTGCACTTTTTAAAATTTCATCAGTTAGGCCTACAAATGCAATCCTTCCATTTTCATAAAATTCAATGTTTGAAAGACCTTTCCTAAAAATATCAAATTGCTCAAAAGTTTTGTGGCTAAAAAGGTTGTAGTTAACTGCTAAAATGTCAGCACCCAACTTAACAAGTTCACTTGCACAACTAAATGCATCAAAACTTGTGTTGTTGTGCATAAATCTACCCGTATCAGATGCAATGCCTGTGTAAAGGCAAGTTGCAATTTGTTTGCTTATGTCAACATTGTTCTGTTTAAAAATATCAAACAAAATTTCGCAAGTGCTACACTTCTTGTCATTAACAACATTTACATCAGCAAACTCTTCACTTGCAAGATGATGGTCAATGCAAAAACTGTAACTGCACTTTTTAAACTCGTTTTGATATATTCCAAATCTATCAGTATTTGGACAATCTAAGCAAATTGCAAGGTCGTAGTGCGACAAATATTTTTTGTTAACAACTTTATCAATTCCCAAAAAATTATAACTTTCGCTTATTGGTTGTTGCAAAAAAACAAAAACTTGTTTTTTTTGTTGTTTGCAATAATTAAACACAGCCATCAAACTGCCAACTGCATCGCCATCGGCATTGATATGTGAAAACAACGCTATTGTCTTATTTTGATTGATTATTTCAAACAAACTTTGATTATGCATTGCCACCATCCCTGTGAATTTTTTCTATCAAATTATCAATTTTTGCACCATATTCTGCGCTGTTATCAAGTTCAAATGTAAGTTCTGGAATAATTCTTAAATTGACGTGTTGTGCCAATTCTCTTCTTAAAAATGGAGTGGCATTTTTAACAGCATAAAACTTTTTTTCCTTATCTTTGTCTGGGAAAATGCTAATTAACACTTTTGCATGCCTTAAATCTTTTGAAGTTTTAACACCAATCACACTTACAAGAGTTCCTTGCAAATCTGGTGAAGATAAATTGTATGTTATGATTGAAGATAGTGCCGTTTGAATTTCACTATCTATCCTTGACATTCTGTTGTTCATATTATTGCTCCACTTTTTCGCTAATTATTATTTCAAATTGGTCAAGTTCTTTTATGTCATTAAAGTCTTTAAGTTTTATACCACATTCAAAGCCCTTTCCAACTTCTTTTGCTTCATTTTTTTGTTGTTGCAAACTTTCAATTTCGGCATTTGCAATTTGTTTGCCATCTCTTAAAATGTTAACTTTTGCGTTTCTAACAACTTTGCCATCAAGCACATAGCAACCAGCAATTGTTCCAACACTGCTAATTTTAAATACTTTTCTAACTTCAACCAAACCAATCTTTTTATCTGCAAACTTAGGAGCAAGCATACCTTTCAATGCCCTTTGAACATCATCAATGCATTCATAAATAATGTTATAATTTTTAATTTGAACTTTATTCTTTTCTGCCATATCACTTGCAGACGAACTACTTTTAACATTAAACCCAATTATAATTGCATTTGACGCTTGTGCAAGCAAAACATCGCTTTCGCTGATATTTCCAACTGCGCTATGAACACAAACAACTTTTGCTTCGTCATTTCTTAATGCAACCAAACTTGATTTAAGCGCTTCAACGCTTCCTTGAACATCTGCTTTTATGATAATGTTAAGATTTTTTAACGAACCTTCATTAACTTTGTTAAAGAATTCATCAAGGCTAACAGCTTGTTGCGATTTGATTTTTGCAATTTTAAGATTGTTTTTGCGTTCTTGAATAATTTGATTTTTCATTTTTTCGTCAACAACAGTCAAAATATCGCCAGACTCCGGAACGGCATCCAAGCCCAAAATTTGAACAGGAGTTGAAGGAGTCGCTTTTTTAACTGCTTTGCCGTTTTCGTCCATCATTGCTCTAATTCTACCAAAAGCAACGCCAGTTACAACAGTATCACCAACTTTTAATGTTCCGTTTTGGACAAGAACAGATGCAACAGGTCCTTTGCCCTTGTCAAGACGAGATTCAATTATTGTTCCAACAGCATTTCTGTTTGGATTTGCTTTTAAATCTTGAACATCTGCAACCAGCAAAATCATTTCAAGCAATTTGTCAATGTTTTTGCCTTGTTTTGCAGCAATAGGAACGCAGATTGTGTCACCACCCCATTCTTCTGCCAAAATTCCTTGGTCAGCAAGTTGCTTTAAAACCAAGTCAATATTTGCTTCTGGCTTATCAATTTTGTTTATTGCAACAATCATAGGAACATTTGCTGATTTTATATGATTTATTGCTTCTATGGTTTGTGGCATTATGCCATCATCGGCAGCAACAACCAAAATAGCAATATCTGTAAGTTGTGCACCACGAGCACGCATTGCCGTAAAGGCAGCATGACCTGGGGTGTCGATAAATGTTATCATTCTGTCATTTAGTTTAACTTGATATGCACCAATGCTTTGAGTGATGCCACCTGCTTCGCCACTTACAACATTTGTTTTTCTTATTGAGTCAAGCAAACTTGTTTTGCCATGGTCAACGTGTCCCATAACAGTAACAATAGGTGGTCTTTTAACAAGATTTTTAGGGTCTTCGTCATTTGCAATATCAAGGGCCGATTTCAATTTTTCTTCGGCAGTTGCTTGAATTTTCTTTTCAAGGGCAATGCCAAATTCGTTGCTGACAAGTTCGGCTGTTTCAAAGTCGATTGTGCTGTTTATTGTTGCCATAGTTCCAAGTATGAACAGCTTTTTAACAATTTCTGCAACAGAAACACCAATTTTTTCGCTCAACATTTTAACTGTTAAATTTTCGGTTGTAATTGTAGCTTTTTCAATTTTAACAGTCTCTGTTGGCTTGTATGTTTCTTCTTTTTTCTTCTTATAGCGTCTGCCCATGCGATTTTCGTTATTTTCGTCATCAAGTTCTTCAACATTCCAACGCATTTGTGCTTTTTTGCTAATTTGCTTTTTGTCTTGTGGAACAGATTTTGTTTTCTTTTTGTTGCCAAAATTGCGATCTGAATTTTTGATGGAATTGATATCAATATCAACTTCTGCGCCACCCATTTTATTTAAAGGTTTTGCACCATAAGGTGTTTTGTTTTGAAAAGGTTTAGAATTTGATTTTGCACCATTAAAAACACCTTTGCTTGTTTTAGCAAAGTTTCTATTATCAGTTTTTGCAAAAGAATTTGACTTGCCCCAATTTGATGCGTCAAGTTTTTTAGGGTCTCGAACATCTGACAATTTTTGTGGCAAAACTGAATTTGTTTTTTTAATTTCTGGCACATCCATATTGACTGGCTCTTTTAAAACGGCACTCAATTTTTGTTTAACTTTTTTGCAAACATCGTTGATAACTATTCTTGCTTGTTCAATTTCTCCAAGCATATTTAACTCTTGTTTGGAAAAAAATACATTTGCCAACTTTTTTAAATTGTCAGTCGCACTTACTTTATTTTGTTGTTCTTTGGTTATAACCTTATTCAATGTTAATACCCCTTTTCATTATATTAAATTTTTGTAAAATTCATCGTTTGCTGTTATATTTAACAGCCTTTTAATTGCGTTGCTCTTTTTTAAAATTGCAATGCAGTGTTCATCCTTGCAAACATAAATTGCTCTGCCTGTTTGCTTTTTTTGTTGGTCAACAACTGCTTCGCCATTTAAACAAGATATTCTAACAAGTTCTGTTTTTTGCTTTCGAGTTCTGCAAGCAACACACATTCTTTGATTTGTCATTAATCATTGTCCTCGTCATTAAACATATCGTCAAGGTCAACAATATTGTCATCAGTGTGAATAACAGAAGAAGAATTTGTTTTGCTAAGCACCAAACCTTCCATTGCAGATTCACTTTTAACATCAATTTTGCAATGAACAAGTTTTGCTGCAAGCCTTACATTTTGACCATTTTTGCCAATTGCAAGTGAAAGTTTTTCATCTGGAACCACTGCCACTGCTTGACCTTCATCTACCAAACTAACACTTGTTACAGTTGCAGGACTCAAAGCCCTAGCAACAAAAGTTTCAATGTTGTCAGAATATTCTATAACATCAACCTTTTCGCCATTTAATTCATTAATTATTGTGTTTATTCTAACACCTTTGTCACCAATGCAAGCACCAATTGGGTCAAGATTTGGATTTGCTGTTGAAACTGCAATTTTTGTTCTGTATCCTGCTTCACGAGATATTGAGTTGACAACAACTTCACCATTGTTGATTTCTGGGATTTGCAATTCCAAAAGTTTTTGAATAAAGCCGGTGTTTGACCTAGATACTTGAAGCATAGGGCCTTTTATGCCTTCTTTAATCTTTTTTACAAAGACTTTGAGCCTTTGATTTACATGATATTGTTCTCCTGGAATTTGGTCATTTTCGCCCATAACTGCTTCCAATTGATTTGAACCAAGTTCTACAAACACATTTTTTCCATCAATTCGTTTAACAATTGTTGTAACAAGTTCTTCTTCTTTTTCGCTGATTTCGGCAAGAGTTTGTGCTCTTGTTACTTCCCTAAGCTTTTGCATAATAACTTGTTTTGCAGTTTGAACAGCAATTCGACCAAAGTCTTTTGTGTTCTCTTCGTTTTCAACTTTATCGCCAACTTTATAAGATTTTTTTAAAAGTTTTGCATCTTCAAGTGAAATTTCTTTATCTGGGTCTTCAACGTTTTCAACAACTGTTTTATAACTATAAATTTTTATTGTGCACTTTTCTGGGTTAAGTTTAACAACTGCATTTTTTGCCTCGCCATAATTTTTGTTGTAAGCGCTTGTAAGTGCAGTTTCCAATGCTTCTATAAATACTTCTTTTTTAATCTTTTTTTCTTCTTCTAAATCTTCCAATGCTTGAAAGAAATCTTTGCTAACCATTTTATTATCTCCTTTAAAAATCTAAAACAGGGCTTGCCAAAGCAACATCTGCATATTTAAATGTGTATGATTGTTCTTTTGAAACAATTGTAAATGTCGTGTCGGAATAATCAGTTATTTTTCCTGTAAATATCTTTTGCCCATTTTGTGGAGCAAACAATTTAACATCAACTTCAACACCAACATTTCTTCTTGCATCATCTTTGTTTTTTATTGGTCGGTCTAACCCCAAAGATGAAACATTTAAAGAATATGGCTCATCGTTTGTGGGATTTAATTCATCAAGTGGCTCGTCAAGTGCTTTTGAAATTTTTTCGCAGTCATCAAGTGTTATGCCATTTTTTGAATACACAAAAAGTGTTAACGCCATGCCAGAGAAATCTTTTGCATATTTGACTTCTACAAGTTCATATCCCATTTTTTCTATGATTGGTCTAGCCATTTCTTCAACCAATTTGCTAACGCCAAGTTTTGCCATATATCCCCCATTCAACAATTAGGAGCGGGTCGCCCCACTCCTAATTATCGTAATTAACATTATTATTATAACATAGTAATTTGCAATTTGCAACAATTTACATAAATTTTTCTGCAATTTTTATAAACAATTTTGCAGTTGCCAAGGCATCATTTGTTGCCCTGTGTGCATCAATCAGTGGAACATTCATTTCATTACATACAGTGCCCAATTTATAGTTTTTAATTCCTTTTAAAAAGGTTTTTGCCAAAACCATAACGTCGTCTCTTTTGTTGTCAAAATTATATAGATATTTTTTACCTTCTTTTTTGATAAACAAATCATCAAAACCAATGTTGTTGTATCCAACAATAATACTGCCATAGCAAAAGTTGTAAAAGTCGGGCAAAACTTGTTCTATTGTTGGTGAATTTTCAACCAAACTGTTTGTTATATGATTTATTTTTGAAGCTTCTTCTGGTATTTCACGCAATGGATTTACAAAAGTTGAAAACTTTTCGGTTATTTTGCCATTTACAACCTTAAACGCGCCAATATCAATTATATCATTTGACGAAGCGTCAATGCCAGTTGTTTCCAAATCATACACAACAAATGTGTTATTTTTTAAATATTCGCACTTTGTTTCTTCTTGCATCATAAAGAAGTTTGATTGTTCAAAGGACTCGTAAACTTCTGGTTTTATGTATCTATATGTTGTGGGTTTGTTGCGCCAAACTTGTTTTGGTGCTTCATACTCACACTTTGCAATGTTTTTAATTCTTACATTTTTTAAGCCTTTAAACTCATTTACAACACCTTCAATAACAACACTGTCTTCATTGTTTAAATCTGGCACTTGTTCACCTTTTTTTAAAAACAAAACGCCTTTTGTTGTTAAGCCATCATGTTCTAATTCAATGGTTAAATATTTACTTTGTTCGGCATTATCTTCACTTTCATTTTGACCTTTGCGCAATCGTTCTGTCACGCTTTTTATTTTGCCGACCACAACAACATTGCCAGTTCCAATATCACAACCTGCAATCAATCCACTTGTTGCCAAAACCGTGTTGTAAACATCTTGTTTTATCAAAAAATTAACAATTTGTGACTGCTTGATTTCTTCATAAATTTTGTTATCTTCTTGTATTCTTTCTTTTCTTAATGCTATAACATCAGTTTCAACATTTTTAATTTCAGCAAAATTAACACGTGTTAACTTGCCAGTTTGTTCATATATAGTTTTTTCTAAATCTTGTTTTATATATGAAATGTCGTCATTTTTTATTGAGTTTTCGGCATAAGGAACTTTAACATAAACATAAGTTTTGTCAAAGTCATAGCTAATGCCATTTAAATCAATGCCAACGACATCATAGCTTGAAATAATATTTCTTACGCAATCCTTAAATTGTTGCAAAGAGAGATTGTCTGTTTTAAAACTAACATTAATTGTTTTTGCCAAATTATTTACAAACAATTTGCATAGCGCTCTTATTTCATTAACATCACTTTCTGAAAGATTGTTCTCGGGCTTTTTAAAAGTTACATTTAAAACATCATCTTTGCTGTTATAAACTGCATCAAAAAACAACAAATCTTTGTATTTGTTGTTTGTTTTATTGTTTATAAACTCCAAAATTTTATCCATAGTTTACCCTTTATAAAAACAATAAATGATACAAATCCGCAATTATAACAAGTCCCATCAAAACCAAAAATCCTATGTTATGAATCATATTTTCAACTTTTGGATTAATAGGTTTTTTGCGTATCCATTCAATCGTTGTAAAAATCATTTTACTGCCATCCAGTGCAGGTATAGGCAACAAGTTAAACAC
>JBJFDJ010000020.1:0-3528 GCA_051889975.1 Christensenellales bacterium
ATTTAAAAAAATATGACATTGCCGAACATTGTGCCAGTTATATTTTGCCCTGCAAAATATGGTGGCGTTGCCACCGCTTGCGATTGCAAGCAACTGGCACAATGTTCGGCTTTTTGTTTTTTAAAAAAATCTGATTTAATCAAATGTTTTCAAAATCATTGCCACAAACACAAAAAAATTTTTTGTCTTAAAAGAGTATTTGTCGTCTTACACAACTAAAATTTTTGCAAACTTTAAATAAAAACCTTTGTTTTGCCATTTGCCATATCATCAAATTAAATTTAAAAAATTGCAGGCAACAACCAAAATTTGCTATCAACTTTTTAAAAAAATTTAAAAATTACAAGTGACAATAATATTTATTTAATATATACTATAAATAAACTAAAAAAGTAGGTATGATATGAATTTTGCTCATTTACATTTACACAGTGAATATAGTTTGCTTGATGGTGCAATAAAAATAGATGAATTGGTTAAAACTGTTGCCGACATGGGTATGCCGGCAGTTGCTGTTACTGACCACGGCAATATGTATGGCGCTTACAAATTTAACAAAAAAATTGTTGCTTATAACGAAAGTGTTGACAAATACAACGCCAACCTACAAAACACAACAAAAAAACAAAAGGTTAAGGGCATAATTGGTTGCGAGTTTTATGTTTGCCCCGACCACACTGTTCGCCTTGGCAGAGATGACACAAGCCACCTTTTGTTGCTTGCAAAAAATATGCAAGGTTACAAAAATCTTTGCCGTTTAAATAGTCTTGCATTCACCGAAGGCTTTTACTATCACCCACGCATTGACTATGAACTCTTGCAAAAATACAGCGAAGGTTTAATTTGCACCAGCGCTTGTATTGGTGGCGACATTCCACGCCTTATACTTGCACGCCGTTTTGATGAAGCCGAAGCATTGGCACTTAAATTAAAAAACATCTTTGGTGACGACTTTTATTTGGAAGTTCAAAACCACCAATTGCCAGAAGAACTTGTTGTTCGCACAAAACTTAAAGAAATGGGGCAAAAACTTGGCATAAAACTAGTTGCAACAAACGATTGCCACTACAAGACAAAACAAGATGCCGAAGTGCAAGACATTTTGATGTGTATCAGCACAAAAAAAACTTATGACGACCCAAATCGTATGCGTTTTAATGCACCCGAATACTACATAAAAACTCGTGAAGAAATGGAGGAGTGTTTGGGTGGCTTTGAAGAGGCGCTAGACAATACCTTGGAGATTGCTGAAAAATGCGAGCAGATTGTTTTAAAAAAAGATGACTTAATACCCGGTTATGTTCCCGAAGACGGTAGCACACCAGTTGAATATTTGCGAAAAATAACCGAAGAAGGCTTAAAACTCAAATACAAAGACATAACCCCACAAATCAGAGAGCGTGTTGAGTATGAAATGGAACTCATAAACAGTATGCACTTTACAGAATACTTTTTGATTGTTTGGGACTTTATTAACTACGCAGAGCGCAATGGCATAGAAGTGGGTCCGGGTCGTGGCAGTGGTGCAGGTAGCATCATTGCATACGCCATTGGCATAACAAAAGTTGAACCTTTGCAATATTCTTTGCTCTTTGAAAGATTTATTAACCCAGAGCGTGTTTCAATGCCCGATTTTGATATTGACTTTCCATCAGACACGTGGATACAAGTGCGAAATTATTGCCGAGAAAAATATGGCTATGACAGATTTTGTGGCATTGTAACTTTTGGCACACTTGCAGCAAAAGCAGTTATCAAAGATGTTGCAAGAGTTTTTAGAATGCCATTTAGTGAAGTGAACAAACTCACAAAGGGCATTGACCCAAAGCCAATTTTTAATGGTGACAAATTAAAATTTATTTTTGGCGTTGCCGACCCAAATCTTAAAATCGACAACCCTGATTTGCAAGAAAAATATGAAAGCGATTTAAAACAAGTTAACCCAGAGTTAAGGCAGATGTATTTAGAAGATGAAAACATAAAAAAAATTGTTGACATCTCAATTAAACTCGAAAATATGCCAAGGCAAACTGGTCAGCACGCAGCCGGACACATCATTTGCAAAAAAACACTTATGGACAACATTCCACTTTGCGTAAACAGTGGCAGTGATATTATGCTAACGCAATATGACAAGGTGGAAGTTGAAGAACTGGGCTTTTTAAAAATGGACTATTTGCGCATTAACACTTTAAACGATGTGCGCGAAGCAAAAAAAATAGTCAAGGAGACAAAAGGCATAGACCTTGATTTATACAAAATTAGTTATTCCGACCCAAAGGTGTATGAACTCATTTCTTCGGGTGACACAGATGCTATTTTCCAACTTGAAAGTGGTGGCTTTAAAAAGTTTATGAAAGAACTCAAACCCGACTGTTTGGAAGATATCATTGCAGGCGTTTCGCTGTATCGTCCCGGTCCTATGGATTTTTGCCCAACCTATGTGCACAACAAACACAACCCAGAAGATATAAAATATGATTTGCCATGCTTAGAGCCAATTTTAAGCCCAACTTACGGCGTTATTGTTTATCAAGAACAAGTTATGCAAATTGTGCAAGCAATGGCAGGTTACACGCTTGGCAGAGCCGACACCGTTAGAAAATACATGAGCAAAAAAAAGATGTCTGACCTAATAAAGGAACGTGAAATTTTCCTGCACGGTTTCCACGGTGAAGACCACGGCAAAAAGGTTGACATTGATGGCGCAATCAAACGTGGTGCAACCGAAGAAGTTGCCAACAAAATTTATGATATGATGATTAAGTTTGGTGCTTATGCGTTTAACAAATCGCACGCAGCAGCATACTCATATTTAACATATCAAACTGCATACTTAAAACTATATTATAAAAAAGAGTTTTTAACTGCTGTTTTAAACAATCGTTTAGATAAGCCAGATGATATACGAAAATATATTTTGTATGCAAAAAGCATAAACATTCCAGTTTTGGCACCAGACATAAACAAGTCAAAGGCATTTTTTAGCATAGAAGGCGAAAGCATAAGGCACGGCTTGGCTGCGCTTAAAAATATGGGCTACGCCATTGCAGAACAAATTATTGCCGAAAGAACAGAAAATGGCGAGTATAAAGATTTGGTTGATTTTATATCGCGTATGAATAAATACGGACTTAACAAGCGTGGCATTGAAAGTTTGATTTTAAGTGGCGCACTTGATTGTTTTGGAAAAACCAGAACGCAACTTATGGCTGTTTATGAAATTGTTGTAGACCGTGTTACAAGGGACAGAAAATCTGTTGCAAATGGTCAAATTAGCATGTTTGACACGCTTTTAAAAGAAGAACATTCGCTAACAAACATTGACTATCCAAACCTGCCAGAATATGTAGAAACAGAAAAATTGAAAAAAGAGAAAGAAATTGTTGGCGTTTATGTTTCTGGTCATCCACTAGACAAATATTTTGATGTGTTTGAAACTTACAATTTTAACACAAGCATGGTTGCCGACCTTGTTAAAGATGAAGGCGATGATGCAAGTGACGAAGTTGAAGAAGCAAAAATTGA
>JBJFDJ010000020.1:3628-11494 GCA_051889975.1 Christensenellales bacterium
GGTGGCGACAGCAGTGGCATGAATGCATACTTAAAATCACTTGCTCAAATTTGCGAAAAAAATAAAATTGTGCTTTATGCTTGCTATTATGGTTATCAGGGACTTATTGAAGGCAACATAAAAAAAATAAGTTTAAATGAACTTGCTGGCATAGAAAACGAAGGTGGAAGCGTAATCAAAGTTTCTCGTAGCAAAGATTTTACAACAGAAAACGGATTTAACAAGGCGCTTAAAACAGCAAGAAAATTTGACTGCGTTATTGTTGTTGGTGGCAACGGAAGTTTTGCTGGTGCAAAAAGACTTGCAGATGCTGGCATAAACATTTTGGCAATTCCGGGCACAATTGATAACGACTTGTTTTACACTGACAAAACGCTTGGCTATGAAACTGCTTGCAACAATGCCCTTGATGCAATGATAAAAATAAAACAAACAATGCAATCTTGTGACCGTGGCGCAGTGGTGGAAGTTATGGGACGCAACTGCCCAGATATAACAATTTTTTCGGCAATACTTGCAAACGCAGATGTGCTTGTCACCGAAAAACAGCCCTTTGATGCAATTTTAAAACAAGTTGTTCAAGCAATAAAAAAAGGTGCAACAAGCCCACTTGTTGTTGTGCAAGAAAATTTGTTGGACGCAAGAGAACTAGCATTGTTTTTGCAACAAAAAACTGGCAAGGAATTTAAGTCAAATGTGCTTGGCTATTTGCAAAGGGGTGGCGCACCAACCAGCAACGAAAAACTCTTTGCCATAGAACTTGCCTGCGAAACTGTTAAAAATATTTTAAACAGCAATTACAACAAAGCAATTGGCATAAAAAATGATATGATATTTTCACAAGATATTGCGTCTGCCTTAAAAGAAAAACCACGAACAAGTGGCAAACTTAAACAGATTTATGATTATTATAAATAACAAAAGTGTGCATTTGCACACTTTTTTATATTGCTATTCTTAATTTTTTTGTTCAGTATCAGATTTATTTTGGCTTTCACTTTCTTGTTTATTTTCATTTTCAGGATGTGAGTGATTTTCACTTTCTGTTTTAATGTCTTGTGCAATCCGTTCATCACGCTCAATTTGTTCTTCTGGCTTTTTCATAATTTTGTCCACCATTGGCTGTTCTTCCTTTTTTAATTTTTTAACCGTTAGCCTGCCTTTGTTTTTTATCATAACATAAATTAAATACACTGCACAAATGCCAACAATGATGTAAACTATTCTGCTAAAAATACTGCCTTGATATCCAAACAAACCTGCAACCAAGTCATATTGAAAAAAACCAATGCAAAGCCAGTTTAAACTGCCAAACATAACAATTATAAATGCAATAATGCTTATCATAAAAACCTCTTTTTGTTATTCTTTGCAAATTAAATTTTTTTATGTAATGCCAACGCTTGTTTTACTTTAAAATTTGATATTGACAATTGTTTTTTGTAGATTTATAATATAAAAAGAGGCAGGTATATTATGTTAAAAAATGTAATTTCAAAAAGCAGTGCCAAAAATCAAGTTTTAACCAGCGAAGAAATTCATAAATTAAAAGAAGTTAAAAACAGCACCGAAAGATTAAAAATTGTAAGGCAAGCACCTTTTGTTTTGCCTTATGTTTTAAATAGTTGGTCAGATGACAAAAACATAACAAAAATTGTTGAATTGGCAATAAAATTGATGCCAGAAAATGTAACAAAACTTGGCAAAGGCAACATAGTTCCAACAAAAGAACTTGTAAATCTTGCAATTGAACAAAAACCTAGTATTGTTTTTGAGATGAACGAACAACTTAAATCATTAATTGACATAGATAGCTTTGTAAATGTGTTTACAAAAGCACCAGAAATTTGCACATGTGATGCTCCTGTTTTAAAGCAAAAAATTTCACGAGACATACAAGTTTATCGCAAGGGTGATTTAAAAAATATAAAATACAAATTGGGTTTAAGAGAGGAATGTTTAAAGGCAATTCGCATTGCAATGGGTGTAAGCAAACAACATAATGGCTATGATGATTATGCGGGTGAAATTGCAGAGCGTCTTAAAAAAAGCAAAGCCCTTGACAAAAATCAAACAAAGTATAAAATGGCAACAAAACTTGCAACAGTTGCCAATGCATTAATCAAAAAACAAGATGTTCGTGTTTATTCAATGCCAGTTGAAGTTTGGGAGTTGAACAACTACAAAACTCTTTACCTTGCCGTTAGAGAATCTGTTAAAAAAGACAGCAAGTTAAGTGGGATTTTGGAGTTTATACCTTTCAAATTGCTTCCCGAAAAAGTTACGCGCAAAGTCGTTGCAACTGCATTAAAAAAAGACCCTTGCATTTGGAGTCAACTTGAACAATATAATTTGGGATATTTAAAAGAAAATCCATTTATTCAATATGTAACTTACAAGTCATGCAAAAAATATAAGAGAATGGACATCATAGAAACAGAGTTTTCTGACAAACAAAAACTAACAGCAGAAAACAAAATCAAAGGCATTTTAAAACGCAAAGACACAAAGATTAAAAAATTGACCAAGATTTATTTGCCAAGTGTTATTTACAAAACTTTAAAAATGACAAACAACAACATAAATGCAAAAAAAGATGAAGAAATGACCTTTTAAAAAAACACCTTTTGTGTATAACCAAAAAATAATGGTTAAAACATAAAAGGTTTTTTTGTGTTATGATATTAACTGAACTGTTAAATAATAAAATTCAACTTCATCTACAAAGTCGGTTTTGTTAAATTTTATGTGATTAAAATAGTCAAAAGAAATTATGTGATTTTTTAATATAATTGGCGTTTCAGTTTTCCACTCGTTGCAAATAACTTGCATATACGCGCCAAGTAGCCTTGCATCAAATTCTTGGTTAAACTCAAAAGTTTGATTTTTTATAATTTTTTGATTTTCATCAAATTGTTTTGCCCAAAGTTTAAACATAAGTTTCTCCTTTAAATATTTTTGTTTGCAACATTAACATTAACAATTTTTTAATTATTTAACAAGCCTTAATAATACATTACAAACAGAAATATTTCATAATTTTTTCTGTTTTTTGAGTTTTTAAGATTGTAAAAATATTTTTGATAAAAATTTATGATAGATAAAAATTCCTTGTAATAATAACATAAAAAAAAGATTTTGCAAAATTTTTTTGCATACTGATTTGTTTTTTTGCATATAATATGCCATGTATTTTATCAATTTTGTTTGACAGTTGTTAAAAAAAGTGATATAGTTATACTAATTGTGGCAAAACCATGTGAAAACTGGATTTGTCTACATTTTTTTTAATTTAAAGGAGCAAATATGGAAGATATATTTTTAACCCAAGAAGGGCTTGAAAAAACAAAAAAAGAACTTGAAAGACTTAAAACTGTTGAGCGCAAGGAAGTTGCCCGTATGATTGGCGAAGCAAAATCTTATGGCGATTTAAGTGAAAACAGCGAGTATGACGCAGCCAAAACAAAAGAAGCACAACTCGAACTTAAAATTTTGGAACTTGAAGACCGTGTTAAAAGAGCAAAAATCATAACAAAAGATGCTTTAAACACAAAGGTTGTAAACATTGGCTCAAAAGTTACACTTTATGATGCAGAGTTTGATGAAGATGTTGTTTACACACTTATGGGCTCAACAGACAGCGACCCACTAAATGGAATAATCAGCAATTGCAGTCCACTTGGCAAGGCAATACTTGGTCAAAAAGTTGGTGCAGAAGTTAAAGTTGAAACCCCAATGGGCACAACAAAATACACAATTAAAAAAATTGAACTTTAAAGCAAAATGGCAGTTTAAACAAACTGCTGTTTTTTTAAACTGTGTGATGTTATAATTTGAGCAAGTTAAATTTTAATATTGCTGGTTGCCACAATAAGTTGTTGCATCAAGATAATAAAAATTATTTGCACAAATTTGTTTTGTTTGCAACATTTAATATTTTTTTATTTTGGTGCTATTTTTTAATATAATCTTGTTTTATAAATTTAATTTTTATGCTATACTTAAATGGGTATTTTATGAACAAATTGGTTACATTTGAAGGTTGTGAAGGCGCTGGCAAAAGCACATTGATAAAAAACTTGTGTGAGTATTTTGATGCAAATCAAGTTGACTATGTTACAGTTAGAGAGCCGGGTGGGCTTAAACTTTGTGAAAAAATACGCGAGATTGTAAAATACAGCAATGAACCAATAAGCAAAAATGCAGAACTATTGCTTTTTTCGGCAAGCAGGGCGCAACTTGTTGCAGGTTTTATAAAGCCAATGCTTGATGAAGGCAAATTGGTTGTTTGTGATAGATTTTATGACAGTAGCAGAGTTTATCAAGGCTATGCAAGTGGCGTTGATGACAAAACAGTTATGCAAATAACAAATTTTGCAACAGACGGGCTTGTGCCACAAGTCACTTTTGTTTTGGATATTGACCCACAAGTTGCCTTTTTGCGAAAGGGTGGCAGAGATAAAGGTGACAGGATTGAAGCAAAGGATTTAAATTATCACCAAATGATAAGAAAAGGATATTTGCAACTTGCCAAAAAAGAAAGGCGATTTGTTGTGTTAGACGCAACAAAATCAGAGCAAGAACTTGTGGGCATTGTTGTTAAAAAATTAAAAGAGGAAAAAATTATTTGATGGACTATATAAAACAATTTTATGGCTTGCAAAAAGTTAAAGATTTGTTAAATCAACTAAATAATTTATCTCATGCCGTTATGCTTAACAGCAAAGACAGTGTTTTTTTGGATTGTTTTGCAAAGTTGCTTGTGTTAAAAAATTGTTGCAAGGGCAATGAAATTTGTTTTGAATGTGCAAGTTGCAAAAAAGTTTTAAACCAAACCAGTGTTGATGTTGAATATTTTGGCTATCAAAAACCACTTGTTGTAGAAGATAGTGCGCAAATAATTGCCGACAGTTTTGTTGTGCCATTGGAGTTTGAAGAAAAGTATTTTGTAATAAAAGAAATACAAAACGCAACCTTGCCAGCGCAAAACAAGTTGTTAAAAGTTATTGAAGAACCACAAAAATTTGACAGATTTATTTTTACAACCACAAATTTAGATGCCGTTTTGCCAACCATAAAAAGCAGGTGTCAAATTGTTAACTTGCCAAAACTTACAAATCAAGAATTAACACTTTTGTTTGATTACAAACTAAACGATGCCAAACACTTTAATGTGTCGCTTGACTATGCACAGGGCAACCTGACAAAACTTGACCAACTTTACAATGACCAAAACTTTATGCAATTGTTTGATTTAACACTTGATATGCTTGCAAATATGCGCAACTCGTCAATGGTGATACAATATAGTGGCAAAATACTAAGTTTTGGCAGTGAATTTAACAAGTTTTTGCAAATTTTAAACAGTTTTTTTGCCGATATGTTGTGTATAAAACAAAACAGGCAAAATCTGGTTTTAAACAAGCAAGTTGAAGTTCAACTTAACATAATTGCAAACGGATATTCAAATCTTGCAATTTTAAACATTCAAAAATACATAAACGAAGTGGCATTTAGATGCAATTTTAATGCAAATTTAAATGCGCTGGTTGATAATTTATTATTAAAAATATTGGAGATAAAATTTTTATGCAAATAGTTCAAGTAAAATTTAAAGCAGTTGGAGATATAGGCTTGTTTGACAGCAATGGCTTAAATTTAAAAACTGATGATGATGTCATTGTTGATGAAGACGGGCTTATTAAATATGGCATTGTTATTAATGACAATGTAAAGGCAGAAGAAAAACAATATCCAAAAGTTTTGCGAGTTGCAACCGAAAAAGATATCAAGCAAGTTAAACAAAACATTGAAAACGCGAAAAGAGTTTTAGCCGAAACAAAAAAAATTGTTGCACAACAAAAATTGGATATGAGTGTTGTTTCAAGCGAATACACTTTTGATACATCAAAACTCATAATTTCTTTTGTGGCGGAAAATCGTGTTGATTTTAGGGAACTTGTTAAATTGCTTGCAGGCATGTTTAAAACAAGGATCGAATTAAGGCAAATTGGGGTTAGAGATGAAGCAAAAATAGTTGGTGGCTACGGACCATGTGGCAGGCAACTTTGTTGCGCAAATCACTTGTGCAGTTTTGAAAAAGTGAGCATAAAAATGGCAAAAAATCAAGGCTTGTCACTCAACCCACAAAGCATAAGTGGTGCTTGTGGCAGATATATGTGTTGCCTTGCCTATGAAGATAGTCAATATTCAAAAGTGCTTGCAAAAATGCCAAAACTAAATGAAAAAGTTCAAACGCCAGATGGCGAGGGCACAGTTGTGTTTAACAATGTGTTAAAAGAACAAGTAAGTGTTAAATTTGCAAAAGATGACGGAAGTTACACCACAAACGACTATGCTTTAAGTGAAATTAAGTTTAAAAAAGATTAATTGGAAAAAGTTTGAGATGAATAGTGATATTTTAAAGGCAGATGAAAGGCTTGACGATTTGCAGTATGACGGACTTAAACTCATACAAAACAAAAATTTATATTGTTTTTCTAGTGATGCAGTTTTGCTTTGCAATTTTGTTAAAACAAAAAAATCAGACACGCTTGTTGACCTTTGCAGTGGCAGTGGAGTTGTTGGAATTTTGGCGCAGGCAAAAAATCACACAAAAAAACTTGTTATGCTTGAAAAACAAACAGAACTTGCTGATATGTGCAAGCGTTCACTTTTGTTTAACGGCATAAAAAATGCAGAAGTTTTAAATATGGACATTGCCGATTGTGTTGCTGTGCTGGGGAAAGGCAACTGCGATGTTGTTTGTTCAAACCCACCATACTATTTAACAAATGGCAAAAAAACAAGTGGCAAACCACACATAGACATGGCAAAGTTTGAAATAACCTTAAGTTTTGACCTGCTTTGCAAAACGGCAAGCGAATTGTTAAAATTTGGTGGAAAATTTTATTTGATTAATGATAGTTCCCGAATTGCCGAACTGTTGTCAACCTTAAAAAAATATAGTTTAGAGCCAAAGCATATTGAGTTTTGTTTTCCCAAAAAAGAGAGCAATGTTGTGCTGATTGAATGCATCAAAAACGGCAAAAGTGGTGCAAAAATTACATATAAAAATTTGTAATAATTTAAATTTATAGGAGATGAGATGTTATATTTTGTTGCAACGCCAATTGGCAATTTAAAAGATGTTAGTTTTAGGGCAATTGAAACTTTAAAAAATTGCGACCTAATTTTGTGTGAAGACACTCGCACAAGTTTAACTTTTTTAAATGCCTATGACATAAAAAAACCTTTGCAGAGTTTTCACAAATTCAACTACAAAACCGAAGTGCCAAAAGTGATTGAGCAGTTAAATCAAGGCAAAGAAATTTGTCTTATAAGTGATGCTGGCACTCCTTGCATAAGTGACCCGGGCAGTGAATTGATTGCCGAACTTAACAAAAACGGCTTAAAATACAGCATAATCCCCGGCGCAAGTGCATTTTTAAATGCGTTTTGTTTAAGTGGCTTTGATGCTCCGTTTGTGTTTGTTGGATTTTTGCCAGACAACAAAAAGGAACGCCGACTGATTTTAGAAAACTTAAAAGCGCAAACTTTTACTTTGATATTTTATTGCGCGCCACATGACCTAAAACAAACGGTTAATGAGTTAAGCAAAGAACTTGGTGACAGGCAGGCATGCTCGGTTAGGGAACTAACAAAGTTGCACGAAGAAATTGAGTTTTTCAATCTTAAAGATGGCTATCCAAAAGAGCCACGAGGCGAATATGTTTTGATGGTTAAAGGCTTGCAAACAAAAATCAACGAACTAAACGACCTTTCAATTTTAGACCACTACAACTATTATATAAATTTGGGCATGCAAAACAACGATGCCATAAAACAAGTTGCAAAAGATATGGG
>JBJFDJ010000020.1:11594-42392 GCA_051889975.1 Christensenellales bacterium
TATTATCCTACAAAACAAACAAGATAGCACAACGCTTAAAAATGTTGCGCAAAGGGCAACGGGAATGGCAAAGCCAAGTTTTTTAACTTTTGTTTTGCTAAAATATACTGTGCTAACATAAAAAACAGTGTCACTGCTTGCCAAAATTACGCTTGCACATCTGCCAACATAACTGTCAACGCCATAGGTGTCAAAAATGTCTTGCAAAAGTGCAAGCCCACCGCTTCCACTAAATGGCTTTAAAACAATTAGTTTTGTTAGTTCGGTTGGCACGCCCAAAAGATTAAAAACTGGCGACAAAATTTTGCCTAGGAGATTTGTTAAGCCACTTTTGTCAAAGACTTCAATAAAAATAAAAACGGCAACAATATAGGCAAAGATATCAAACACAAGTGACAGCGATTGTTTTGCTCCTTCCACAAAACTATTGTATGGCTTAACGTCTTTTTTAAAGGTTGCAAAGACAAGCAAAACAAACAATAAAACAGGAATTATATAATCACTTACCATATTTTTGCACCTTTTTGTTATCTTTTTTGTCTTTTAATTTAAAAATTAACTTTAAAACAGCAATAGTGATAACACCTGTTATCAAACTTGTTAGTATTGTGGGAAATATTATGCTACTTGCGTTTTCACTGCCTGCACTTATGCGCAGTCCCATAATGGTCGTGGGCAAAAGTTGAAAAGACAAGCAGTTTATAACCATAAGTATTGTCATACTGTTGTTAATTTTGCCACTTTTGTCATCTAGTCCTTGCATTGCCTTTATGGCACTGGGCGTTGCAGCATTGCCAAGCCCCAAAATATTGCTACTAATGTTTATTGCAATGTATTCTTTTGTTTGCTCATTAATGTCATATCCAAACAAAAAATCAATTATTGGGTCAAGAAGTTTTGCAAGTTTTTTGCAAGCGCCTGTATCTTCCAAAATCTTTAACAGCCCCAGCCAAACTGCATAAATTGCAACCAAGCTCAAACAAAGCGAAACAGTTTTTTCACTTGCGCCAATCATTGTGTTTAATATATTTGATGGGTCAATAAAAATAAGAATTCCTATGCCAACAATCATTATGACGCACCATATTATGTTCATATCAAATTATATGTTGCTAAAACTTGATTTATTAATTAATAATTTTAATTATGCGATGTAAGTTTTATTAAAAACTTAACCAATGTTTACACCACAAAATTACAATTTATGCCACAACTAGCAAACTTTGTTTACTTTATTTTAAAATTGTGATAATATTTTTTATATTTGTAAATGGCAATTGTTTTGCCACACACAAAAAACTTTAAGCATTATTGTTTTAAGCAAAATAGGAGAAGACATGCAAGACAAAAAATTTTATATTACAACCCCAATTTATTATTTGAGTGGCAAACCACATCTTGGCACTTGTAGCACAACAGTTTATGCCGATGCAATTGCAAGGTTTAAAAGACTTTTGGGCTACGACGTTATGTTTTTGACGGGAAGTGACGAACATGGTCAAAAGGTTGCCGACAAAGCCGAAAAGCAAGGCATAACACCAAAAGAGTTTTGCGACACTTTGGATGTTCAATTTAAACAGCTTTGGAAGATGTTAAACATCTCTTATGATAAATACATTCGCACAACAGATGACTACCACGAAAAAACCGTTCAAAAAATATTTAAAAAATTATATGACAAAGGCGACATATATCTTTCTAAATACGAAGGTTGGTATTGCACACCATGTGAGTCATTTTTTACAGAAGCACAGTTGGTTGATGGCAAATGCCCAGACTGTGGCAGAGAAGTTAAAAAAGCGCAAGAAGAAGCATACTTTTTTAAACTTTCTAAATATGCCGACAGAGTAAAGGAATACATTTTGTCGCACCCAGAGTTTGTAAAGCTTGAAAGCACAAAAAATGAAATGCTTTCGTTTATAAATCAAGGTTTAAATGATCTTTGTGTAAGCCGAACTTCTGTTAAGTGGGGCGTTCCAGTGCCATTTGATACAAAGCATACAATTTATGTTTGGATTGACGCCCTACCAAACTATATCTCTGCGCTTGGCTATGCAAGTGACGATGAAACATTGTTTAAAAAGTTTTGGCCAGCAGATGTTCACTTGATGGCAAAGGAAATTGCAAGATTTCACATCATAATTTGGCCAGCAATTTTGATGGCACTAGACTTGCCACTTCCAAAGATAATTCACGCTCATGGTTGGCTGACAAAGGCTGGCGAAAAGATGGGCAAAAGTTTGGGCAACGGCTTTAACCCTTATGTGCTTTGTCAAAGATATGGCGTTGATGCTGTTAGATATTTCCTTTTAAAATATGGTCCAATTTTGGGCGATGCACCATATGACAACGAAAGTTTTGTTAAGGCAATCAACACAGACCTAGTTAACGATATTGCAAACTTGCTATCTCGCACATCTGCAATGATGGTTCAAAATTTTGAAGGCAGACTGCAACCTCTGGGCGAAATGTTGCAAATAGATAAAAACTTGATTGACGAAACAATTAAAATGAAAGATGTTGTAAGTGATTTTGTTGATAAGTTGGAAGTAAACAACGCCTTGGGCGAAATATTGCGAGTTGTTCGCCTTGCAAACAAATACATTGAAGACACTGCGCCTTGGACTTTAAAACAAGACAAACAACGACTTGGCACTGTTTTGCACAACTTATATTTTGTAATTCACTCTGTTGCAGTTTTGTTGCAAGCATTTATACCCGAAACTGCTCAAAAGATGTTGACGGCACTAGATAACAAAGACTGCGATTTAAACACAATTTCAAACGATTACAACCAAAAGATAAAAGATAATTTAGTTGTAAAAACTGCATTGTATCAAAGATTAAATGTTGAGCAAGAAATCAAATATTTGGAAGTTGATAGCGTAAAAGACGAGCAAAAGGAAGTTAAAAAAATGGAGCATAAACCAGAAATAGAGTTTGAAGACTTTGAAAAAATTGAGTTAAGAGTTGGCAAGATTATTTCTGCCGAAAAAGTTGAAAAAGCCGACAAACTTTTAAAATTTACAGTTGATTTTGGCGCAGAACAACGCACAATTGTTAGTGGTGTTGCAACTCACTACACGCCAGAGCAAATGTTAAACAAGCAAGTTGTTGTGGTTATGAACTTAAAACCACGCAAAATTCGTGGAATAGAAAGCAATGGAATGATTTTGTATGCCTATGCAAATGACGACAAAGAATTTTGCTTTATCACCCCACAAAATGAAATTTCAAACGGAGCAGATGTAGGTTAATGATTGTTGATACACATTGTCATTTAGATGATGATTGTTATGATGAAGATAGAGAAGAATTGATTTCTTCTCTTGTTTTAAATAATGTAGAATCTGCCTTTGTTGTTGGCACTGACCTTGCTTCGTGCAAGGAAATTATGGGGCTTGTTGACAAATATGACAACTTGTATGCCATTTTGGGATTGTATCCTGAGTATGCAAATCAATATAACAGCGAGATGGAAGATTTTATTTTGCAAAACGCAAGTCATCCAAAAGTTGTGGCAATTGGCGAAATTGGGTTGGATTATCACAGCCAAGGGTTTGATAGTCAAAAACAAAAAGAAGTTTTGCTTAAACAATTAATACTTGCCGACAAGTTAAATCTGCCTGTTTGCATACATGTTAGAGATGCCTTTGGCGACATCTTGCAACTGTTTGAAGAAAACAAGCAATATCTAAAAAATGGTGGCGTTATTCACTGCTTTAGTGGTAGCCCAGAAGTTGCAAAACAGTTTGCACTTCTTGGCTTTAAACTTGGTTTTGGTGGCGTTTGCACATTTAAAAACGCAAAAAAAGTGGTGGATACTTTAAAGCAAATTGACGCAAAAGATATTTTGCTAGAAACCGATGCGCCATATCTTTGCCCAGAGCCTTTTAGAGGCAACAGAAACGAGCCAAAACAAACAAATTTGGTGCTAAACAAAATTGCAGAAATCAGGGGCGAAGACAAAAAGCAACTTGAAAAACAAATATACTTAAACACCTTGGAAGTGTTTAAAAAATACAAAAAATAAAGTGATTTTGCATTTAAGCAAGCAAATTGTAGTTAGTTTTATAAGACGAAAATCAGCATATTTTGTTTATTTAAATATATTTTGCTAGCAAAGAAGGAATAAATTATGTAAAAAACTTGCAAAATCATATCACTAACAAATTTTAAATAGTGTGTTTGTGTTTTCTTATAACAAATGCAAATATGCAAATTAATTGACATAAGGTTAAATATGGAATTATCAAAAATAATAAGCAATGCAAACTTTGAATTTAAAAAAAAGTTTGGTCAAAATTTTATATCCGACACAAATCTTTTGCAGGCTATTTGTGACGATGCCAGCCTTTGCAAAACAGATGAAGTGCTTGAAATTGGCGTGGGTGCTGGAACTCTTACAAAACAAATTGCAAAAAATTGCAAAAGAGTTGTGGGATATGAAATTGATACAACACTAAAAGATGTTTTGGCTGTTTCATTAAAAGGCGTTGACAACGCAATGGTTGTTTTTAATGATTTTTTAAAAGTTGAGCCAAAAGAGATAAATGAAAATTTTGGTGGCAAGTTTAAAGTTGTTGCCAATCTTCCATATTATGTTACAACAGACATTATTTTTAAACTGCTTGACGAGCAGTTTAACATCAACAGCATTACAATTATGGTGCAAAAAGAAGTGGCACAGCGTCTTGTTGCAAAAAATGGAACAAAAGACTATGGCACAATAACAGCCGAACTTGATTGCATTGCAGATGTTAAGATTACACGAGTTGTAAACAGGCAGATGTTTGTGCCAGCACCAAATGTTGACAGCGCCATTGTAAACATAAAGTTAAACAGAAACAAATATCAAATTAAAGATTTAAAATTGTTAACAAAGGTGATAAGGGCAGGTTTTTCTATGAGGCGCAAAACTTTAACAAATTGCTTAAAACCTTTTAATTTAACAGCAGAACAACTCAATGATATTTACGCAAAACTTGGGCTTGAAAAAACTGTTAGGGGCGAAAGTCTTTCACCAAAACAATATGTGGATTTGGCTAACTTGATTTTTGATTTAAATCATTAATTTATTATACTTAATGTAAAATGGTAACAATATACAAAAGGCAATGAATAAGTTTAATGGTTTAGAATAGCCTTTATTTGATTTATTTTATTTTTTTATTATAATTAACAGCATTTGATTGCTGTTTTTTGTTTTTAACAAAATATAATCAGTTATCATAAATACTAAAAGTGACAAAAACATTTAAAATATAACTTTTTTTGTGTTTTTATTGTTTTTTTATAACTCGGCAAAAGACAAAAAAAAGCATATAATTTTTTGTGGGAGATTTTTATGTATTTATATAAAAAAAATATAATTTTGGTGCCAAGTAACTATGACGGAGTGTCTATGTCAAAAGGAATTTTGAGTTTAGACTGTTATGCCGACAAAACTGTTTGCACTTTGCGAACTTACAATCTAAACAAAAATGGCAATTTAACTTTGGGCGTGACTGTTAACAAAAAACTTAACAAAATTAACTTAAATGGCAGTTTAAACAATCAAAAATTTGACTTGCCAATGGTTATCAACAACACCGATAACATAAGCGTTGTGCTTTTAGACATAAAACAAGCAGGCTATGACATTGTTTTGTGGGGAAGCACCGAGTTAAACACAACATGGCGCTCAACACTAGAATTTATGTTAAGTGAAGAATTTGCCGGGCAAAACAACAATTTGAACGCAAAAGAACAAAAATTAAGCACTCAAAAAGAGCAAGAAAATTTTGCAAGCACTCAAAGTTTTGATGATGAGTTTTTAAAACAAAATGAAGACGAAAATTTAAAATCCTGCGATGATTTGTTTGACGATTTAAAAGATAGCAGTGACTTTTGTTTGCATGATGCTGGCAATTTGTCAAATGAAAAAATAGTGCAAGCCGAGCAAAGTGAAAACCTTGCCCAGCAAAGTTTTGAAAATAACAATGAGATATTAAAAGACCAAAATTTAGATGAGTTTTTGGACAGCGTGATTAGTTTGGAGCAAGGTGACGACAAGGCAGAATACAACGAAAATTCAAGTCATTTGGAAGACACAACGCAACAAACAAACACATTTTATGACCGAATAAGTTATCAAGTTGAAAAGATGTTTGTATCAAACCAAAAAGAACAGATTTTGGACGAAATAATACCAAACAGCAAATTTTGCAGGGTGGAGTTTGACGACAAATCGGGTTATTATATATTTGGCATTATATATGAAGCAGACAGACCAAAATATTTGTGCTATGGCGTGCCAGCAAAAAAAGACAGCGAACCACCAAAGGAGTTAACAAACTTTTATCAGTGGCTACCTGTTGATGTTGAAGATGAAAGTGGAGACGGCTATTATATGATGTATCAAGATGCTTTGACGGGAAAAAATATTTCGGTTGAGATAATTTAAGGTTTAAAAAATCAAAAAAGTGCAATAGTTATATTGCATTTTTTTATAACTTTGTTGCAAAGACGATGAATGGTTTTTAAAAAGTCACACTCAACAAAAATTATCGTAAATCGCAGACAAAAATTTAAAAAAAAGTTATTCATTATAATCCGCAATGGCAAAGTGCAGAAAAATTAAAATTGCTTTTTAATTATTTATGGTCTGTTTTGTTTGCGTTAAATTATTTATCTTTTAAACAATTCATTTTATACATATTATTTGACTAAAAATCTGTTTAGTGTTAAACTAAAAAAGTATTTAAGGAGATTTTTTTGTGAAGACTAAATTTTTAACTAGAATTTCATCTTTTTTGTTAATATTTGTTATGTGCATTATTATGTTTGCAGGTTGCACTGCACCATGGGACGGCCCTAAAACAGATGACGATGTTACGGGCAATGGCAGTTTGGCTGTGCAAAAAGGCAACTATTTGTATTTTGTAAATGGTTACACTGCAAGGTCAGATATGAAAGAAGGTGACAACAAGGGCAGTTTTGAATATTCTAGCATTTACAAGGCAAAGTTAAACGCAAACAATGAGTTGGAATATGATGAAGATGGCAACTTGTTAAATTGCTCAAAACTTGTTTCAAAAGTTGGTGGCTTTGACAACACTGCGCTTTATATTTATGGTGACTATATGTATTTTGCATCACCTTATGCCGACAAAGTTACAAACAGTGACTACAAGCAAGAAAACAATTTTAATTTAACTGATTTTTACAAGGTTAAATTAGACGGCAGTGGGCTAAAATCTGTTTACACAACAAACAATGACAGCACAAGTTTAAAGTTTGGCTTTTATCAAACAGTAAACACACAAGATGTAAACTTGGTTGTTTATGATGGTTCAAAGCTTGTTGTTGTTAACTGCTCAACAGCAAAGTCAACAATAGTTAGTGAAGATGTTACAGATGTTGCTTTGCCAAAAGTGACCGAATATAAATATGGCAACAATCAAATTTCAAAGCAAGAATCAGCAGTTTATTACACACGCTCTGGCTCTGACGAAGAAAATTTGTCAGCAGGCAATGTTCTTGCCTATAGCGTAATTGGTGAAAACACTGAAAAAATTATTGCAAAGGGCGAAAACACTTATGAAGTTAAGTGTGTTACAAAAGATGCACTTGTTGTTACAATCAAGGGCAGTGACGATGTAAATGCTTGCAACTATTTTGTTACTTTTGATGCCGAAACAGGTGCACCACAATTTGATTTGAATGTTGTAAAAAATCAAAAATTGGACAGCACAGGCATCAGCACAGTTTATCTTTGCGCTTTTGAAGATGGCAACCCTGTTGGAATTATCACAACAAACGCAAACGGCAAACTTGCAATGTTAGATTATAAAAACAACAACAATGCCGTTGTTTTAAATGACAGTTTATCTTTAACACCACTTTTGCTTAAAGGCAACTATGTTTATGCTTATGACAGTGATAATTCTTTATACAGAATTAACTACAAACAAGCTTTGATTGCAACCGATAAGGCAAGTTGCACCGAACAAATATATGATGCAACAAAACCGGTTGAAGACACAGACGAAACAGCAAAAGATATATATTTTAGTGCAAAAACAAATTTTTCGGTTGTTGGCAACTATGCTTACTTTTATTTGCCATACACAGGTGATGCAGACACTGGATATTATTTAAACAGAATTAACTTGTTAAGTGGAGACAAAACAGCAGAACTTGTTGGCGTTGTTCAAAGCAACCACATTGTTACCGAAACAGAAACAGAAGAATAAAAATTTTTAAAAAAGTTTTTACAAAACAAAATAAACTAAATTGCAAAAAATTTATTAAGAATAAAAAACACCTTAAAATTGAGATTTGAGGTGTTTTTTAATTTAAACTGATATAAAATTGAGATTTAAGGTGTTTTTCGTTTGTATTGAATGATGTTAAATTGTGGATTTTACAGGAACTTGAATTTCGGTCAACCAATCACTTGCGTTGTCTTTGTTCCAAATGCCGTCAATGTATCTCTCTCGTGGTGATGCAATTATTTCAAGGTTGTTTTCGGCAATATAGTTCATAATAAAACTATATGCATCGCTTAAATTTTCATATGAACCCTTGTGATAAATGCAAACTGCTTTAACCGGTTTTAATTTTTTAAATTTTATCGCATCAGTTTCAGTGCCAAATTCTGTAACTGCTTGTGTATATCTTACATGAACATCTTTTTCTTTATACTCGCCATCAAGATATTCCATAAAACAATAATCAGGTTCAATGCACTTAATTTTTGGATTTGCACTTAAACATTCTTCGCCAGATTTTAAAATGAACTCACCTGCGTCTGCCATTGACTTTATAATTCCTTCCTTGTAATAAACAATATGCTCGGGCAAATCTTTTGTGATAACTTCATATTTCATACTATTTTCTCCTAACAAATAATTTATTTTGGAGATTTTAAATGCGTTTTCTCTTTGCAAATTTTCTAGTTCAGTTAACTTGTTTTTTAAAAACTCACCAAGTTTGGCGCCGTTTAAAACTTGTTTTATCTCTTTTATGCCAAGTCCAATCTGTCTAAGTGAAATTATTTTGCACAATTCCAAAAGTTTGTTTGCTTCATAATACCTGTAACCATTTTCATCAACCAAACTGGGCAAAAACAACCCTTCCTTTTCATAAAATCGCAGAGTTTTTATTGTGGTTTTGCTTAAAATAGAAAATTCACCAATCTTATACATTTTTTATCTCCTAAAGTTACTTTAATCTATGCCGTAAGGGGAGAGTCAAGCAGTTTTTTAAATTATATCATAAATTTTTAAAATAAAAAAGAATTTCATTTTAAGAGAATACGTTTGTAATTTTATTTTTTTGGCACTGTAATTTAATATAAAACAATTTGGCTGTGCAATCTTTGTTAAAAATTTATTGTAAAAATTTAAATAGTTTTGCGCTTTGATTTTGTTCATAACTTGCAAAAGTGTAACAAAACAAATTAATTTCGACAAATATCTACTTTTTGCAACAATCTTTGCAAAGAATTTTATCAAAACAATTCAATATTTATAACCATTTGTTAACAAATTATGATAATATTTTGATTGTTAAATGATTTTTTAACAAATTATTTGGAGGATTTTATGGAATTAGACAAAACAAAGATTTTAATTGTTGATGACAGCACAGAAACACAAAACAATATAAAATCTATTTTACAGCAGGAAGAAAAAATTGAAGTAGTGGGCGTTTGTCAAAATGTTGCAGATGCTTTTAATTTGATTTTAAAAACACAACCAGATATTGTTATAACAGAAATTGTTTTAAAGGGTGAAGATGGCTTTGAGTTATTAGAAAAAATCAATACGCTTTCAACAAAGCCTAAGGTATTTGTTCTTTCTGCCATTTCACAAGAATCCTTTGTAGAAAAAGCCATGAATATGGGCGCAGTTTATTATATGGCAAAACCATTTACGGCAAACAACTTGTTAAAGAGAATAAACGAAGTTTGCAGTTATAAAGAAAGTCAAAGTTCTGGCATTAAAAATCAAAACAAACAACTAGATGAAAAAATAACAAACATTTTTATCACTGTGGGCATCCCTGCACATATTAAAGGATATCAATTTTTAAGAGAAGCAATTAAAATGGCAATTTCAAACCCAGAGATTATAAACAGCATCACAAAAAAATTGTATCCAAGCATTGCGCAAAAATTTGACACTTCAAGCAGTAAGGTTGAAAGGGCAATCAGACACGCAATTGAAGTTGCTTGGAACAGGGGCAAAATTGAAAACATCAATTCGCTTTTTGGCGTAAAGGTTTACAGTGACAACGAAAAACCAACAAATGGTGAGTTTATTGCACTTGTTGCCGACAAAATGCTACTTGAAAGTGCATAAAAAAAATAAACATAAAAAAAGTGTTTAAAATTGCTAGACATTTATATAATTAATTATTATAATACGCTTGATTAATATAAAAAGGATTGTGGGTATGAAAAAAATTGAGTATATAAGATGTCCTAGATGTGAACTAAATTTTATTGACAAAAAAGAAAAATTGTGCAAAGTTTGTCAGGCAGAATTAAAAGCAAAAGGCACTCAAACAATGAGTGATGAAGAAGCTTTGGAAATGGGATTGTGCCCAGTTTGCAAAACAAATTATATAACCGATGAAGAAGATATGTGTGCAGAATGTGCGCGTGAAAGAGACCTTCAAAATGATCGCATAGATGGGCTTGGTGACGATGATGAAGAAACTGACATTGGCGAAGAAAACTGGCGCAAATACATTGAAAATGACGACCTAGAAACCGAAGATGACGAATTTGGCGATATGACTTCAATTGCTGATGCCGATGATTTAGACGATGACAGCATGGACTTTAAAGATGACGAAATGGACGACATGGAAGACATGGACGAATTTGACGATTATAGCGATTTAGACGACCTTGACGAAGATTTTGAAGAAGAAGACGAAGACGATTATAGTGACGAAGATGACGATGAATAAAACTAGGATATCCTAGTTTTTTTTGTTTTTAATATAATTATATATTTAATAATGAAGTTTAAAAAATGATATTTTGTCTAATATATTAATTATGAAAAGACAATTGCAAACAATAGAAAACATAAGAGAAAAGCTAACGGAGTTAAAAGGCAAAGATGTTAAAATGGCAGTTAACAGGGGACGCAAAAAAATTGTTAAGTTTGATGCTGTTTTAACAGATTTATATCCAAGTGTGTTCACAGTTTTGGTTGGAGATTGTGATAGTCAAAGTTATAGTTACACCGAAGTTTTGTGTGGCAATGTAAAAGTTGTTGCCAAAACTTTGTAAAATTTTAAATTGTTGGCATAAATCAACATTCACTCCTATACAATATAATAAATGTAAAAGGGGGATTGTTGATGGAAACAGACAAAATTACATCTTCTTATAGGCAGAACATGGGAAGTGTTCAAAGAACAGTTGATGTAGTATTACAAAAAGAAGATGAAAACAGTATTTTAAAGATACTGTCAAGCACTGCAAGTGCGTATTTAGATGATATTGAAATGCTAAATGGTGAAGCACACTATGTGGGTGGGGTTGTTTTTAATTGCTTGTATGTTGACAGTCAAGGCAAAAATCATATTTTGTCTGATAAAGTTGACATAAACGACAAGTTTGAAAATGCAGTTTTAAACCCACTTATGAAGCCTATTTGCAAAATTGAAGTTGTTGAGATAACAACCGAAATTTTGGACGATGACAGGGTAAAATTGACTGCCAGCATAGAAATTACATTTGATGTAATCAAAACTGATGAGATAGACCAAATAAGGTCCAACGACAGTTCAATTCAGGTGTTAAAAGAACCAATTAAGCAATATTCTGTTGTGGCAAGTGGCAACAAAACTTTTAACCTAAATGAAACTTATGACACAAAATATAAGATTGAAAGAGTGTTGTTTACAACAGCGCACACTGTTTTAAAAAATGTGACTAGTGGCACGGGATACTTTACGGTAGAAGGCGATGTGTTTGTTAATTCGCTGGTTGAAGTTGCAACAGACGAAGGCACAGAACTTAAAAACTTTATGCAAACCCTGCCATTTAAAGAAGAACTTGAAGATGATATGGTGCAAAAAGACGACATAACCTATGCTTTTGCTTTCACAAGACCACAAGACATTATGGTTGAAATTGCAGGAAATGAAGAAAGTGAAACAAATAATTCGGTTAGTTTAAATTTAACTGTTATGGTTAAATATGTAACTTTAAGAATGACCGACCAAGAAATTTACACAGATGTATTTTCAACAACCAACAAAACAAACCTTGTAACTGACAGTTTTGTTTTAACAAAATCAACCAGAAGAGACAATTTTAAAGCCACAATTGAAGGGCAGACAACAATTGCTGAAGACGAGCCTCGCATTGCCAAAATTTGCGCCGTGACAGGCGAACACATCACCATTGCAAACACAGGAGTTGTTGATGGAGAACTTACCATAGAAGGCATAATTTACGCCTCTGTTGTGTATTTAACCGACGATGATGTCCCTGCAAAAAACAGTGTTGAACTTGAAATACCTTTCTCAAATAAATTTGACGCAACAGATTTAAATAGTGAAGGTTTGTTTGTAACGGCACACATTGTTGACATTGAGGTTAAGGCGCGCAAGGGCAAAGAAATAAATGCCACAGTTGATGTTGTTTTTTCTGTTGACAGTTATCAAACAGAAAATCAAGTTTGTGTTAAAGAAATTGAGTTGACCGAAGAACTTTTGCCACGCGACTATTCACTTGCAATTTATATTGCACCAAAGGGCAGTTCATTGTGGGAAGTTTGCAAACATCTGCTTGTTGACGAAGAAGAATTGATGAGCCAAAACCCAGACGTTGTATTTCCACTTGAAGCATCACAAAGCATTGTGTATTTTAAACAAAGAGTTTGATTGCAAACAAAAGCTTTGTTGCAAATTAAACGATATGTTTAAATGAAAATAAAAAGAGTTTAATCAAGCAGTAAGCAAAGAGTTGAATTATTAATTTTTAAAAGTTTAAATTATAAATTAAACAAAAAGTCTGGTTTAGACAAAATAAAACAAAAAAAGTATGCGTTTTGCATACTTTTTTTTGCTGTGTTGTCAATCATAAATACGAGGTGATTATGAAAAAAGTTTTTATTATTTGTTTGTGTGCCATTTTGTCGTTAATTGCAGTGGGATTTTTTTGCAAAGCGAACGACAGCAAAGTTTTGCAAAATTCTGACTATTTAAGAATACATATCAGGGCAAACTCAAACTTGCAAGAAGACCAAGATGTAAAATATGAAATAAAAGATGCAATGGTTGAATTTTTAACACCAAAAATTGCCGAATGCACCACAAAACAACAGGTTGTTGAACTAATTTGCAACAACAAACAACAACTTGAAAATCTGGCAAATAACCTTTTAAAACAAAAGGGCTTTGACTACACTGCAAATATCAAAATTGATAGTGAAGTTTTTCCCACACGAACTTATGAAGGTTACACCCTGCAAAGTGGAGTGTATGACGCCATAATTGTAGAACTTGGCTCTGCAACTGGCAACAATTGGTGGTGTGTGATATATCCGCCGCTATGTTTTGTTAACTATTGTGATAGTTCCAATCAAAATGTTGTTTATAAAAGTAAAATTTGGGAAATAATTAAACAGTTCTTTTGTTGATAGGAGTGATATGAAAAATAAAGATAAATCAAAAAATAGACAAGTTAACAATAATGTTGATTTAAATTTATCAAACAAAAATGGTGCTGTGGCAGAAAAAAATACGGGGAGTTTTGTGACAAATGAAAAAGTGGACTATAAAAATGAACATTTGTTAAACGATGAAAAAAACAAAAAAAATTTGTCAAACGAAAATTTAGGCGAAAAAAACAAAAACAAAATATATTCGTCAGATGTAAACGGAAAAAATATTAATTTGTTAAATGAAAATGTGGACGAAAAGGGCAAAAAAGACATTCCTTCGTTAAATGACAAATTGTTAAATGCAAACAATGGCAAAATTAAAACCGAAAAGCAAAAAAAGGCAGAAATTCTTGACACTGACTTATCTTTTGGCAAAAAAAATTTCACGCAAAACATCATAGTTGCATTTTTGGTTTTGATGTTAAGTTTTTTTAGTGTGGCAAGTGTGGTTATTTCGGGCAATATGACAACATCTTCGGTGGTGATTTCGGCAAACGAAACAAACACACGCATTGCACAGGCAAAACTTGCCGAACTAGGCTATTTTGATGGCGAAATAGATGGCATTTTTGACGAAGAAACTATCAGTGCCATAAAGAGTTATCAAAAGGATAACAATTTAACTGAAACGGGAAATTTGGACCAAGTTACAGCGGCCGCCATTGGTGTTACAGACAACACTCAAGCAAACACAGACTTGTATTTGCTTGCAAAACTGATATACAGCGAAGCGCGTGGCGAACCTTATGAAGGTCAAGTTGCAGTTGGTGCAGTTGTTTTAAACAGAGTTGATGATGCAGGCTTTCCAAACACTTTGCAGGGCGTTATATATCAGCCATGGGCTTTTACGGCACTGCATGATGGACAATTTAATTTAGAGCCAAACAGCACAGCATATCAAGCAGCACAAGATGCCTTAAATGGCTGGGACCCATCTTATGGCTGTTTGTATTACTACAACCCAGCAACAGCAACAAGCAGTTGGATATTTTCAAGACAAACTATTGTAGTCATAGGTAATCATGTATTCTGTATATAAGGAGAAAAAATGAAAAAGACAAGAACTTTAATTGCCATAATTGTCGCACTTGTTGTAACGGCTGGCGTTTTGGCTGTTGGTTGGATTGGTAGCAGAAACACAATGAATGCTTATGCTGGTCAACTAGAAAGCAGTTATCAAAAGTCGTTTAGTGAATTAATTGATGGTGTGAACAATGTAGAAGTTAATTTAAGCAAGGCAATTTTGACGCAAGATGATGCAAAAAAACAACAACTATATCAAACAATAAATCAACAATGCACACTTTGTGCAACAAATTTAAGCAACTTGCCAATCAATCACCAAAGCATTGTTGAAACAACAAAATTTGTTAATCAACTTGGTGGATTTAGTTATTATTTAAGCCAAAAATTAAACAATGGCCAAACTTTAACTGATGCCGACAACAGTTCGGTCAACGAATTGTATAACTGGTGTGTTTATGTTCAAACAGTCGTCAATGATTTTGCAAAGAACTTAAATGACGATTTTAGCATATTGCTTACAACTTCAAATGGCAATTTTGATAGCGATTTTGATAGTATGTTTGCCAACACATCGGCAACTGGCACTGAATATCCAACCTTGATTTATGATGGACCTTTTTCTGACAGTATAAAAAACAAAGAGATGCAAGGCGTTGTTGGTGAAGAAATGACGGCAGAACAAGTTGCAGAAAAAATAAAAGATGTGTTTTATCAATACAACCCACAAAACATTGAGAGCACTGGAACAATCACTGGCAAATTTGATGGCTATAGTTTTTCTTTTACAACAAAAAACCGAACATATTACTTGCAAGTTGCAAAAAAAGGTGGAATGTTTATCTCTGTTTCTAGTTATGGGCAACTATCTAACAAACAAATTAGTTTAGGCGATGCCGAAACCGAAGCAGAAAACTTTGCAAAACTGCTGGGCGTTGATATGAAAAGCGTGTGGAGCACCGAGTTAAATGGTGTTGCATATATCAATTTAACACCTGTAATTAACAATGTTATTGTGTATCCTGATATGATAAAAGCAAAAGTTTCACTTGACACTGGGTCAATACTTGGCTGGGAAGCACAAAGTTATGCCTACAATCACGCCGAAAGAAAAGATTATGACTTTGTGGTTGCCGAAGAAACTGCTCGTCAAATGGTCAACAAAAATTTTAACATAATGAGCATAAAAAAATGTATTATTCCACAAGAGTATGGCAGTGAAGAACTTTGTTATGAATACAAATGCACATATAACGACTATGTTTATTATGTTTATATTTCTGCAAAAACAGGAAGTGAAGTTGAGACTTTGCGAGTTGTTAAAACGTCCGGTGGAGAATTGCTTAAATAAAAAATAATAAATGTTATGAGCCTTTAAAATTAACGAATCAAAAAGAGAACATATTGTAAATTTAAGATATAATTTTTATTAAATTTTAACATAAAAAAAGTAGATTTTTTAAAATCTACTTTTTTAAAACATCTTATTTAATAAATTTAACATTATTTTTAAAAATAAATTTCCTCTAAATCAGGTTGATTTAATTTGTTAAAGCAATGCAGTCTAACAGGCTGTGGATTTTTGGTGTTTTGCAACATTTTTTTTACTGCTTCCACCAAATCGTCATTGTATCTTTCCCAATAAGGCTTTACATAAAACACGCTTTCAAATTTAACAAATTCTTTGTCTAATATAACTTCATTTACAGTGTTTGCCGGAGAATCAATTGCCGATTGTGGCGAACAAATTCTTGTACCATTGCCATAAATTACGCTGTTGCCTTTAACATAAAGTTTTTTAACCGGTGAATACGAATATTGTTCAAGATATTCACATTTTCCATCAACTAATTCGGTTGAGAACATATCGTTATCATTGCCTGCAACAAATGCACCTTTTTCAATTGATAAGATATAACCAACCATTCCACAGTTTTTATATTGTTTTTCCATATAAAATTTTGTTTTGTCTTGATTTACATAAGATGTTGACATAAATTTTAATGAGTTTACATATTTTTGAACTTCTTTTGATGTTCCTTGCCTTCTCCAATCTCCCAATTTTGCGTGAACGAGATATGAATAATTGTCTGGATTATGATTTACGCTTGATGTTAAATTTTGCATCCAAATATTTTCAACAACGCTTGACATTTCTGCTTCAATCTTAAATATTTCTTCTGCCAATTTTTTTAATTTGCTATAATACGCATCTGAAATTTTTTGTAAATCGCCTTTGGCTATAAGAACTTCACTGGGCACTTTTTTGGTTAAATAAAAAGAAGAGAAAGTTTTAGCATAGTCGTTTGATTTAAAAATAACTTTGTTAAAAACAGCATATAACTTTAAAAAGCTGTGATAATATACATCTAATGGTTTTTTGGACTGGTTATTAAACGAAGATTCATATTTTTTTAATTTTTTAAAATCGTTATTTAATGAATCACAATAATCATAAAAATCGCATAGGACATTATTTTCCAAAAATCCATTAAATTTTGACCTTTGATTGTGCCATTCGTTAGTAAATTCTCTAAAAACTTGCATATATTTTCCTCTAAAATTATTCTATGATTATCATTCTTAACATTTTACAATAATCAAATATATAAATAATTTTAAAAACTAATTTATAAATTATTCCATTAATTTCTTTTAGTTTATTGTAAATAAAAATTGAATAAAAGTCAATATTAAATTAATTACGCTTTGCATTGATTTTCATTGACTTTGGACAATACAAACACATATAAATATTTTTATTACTTATTACATATTAATTGGCATAAAATTAACAAAAAAGAGTTAAGACAACTTCTTAACTCCATAATTTGTGGTTTTGCAATTTTCTTGTTATTTTTCATTTTTATCATTAATTTCGTTTTGTTTAAGCAGGTCTCTTATATCTTTTAACAAGTCTTCTGTTGTAGGATTTGCAAGTTTTTCTTCCAGTTCCTTTTTTGTCTTTGCTTCTTGCTCAAGCTTTGCCTTTTCTTCGGCTTCTTTTTGTTTTTTATCTAAACATTCTGCCCAAACTTCTTTAAAAGGTCTATTTTGTTCTTTTGCAAGTTGTTTTGCCTTTTTGCGATCTCTCTTGTATTCTTTGCTTGATGTTTTAACAACAGTTTCGCCAAGCTCTTTAAATTTCTTTTGTGAGTTTGTAACAATTTTAACCATGCAAAATATTGAAAATGCAATAATCAAAAAGTCAATTATTGTTTGCAAAAAGTTGCCATAATTCCATGTTAAGTTTGTAACTGTGCCATCTGCAGCAGTGGTGCTTTTTAAAATAATGCTTAAATCTGCCAAACTTGCTGCACCTGTTGCCCATGTTATCAGTGGCATTAAAATGTCATTAACCAAACTAGAAACTATCTTGTTAAAAGCTGTTGCAATAATTAAACCCACAGCCATATCAAAAACATTGCCTTTTGATATAAATGCTTTAAATTCTTTAAAAAATTTTTTCATAACTATTTTCCTCAAGTTAATTTTACTACAATCAAAAAAAATTGACAAACAAAATAGCTTATGATGTATTAATTTTGTTGATTTTGGTAAATTATGTAAATATTAATAATTTTTGTATTTGCAAAATATAATTTTTTATGTTATTATAATTTTGTAAAAAATTAAAAGAAGGAGGCACTTATGACAAATCAAGAACTTGATTTTGAAAATATGGGGATATACGATTTAAGAAACTATGCCCGAAGCATAGGTGTTATATCTCCGACAAAATTTAAACGCGATGAGTTAATTCAAAAGATTACTGCAATCATTGGTGGTGAAGAACCAGAAAAGAAAAAGACAAACAAAGGCAGGCCACCAAAGCACAAATTAAATGAGTTGTCAAAGTTGGATTATATTTTGCCTAGTGGATTGTTTAACAATGACGACCCAAAATATAAAGCATATCAAAACTTTACAAATTTTGACATAGACTCAGAATATATGTTTTGTGAAAATACTGGCACAGCAACAACAAACATTTTATATGATGGATATTACAAGCCTTTTAACATAAATTTTTGCTTTGTATTAAAAAAAGGATATTTGTCTGACTATTACAAAGAAAATGTTATCATTTTAAACAGTTTGGCAGAAAAATATAACCTTAAAGAAGGAGATTATATAACAGGTGCAAGCTCATATTTAAAAAACAAAAACTTGATGCTTGCCACAAGCGTTTTAACCATAAACAACAAAAGTGCTGTAACAGACAGAATAAAATACGATCAAACAAAATTAAACAAGCCATCAACAAAAATAAAGTTAGACAGCGATGGGCTGATTGATTTTAAAATTATAGATGGGTTATTTCCTCTTGCAAAAGGCACAAGAATTTTGCTTAATTTTGGTGACAAAGACAAAATCAAGCCAGTTGTTATTAGCATGTTAAACAATCTTTCAAAGTTAAACGGCATCAAACCATTTTTGTTTACAATTGATGATTTGCCAGAAGAGATTTATGATATCTCTCAAAAATGCCCAGATACCCAAATTATAACTTATGGCTTTGATATGGATAGGTCAAAATATATTGAAATGACAAAGCTAAAGATAAAACATTGTTTAAGGCTTGTTGAAGAAGGCAATGACGTTGCAATTGTTTGCTATAATACAAAAAATTTTATCAGCAACTTGATTTCAAACGCAATGATTTTTGACGGTTTGACGGAAAATGGCGCTTTTAAATTTGCACAAAGCGCAATGAAAGATATGTTCGTTGTGGCCAGAAATTGTGAGCATGGAAGTTTAACCACAATTTTTATCAACTCTTTTGATGCAGACCTTGTTGAAATATGCAACACAAACATAAATTTTAATTGTTGTCCTTTGCCAGAAACTGATATCACAACTGACTTCTTTGCTTCTTTTACACGAAATTTGCAAGATTTGGTGCCAAAAGAAGAATACGAAAAAATCAAAAAGTTTAAATGTGGATTAAACAAAGATAATTTGCTGGAAAGATTAAATCAGTTTTTTGACAATGAATAGATAAAATTTAAGCCTAACAAAAACATTAAAGATGTTTGCTTTTTAAAATGCTTAAAAATATTTTTTGTTTAAAAAACAAATTGTTGCCACATTAAAATTTCAGCATTAAAACAGATGAACAAAAACAGATAAACAAATTAAGACAAAAAAAATCTACCAAATGGTAGATTTTTTATTGTGTTTATTCATATTGATAAGAATGTGAAATATCTTATCTAATTTTCATTTTCTTTCTTAACAAGATGAATGTTATTGTTAATCCAACAACAACAACTGATGCAACAACAATAACAATTATTGCAACTGTGTTTAATGGCTCAACCTTTGTTACAACAAAACTTGATAGGGTGTTGCCACTGTTTGTTTCCAAAGTTATGTTGTAGCGTTGATTTGTTGAAAAATTGTAAGTGCTGATTTTATTTTCAGACGCATTATTTTCATTTATTGTGATATAGCGTGTGCCATTAACTTTTATAACACATTCACCAATTTTTGAATAAATTTGATATAGATTTAATTGAATTTGAATGTCTCCTGTTGTGCTTTCGCCTTCTTTTATGTTGCACAAAATCAAGGCATCTGTGTCATTGTTAATCCAAATCTTGTAAGTGAAATATTTTGTTGGAGTGATGTTGCTATTGTTAACTTTTACAGTTATTTCATAGTGACCATTGCCACCAACACTGTTAGCGCCACCTGATATTGCAAAACTGTTGAGTGTTAACATATTAAGTTTTTCGCGTATATCATCTGTGATATCTAATCCGTTTTTAACAATTTTTGTAACTTCATATCCATTTAATCCAATATATTCGTGTGCTACTTTTGCTTCGTTTTCATTTATTATTGTAAACTTAACTTCTGTAACAATAGGATTTTCTGTGTCGTTGTTAATTATGCCTGACAATTTAACAGAATATAAACCATAAGCAGAGAATATATAGTTGTCTGCATTTCTTGTTGGAGTGTATGGTTTGCCATTTAAAGTTGCGTTTACGGCAATATATGTCTTGTAACTGCTTCCACTAACTTCTTGTCTTGTAAACAATGTTTGTGTTTCGTCAAATGATAGAGTAACACTCGTGTTATAAACAGAATTGTTTATTCCATAATTTCCATTTAATTTATATACGACATCGTTTAAAACATAAAGAGTAAAGTATGTGCTGTCATTAAACCACTGTGTGTTGCCTGCCAAATCACTGACATAAAGCATATAAGTTCCGCTGTCGTTCAACTCAAAAGTCATAACAGAACCATCTGCATTTAAGGTGTAATCTTTTAACAATCCAACATATTGAGAGTTGTAATATATTTGCACTTGAACTTGATTGCCACTTGCTTCGTTGTATGCTGGCATTGTAATTTTAACTGTGTTTGTTGTAACAGTTGCCAATTTTTTAGAAGTAATTTGATTATCGTTGATTGTAAATTTGTTGCCCAAAATGTTTTTTGTGTAGCTTATTTTTGTAACTGCAATATATTTTTCATAAGTTAAACTTGATGTGTCATCTGTGTGAATGTAATAAATTGTTGTTGTTGCGTTGTCGGTGTGACTGATATTATCTTCCACTTCACAAATCAAGTTGTCGGTGCTACTTACTTCAACAATGGCGTCATAAATTGTAAAGTATTGTTCAATGTTTTTGCCGTTGTAGTTATATTTAACACTGCTTGGTGAAATTTCGTGCAAATTAATGCCATCTGGTTTAACCAAAACAGAGTAGAAGTGAGTTGCAACGCTTTTTCTTATGGTAAAGTTATATGTAAAACTATCACCAAATTTGTTAGACTTTGTAATTATGTAACTTGCACCTTCTGTTAACATCAACCCACTTTGTGCGTCAAAACTTTCTTCAAAATATTCACCATAATCATTTGTGTAATATCTTGTTATGCTTACATCGGTTGGGTAAGTAAATTGATTTTTGTCAAATGTTAAGTAAAGTGCTCGGGCTACAGTGCTTTCATTTTCTAAATCATGAATTCGGTTACTGCTGTCCATAAAGGTTAACTCTGCCAATTTAGAGTAGTAATGAACAACAAATTTGTAATTTTTGCCCAAAGTGTCGGTTAAAGAAATTTTGTAGATGTAATGTGCGTTAACTTCTGTTTCTGCGTATAGTTTTAATTGAGTTGTGCCATTGTTAAGAATTATGCTGTTTAAGCTGTTGATGTCAACATCTGTTACATCTTGTTCATCATCACCATTTATTTTTGTAATTGAATTAATAGTGTATATTTTTGGTTGATAATTAAGTTTTGCAATTTGATTTGTGTAATATTCGTAATATGTTTTGCCATCTTCATCCAACAATGTGTTTTTGTCAAAAATTCCATCAATAACAATCATATCTTCATATTTTACATCAGTTAAGCCAATTATCTTAAATGTCTTATATTCAACACAAAAATTATCTTTGTATACAAACACCAAATTTCTACCTGTGCCTGTTGTGTTGCGGAAAGTGTAAGATACAGTTTGTGCACTTTCACCTGCACTTGGCATGCCAGGGTAAACCTCAATTTGTTTGTCGTTGCTGTCATTGGTCAAATATTCATTATAGTTTGGCACGCCATTTTGTGCTTCATACACATAAAATTCGGTTAAATATACGCTTGCATTTGGGTCTTGAACAAATGTCACGGTTAAGTTTGTTTGAGAGCCAACAAATTGCAAATGTGGCTCTTCGCCCGGAGTTTTGTAATTAATTGTCCATGTTGTTCCGTTAGAACAGCTTATTGTAATGCCAAAGCTGTAACCAACATTTATTAACGAATTGTCATAAGCTATAAAATCATTTATGGCAGACAACAATTGTTCGTTTGTCAACAAATCGTTAACTTGGGTTGGAGTGCTTCTGTAATTTATGGTTGTTGTGGCACCGTTTTTTGTGCTTGTTAAAATCACATCAAACCAGTTGTTGCCCACAGTTGTTGCCTGTAAATTAAATGCAATTTCAGTCAATGTGATGTGTTCACTGTTAATGTTAAAATAATATGAACTATCACTGGCTGTTTGCCAATCTGCTTGCAAAGTTACTTCATTTTTGTCTGTGTATTTTACAGATAATGTATCTTGTAAATTGCCTGCTGAACAAATAACAACTGTGTAAATTCTATAGTTGCCGGCAACGTCTTTTTCTATAATTTCATAGTATCCAGGTTGATTGTTAACTATTTCATAAAAAGTTAAATTTTTGTTGCCTATTTGAGTGTAATAGTTTTGACCATTACTGCTATTTATTAAATTTTCGTTAAATCTCAATCGTTGTGGTGCTTGAGAGAAATCGCTGTAACGAGAATCTGTTGGAACAATACTTTGCATTGTTAGTGCATCGTTGTCATTTGCATATTTGTCATATCTTCTATACCAAGCAGTTTCGTTGTCATTAATGTTGTGATTATCGTTGTCTTTCTTCCAAAAACTATCTTCTGGGGCGTATTCAACTTTGAAAGTTTCATCAATCATAAATGCATAATTTTCAAAGTTAATATTGCTGTTTAGGTCATAAAAATTTGCTTTTTCGTCATTTGTTAAAAAGTTGTCACTGCTTAAAAGTTTGTTGTAGTTGTATTCTGGGGCAGTGTAGTCAAAATAAATTGTTTGAGTTGTCTTAAAATTATTTAAATAGTCTGTTTCATTTCCTTCATATTGAACTGTGATTTCCAATTTGCAATCAGACGTTATTTTAAATTGAGACAAGTCAACTTCATATTGCCAGGTTGCTGTGTCACTTGCACTTTTGATAACATTTCCATAATTACTGCCAACTTCAATTACGCCATTTGTTAATTTATAAATAACTTGACTTAAGCCAGAAGGATACAATGCTTTAACTGTCAAATACTTTTTGTTTATGTTTGCCATGTAGCCGTCTGCATCTTCATTCCAGCCAATTTTAACATTGTTGGTGTTAAATGCATCTTCCACAACCACAACATCATCTTTAACAACTTTAACTTGTGGGGCAGAGTTGTTAATGCTAAATCTAAACACTAATTTATTTGTTCCGTCTTTTGATATTGTGCGATTTCCGGTTGCATTGTCATAAACAGTTACCTTGTAAATTCCATCTGCAATAAAGCTGTTTGCATACTTTGAACTATCAGTGCTGTCATACACAATTAGCCCGTTTTCATTTTGAACATCATAATTTAGTTTAAGTGCTTGAATGTTTTCAAAAGTCAAAGAAACATTGTCAAAATTATATTTGTTGGTTGGAACTTTTATTGCTACAGGCAACTTGTTGGTCTCTAAAACATATTCGTTAATAAACTCTTGCAAAAATTGTTCTCCACCAAAAACTTTTGCGCCATTTTGCATATTGATTTGTATGTTGTTGCCCACCAAAATGCTGTTGTTAAAATAACTTATGATATTTTGTCTGTCAACATAAAAGTAGTATGTTCTTTCGGTGCTGTCCAAAGAATCGTTTGGAAGAGTGTTGTTGTATCTTCTAACAATTTTATACATACCCGGCATTGTTGCACTGCTGTCATATCTGTCGTCTTGAACCAAATTGATAAAATTACTTGTAACTCTTGTTTGACCATTAATTGTTTTATATGTTGTGTTGTTTGTTAAATTAAATGTTTGTGTGCTGGTGCTACTATAAGGATAGTTTGAACTTTCGCCATCAAAAGTAAGTGGATAAAATTCACATATCACACTGGCAATTTCATATTCGGTGCCAACATTTTCAAGCCAATCAACAAAAATTTTTTGTCTGTTGGTGATTGCACTTGGGAACAAGCGTTGATAGTTGTCGCCACCTTCAACTTCAACTTGTTCACTTTCATAACTTGAATTTTTGCTTATTATTTGAACGTTGTTTTTTGCGTCACCTTCTATGTGAGCCATCAAAAGTGACTTATCAAAGTTCATTTCTAGGTAAGTAGGTTGATAATTTATGTTGCCCAATGTGTCACTAACATTAAAAGAGTAAATTTCTTCACCATTAAAAGTTTTGTCAGGGTTGTTTGCATAAAATGTCTGTTTTGTGTCATTTATGGCAATAGTTTCTTCGGTTGAGGTTTTGGTTACGCTTGCCAAATCAATTTTAACACAATAATAATCAGTGGTGCCAATTGTTTTTGCAAGGTTAATTTGTTTTAACTCATCTATAAGTGTGCTTAAAGAAGATGAAATTGTGTCAGCAAATTTAATTGTTTTATAATTTCCCCAAACAACTTGTGTGTCGGTGTTAACAATGTTGTTTTCACCTTTTAAAACACTATAATCAGGTGTTTCTGCATCTAAGTTTTTAAGCAGAGCAGGTGACGTTTTATCAAGTATGATTAAATATTGCGCTGTGTTGCCTGCTTGGTCTTCAAAATTAAACAAATAAATTCCATTTTCGGTTAAAACTGCACTTTTTTCTTCACTGCTTAAAAGGATGTCTGTGTTTTTTGCTTCAGCTTTTTTAATTTGAGAATAATTTAAATTTAGGTTGTAGTTATCAATTTCATAACCATTTAAAACATATATGTTGCCTTCTGTGTCGGTCAAATATTCAACTGCGCCACTTTCAGCGAACAGCAATTGGCTATAAGTTGCAGTGATTTTTGCACCACTTGGCTTTTTGCCATCTCGCAAAATATTGTTAAGTTGTTCGGTTTCGTTTTTAATTTGCAAACCATAAGTAACAACAAAATTTTGATTTGTTGTCTTTTGGGTTAACTTGTCACCCAAAATATAGTTGTCATTGTTGTCTAGCGTTGCAATGTTTACTTGTCTTATTTCAATGTCACTAATTTTTTCTTTGTCTATAACAAACTGATATGAAACCATGGCAGAGTAGTCAAACTTACCTGTATTGCTGTTGTATGTGCAAGGGCCATATTCAATACTGATTAAATACAAGTTGCTGTCTTTTAGTGTGACATTGCCTTCATTTATTTGTGATTGATATGTATTTGTTAAATCCGTCAAGACAGAAGATCCAAAACTTTGAGCATATATATGAACTTCTGGCAAAACATTAAATGGATTTTTTATATCCCAAGTTAAAACAACGTTTTGATTTGTGTATCCGTTTGCACTAAAATCACTTTCATTGTTTTCACCGTCAACAGTTTTAAGGGTGAGTTCTGGGTCAATGTTTTCAATAACAAATGCAAATGTTTGCACTTTTAATTTGTTGTTGCCATTTTCAACAGTGGTGCCGTTATAATATTTGTAGCCGTTGTAAGTGTAGGCAACAAACACTTCATAATAGCCATTTTGAGTAAATCTTGTGCCACTGTCAATTTGAACTTTTGAAGATATAAGGTTTTCTTTTGAGCTGTCGGCATAAAGATTGTAATAGCTTTGTGTTGTTATGCCACTTGCAATCATACTGCCGTTATATTTAAAGAATAGTGGTGCTTGATTTGTTGAAATTGTTTTGTCGTAGTTAGTTAATTCATCATTAAAACTAAAGTTTGAATTTTTATCGCTGTTAATTGTTGCACCAGCAATTTTATCAGCACTTATATTTTTGTTTGAAACATCTGCAAACAGGTTAGAGTGGTTGGTGAACTCATTTTCACCTGCGCCATTAACATTTTTGTAAACTGTGTGATAGAGTTGATAGCCATAAATGCTTAATTCAACATCTCCCATTTTGTCCCAGTTTTCATTAACAATTGTGCTGACTTTTGTTTTGTCAATTTTTCCATCGCTGTTAAAAGTTTTTGTTACAAGTTGTTCGTAAACATCTGTGTTGTATTGTTTAACAACAAAGTCAAAACTGATGTGATAGTTGCCAATGTTGTAGAGTGGAATTTCAACATAATGATTTGTGTAGCTGTATAAAAAGTTATCTAATTCATCGGTTATCATAACATCTTCTTCGGCAACAGCATAGGTTGAAGTTGTTGTTTTTCCGTTTGCAGTTGTTGTTAAGATAACTTTTTTGTTTGTTGGGTCATAAGCAGAAGTTGTTGTTTCGGTTTCGCCATACAAAAGTTTTGTGTAACTTACATAATATTTTGTTGGGTCATAGGTAATTGTAGGGTAGTAGATTTTGTTTTCGTCAGTTTTATTTGCATCTCCAAAATAGTCTGTTGTTGACATATTGTTAAAGTTAAAGAAAGAATATATGTTTGCAAATGCTTTCTCTTCGTTTATTAAACTTCTTGCAACTTGAGCACGAGAAATATTTTCGGTGTTTGCAAGCCTTGGTTCAACAATGCTTGTGGTTGCGTCTTTGTTTATGTAACTGCTTTGGTCCAAAGCATAAAAACTTGCTTTAACTGTGTTTTTTGGATATGTTATGTCATCGGCATCTTTTGTCATATAACCAAAAGTAAATTCAAACAAACCCTGTGCTTCGGTTATGTCAAGTTGTGTTTGGTCACGCAAAAGTTTTATGTCGGTTAGGTCAAAGAATTGTTCGTATGAACGACTTGTTTCGCCAACATTGTCAGTGGTAACTTCTTTGGTGTCAATGGCAATTCCGTTTAGGGTGGCGTTAACTTCCAAAAACTGCAAAGTCATATTTTCTGGTGCTTTAAATGAAACTTTTATGTATTGACGATAATATGTTTGGTCATCTGTGGTCGAAGAGTCTTCGTCAGCATCAATTATAATAGGCTTGTCATTTAACAGCATTGCAATGTTGTCTTTTAAAAGGTCTTGTGGCGTATATTTACTATCACTGCGTTCAATGTATTTTTCATTTATATCTTTTATCAAATTGCCATCGGCGTCAGTTTGCAAATCAACTTTTTCAACTGTTAAAGTATAATCGCCATCTGCGCTAACTCTGTTTGTTGGAGAAACAAAACAAAATGCCCCAGCCAAAATGGTTAAGCACATAACAATTGCAATAAAAATTTTATTTTTAAGTAGTTTCATAAACACACCTCAATTTATCATAAGTTTTGTTAAAAATATTTTATCACATTAAAAAAATATTAACAACAAAATTAGCCACATTATATATAATATTTTAAGTATAAATATAATAAATATACAAAAAAGTAAATCATAAAAATTTAATATAATACAAAATATAATAATGCAAAATTAATTTAAACATAACACATACAAATTTAAAAATGATGTATGCCGTTTGACTTGTGTATTATTGATATATTATCTCAAAAATATTAATTAGGATTTTGGCACTAAAAACTATATTTATAGAACCTTAAATGATACATATTATCAATAAAAAAAGTGGAGCAAAACTCCACTTATATGTTTTATTTTCTTCTAAATTTGCTAAAATCAAAGTCAAAATCGTCATCGTCATCATCATTGCTTTTTAAAACAATGCTGTTGCGTTTTTTAATGTCATAATATGTTGCATCTTCATTAAATGGCCTTGAAAGAATTCGGCCTTTTGGTGGTGGCAAAAACTTGTATTCTGGGTTTAAATAGGTTGGTGTAAAGGTTGTGCGCATACTGTAATTGCCAAAACTGTTTATAACAACTTCATAAGGTTTTAAGTGGTCAAGTTCGTTTGCGCTGATAAGTGGAACATTGACAATATTTGTAGATGTGTTTGTTGATGTGCTCTTGTTGTATTTTGTTGATCCATCTTGGCTTTGCGATGGGTTTGTGCTTTGACTTGATGATTTGTTTTGTATTTCAAGTGACACTTCGCCAATATTTTTGCTAAATTCTTCACGCGTTTTTTGGTCTTTTGTGCCAATATAAATGTGAATGTTGCAGTTGTTTTTTATGGTTGCTGCATCTTGCTCGCCATACACTGAACTAAGCTGTGTGTAGTCCTGAACAACAAGCATAAGGAATATGCCACGGCTACGACCTGCTGTGATAAAACTTTTCATTTTTTCAATTTTTGGCAAGTTACCAAATTCGTCAAGCAAAAAGTAAACATGTCGTGGCAGGGTTGGGTTGACTTTGTCAAATGAATTTGCACGAGCAATGAGAGATTTGTAAAGTTGAGTGATGTAGATGTTTGCAAGACCGTGTCTCGTGTCTTTTTCGTCTGGGATTATAAGGAACAGAGCAGTTGGTCTGTCGGCAAATTTGCTAAAGTCAAGGTCGGTTGAACTTGTAAGCGCACCAATGCTTTGGTCAAACATATTCATTGCCTGACTTGTGTGACTTAAAAAGCCCTTTGCAGTGCTTGGCGCCGTTGCAACAACTGTGTTTGCAAGTTTAACGGCTTCGCTTTTTTCGTCTCTGCCAGCAAAATAATCTTTAAGAGTTTTCATATTGTCTTCGGCAACATCTCTTAGTCCTGCAATTTTTGACACATTGTAAAGGTTAAATTTTTCTTTTGTCATGCCAAGTTCTGGGTTTAAACTGTCTTCTAGCATTGCCATCATAATGCCACGAATAAAGTCCCTTGCACCATCACTCCAAATAGGGTCTTGACCTTTGCTTGGAGATAGTGCTGTAGCAATGTCTTGTATGTCTTCATAGGCAGAGTTAATTAATTCTTGCTTTCGCGCAAGAAGCTGTTGTTTTAAGGTTGCTTTGTCGGGATATGCAACACCTTCAAACACATACCATTCTTCGCCATAATTTGCACCAACAAGTGGCTCAAATTGTTTGCCGTCAAACTTGCCTTTGTAAATTTTCACTTCTTTTGTTAAGTTGTGTGCTCGCTGAAAACTGTTAAACGCTGGCTCAATTGGGTTAACCCTGCTACTTTGCATTGGGTCACGCAAATTTATGCATTGCACATCATAGCCCAAGCTTTTAAGTTTTTCGCTTTCATGCCCAAACAATTCGCCTTTTGGGTCACTTATTACCATGCTTGGGTGCGTGCCACAACTTGCCAAAATTTGAATTGTTGGGTCAACTAGCATAGTTGTTTTACCACTGCCTGTTGTTCCAATAACAAGTGTGTGAATTGGCTTTTGCATATTGATTTCGGTGTGATTGCCAATCCTTTCTGCCCTTAAAGGAATGCCGTCAAATTTTATGTTGCCAAGATTTGAAAAATGACAAAAATGAAATTCTGGCTTTGTTTTAAGTTCTTCACGCGTTACAAGCCTTGCACTATAATATGCGTCCATCTCTTTGCCATCTGCAGTTTTGCCCTTTCTGCTACTTTTTGCACTTGAATTGCTGTCACTTGCCGAAACTTTGTTAAAAATTGACAGCAGATAAACAACCATTATAACGCCAACAATTGCAAGTGTTATGGTGTCATATAAATAACCCACATTAAAGGTTGTTAACTTTCCTTCTTTAACAAAGGCAGTTACAACATAGCCAATGCCAAAACCTGCCAAAAGCATAAATATGAAAATTAAAAGTTTATTACCAAATTTGCCTTTCATTTTTTCCTCCAAAGCAATGATATCACAAAAATGACTTTTTAACAAACAATTTGCTTTAATTTTAATATTGATTATTTTGTATATTATTTACTTTATTATATTTATCAAAAATTTATCAAAAATTGTTTAACCAGCTACAATTAAAAGTTGTTTGCATAAGCGCAAAAAGGTTGTTGGCTCACTAACACATCAAAAGTTGTTGGCAAAGGCAATCAAAAGCTTTTTGCACACAGCGCATCAAAAGTTGTTAACGCCATTAAGGCTGTTGACACATTGGCACAATTAAAAGCTGTTGGTTGATGATAATTTTTGTGGAAATACTTACCAAATTATGTTTAAATAAAACTTAAAATATTAAGCAAAATATTTTTGTATAAAAAAATTAAAAAATTATTTAATTTTGTTTGCTGTTAAAAAAAAAGTATGTTACAATGTTGATATCAAAGAAAAAGTTGAAGTGCAATTTTTTCAAAAAACGATTTTACGGGGGTAAAAAATAATGAGTTTAAGTGGACTTCTTTATACTGAGCTTGAAGGAGATTATGCATTTCTTAATCCAATTTTAAAAGTTTTGAATGACATTATTTGGCCAATTTTGATTGTTGTTGCTGCCGTTGGCACAATTTATGCAATCTACCTTGGTGTTATGATGGCAAAAGCCGAAAATGCTGAAAAGAGAGAAGAAGCTAAAAAAAGAGTAATCAATGCAGTTATTGCCGTTGTTGTTATGGTGGTTTTAATTTTATTGTTGCAATTGTTTATTCAATTTGCACCAGATATCTTGGGTGTTGATAATGCTGGCTCTGGTGAAGGTTCTGGCGTTATCGGCCTATTAAAAGCAATG
>JBJFDJ010000020.1:42492-46204 GCA_051889975.1 Christensenellales bacterium
GTGGTGTAAATATGTATTATATATAATATATAAAAATATTTTATAAAAAATATTGAAATTTTTTAAAATTGTGATATACTAAACATAATAGGTGAATTATGCAAAAAAGTAAAATGTTGTTAAAAAAGCTTTTGTTGTGTTTGGTGGCAGTTGTTATGTGCTTGTCGCCTATTTTTCTTGCTGGTTGTGGCTCAACCAACAACAACTCCTCTGGTGGTGGCAATGGTGGCAGTAGCAGTGGTGGTGGTGGAAGTAGCAGTAGTGGTGGAAGCAGTGGTGGCGACTCGGGTGGCGACATAAGCAGTGATGGTGGCAATGATGACACAAGTAGCGACAGCGGTGGCTTAAACACCGACATTGACGGCAAAAAATATCTTTCAAATTACAAAATTTCATACCGCCCAAGCAGTGATGACGACATTGGCGCTTTTGTTGCAGACATAAAAATGCAAGTTAACGAAATTGCTTTTGGCATAATGCGTTCGCTTTTTGCACAATACGGCCCACTTTATGTTAATACTGCTGAATACAACAATGCAACTGTAATCAATCTAACATTAGATGCAAATGGAAATTACAAAAGAACTGAAGTAATAGCAAAAGAAGATGCTATTTTATCAAACGCAAAGCCTTTGTTTTCACAAGATATCACAACAACAAGAATGATAGATGACAGTTTTGTAAATGTTACTTCATACAAAGCAGACAGTGGCTATTCAAAATATTTTAATCACGCAAATGCAATTTTTGCGGACTATGATTTAAATGATAATCAAATGTCTTGGAATTGGAATGGTGGGCTTGAGATAAATGATGAAACAACTTATCAAGATAAATTAAATGCCTTTGTAAACAATTTGGCATATCGCAAAAAATTGGAACTTGCATTGTTGCTCATATCTGCTGGCTATGACATAACCCCAACGGGTAGCAATTATTTGGCATACAAAAACGGCGCTGATATGATTGACAGCTTGCGAACTGAAAAAACTGACGACCTTGAGTTTTACAAAGCAGTTGACGAGTATGTTTTTAACACATATTACAGGCTTGTTGACCACAGTGGCTACACCGACAACGAAATAATTTACATATCTTCATTTATTTTAAATGAAATCATTGGCACAGAACTCTTTAACCTTGACGAAACAAGATATTTAAATGTTTACACAATTCAAAATGGAAGTAGCAACAAGTTTGTTCCAATAAAAAATGATTTGGCTTTAAAATATAACAAATTTTTAACCGAAGAAAACTTTTTATCTTTTTATTACACTGGCAATGACGATTATGTTTATTATGGAAAATTTTTTTACAACAATGCTCCAGATGGCATTACGGCAGACGAGATTGCTGAAATTAATGAATCTCAATATTTGACAAGCAGAATTGTAATAATTCAAGCCGAAGCATATCCAAATGCCCATGGCAATCAAGTTACCTTGGAAAATGCAAAAAATGTTGATATATATTATAATTATGCTGAAAATATAAAAATGCTAAATGCCGAAAAAAAAGATATATATGAAAAGTTAATTGATGTTAACTCTGATGGCAAATTTACAGCAGACTATTGGGATTTTGACAACGATGGTAGCACAAATTTTGTTATGTCAGAAGAGGTCTTAAACGAAACTTGGTTTTTGTTTAGTGTGCGCAAACAATACTTTAAAAATTATGCCAACACTGCCTATGAAATTGCAAAAAACCTTGTTCGTGCGCCAGAAAATAGCACAAACACAATTGATTATGCCCAAAGGCAGTTTGACTACGATTTAAAATATCCAATTGTTCCGGCAAGCTTTTTTGCAGATTATGTTAATGACGACATTTTGCTTAACGAAAACGGCATTATGAATATGCCAACAGGTTACAAACGATATCAAAGTGTTGTTGTTATGCCAAAAAAGACATTTAATTTTGAAGAATTTTATATGTTTTTAACCAGACAAGTTAACACAACAGGCACAACGCAAGACTTTGATGTTACAATATTTTTGCGTTATTATGACGCCACAACAAACAGTTTTGCAACATGGGGTGGCGATGATGCTGACTCGCAGTTTTATAACTGTGGCACAGTTAAGGTTACGCAAGCAAGCGAACTTTATGAAATTGATGACCCAATTTGCATAAACAGTTATGAAATTTTAAGTTCTGCCAAAATAAACGGAACTGCAAAAGGCAATTGCACCTTGCAGGCATTTAGCAACTTGCCATCTGGCAACGCAAAAAATCCAACACTGATAACAAAAAACAGTGAAGCGTCAAAGATGTTTAAATTTGTTGATTTGCCAAATGGTCAAAAGACAATAACTTACAGCTCTGATTATTTAAGTGCAGAAAAAAGAACAAGTTATATGGAATTGCTGTTTGCAACCGATAACAACAACAACTTCCAGTTTGCAATTTTGCCAACAGAAGTAAATTAATAAAAAATTTTTTAAAAAGTATTCACAATATACTAAATTTTTGTTATAATCAAAAATAAGGAGAAATAATTATGTTTTCAATAAACATGTTAAATGGCCTATTTGACCCAATAATAAATTGGATTTCAGCATTCCTTTATTATGTATGCGTTGGTCTTTATTATATCATAATTTGTGGCATTGGCAAAATTATTGACATCATTCAAATTTTGTTCCGCAAGTTTGCTGGCATTGATGATTTAAGTTTGGCTGGGCAAGAAGGCGACATTGTTTTGCAGTTTATAAACAGCGACATTGTTCAAAAAGTATTTTGGTCAATGGTTGTTTTGGCTGTTGTGTTGTTGCTTGTGGCAAGTTTTGTGGCAGTAATCAAAACTGAGTTTAACAAAGATGGCAAAAATGACAAGAAAAAAGTTATCAAAAATGCTTTTAGGGGCATTGTTAACTTTGTGGCAGTGCCAATTGTCTGCATTTTTGGTTTGATTGTTGGCAATGCCTTGATAAAAGCAGTTGATGGTGCGCTTACGCTAACTGGCAGTTCGCTATCCATGACAAGCCAAATTTTTGTGGCAGGTGGTTACAACGCAAATCGTGTTAGGTCATACGAAACAATTTCAGACAACGCAACAACTTACCCAGAAAATAGTATGGCAGATTACATTTCAAGGGGCTATGGAAATTTTGGAATATTTACTGATGACACAACGGGTGTTGCAAAACAGAGCATCGCAGACAAAATTGACAGCGCTTTTGCAAACAATTTAACAGTTGATTTAAATAACCTAACACAAGATCAAAAAACACTTGTTTATGCTGGTGGTGGAAATGGCGAATATGCTTATTCATATATAAACAAGTTCCCTCTTGGTACTTTCCCTTATGGACATGATTACTTTAACGGAACAAAAGTTGAAGGCAATGAAGTTGTAATAATTGGTGACCAACCAGATTTTAAACCGGCAGATAATAACAATGGCAAATTTACTTTTAGCATTTACAATGTGGGTCTTGTATCATACTATTATAATTTGTCCCTTGCGTCTTATGACTATTTGGTTGCTGGCGTCACATTGTTATTTGCAGCATGGGTATATTTAACTACGATACTTGGCTTGATTAAGCGCTTGTTTATGTTAACAACTCTGTTTATCATTTCGCCACCAATTTGCGCATTATATCCTTTGGACGAAGGCACGGCGCTTGGCAAGTGGAGAAAGGAATTTATAAAACAAGCCCTGTCGGCGTATAGCGTTGTAATTGTTATGAACATATTCTTCTTG
>JBJFDJ010000021.1:0-2317 GCA_051889975.1 Christensenellales bacterium
TTATTTATCAAAATTTTTGATGCCGAATTGTTATCTAACAAATTATTTTTTTCACAGTGCTTTTTATAGTCAAGTGCTATTTGATAAATTGTCTCACATTCTTGCTTTGAAAAACTGTTTTGTCTTGCCAAAACATATTCATTTAGTGGCATAATATCAGGCTTGTTTGTTAGATTGTAAAAGCCAAAAATCATGCCAAAAATTTCTTTGTAAATTATTTCTTTGCTATATTTTGACAACTTGTTAAAACATATTTGTATTTGGTGATTTGATAGGTTTTTGCTGTATTCATTTATAAAATAATTTTCATTAACAAAAACTGCGTCTGTGCCAAATTTGTTTTTGTAGATATCTTCAATTAACAAATAATCAACTTTGCTATCTAAAAAATTTATTATGCTTTTAATTTTGTTTGTTGTTTGATTGTCATCATCACTAAAAAAATATATGCCAAATTTGTTTTCTAGCGCCCTTTTGTGATTGCCATCTAAAAACAAAACATTGTTTGCTTTGCAATCTAACAAAAACTGCTCCAAGTCTTTTTTATATAGTTCCACTTTTAACTTTGTATCTGTTAAAAGCCCACGATTAAAAGTTGTGTATAAAATTTTGCCACCATAATTTTTGCATGCGCTAAATATTATTTTGTCAATGCAAATATTTGTTTTGCCACTGCCTGCAACGCCTTGCACCAAAACATTTTTATTGGCTGTTTCAACAATTTCTTTTTGCTCACTGTTTAGTTTTGGCAGGTTTATGCCAGAAAAATTTGAAATTAAATATAACTTGTTAAAGTCTTGCAGATTTACAAGTTTTTTTTCGGTTTTTATGATTGCGTTTATTTGCAAGTGGTTTAACAAATATTCATTAACACGCTGGTCATTTTGCCTGATATCTTTTGTTGAAGTAGCATAATCAAAAAAAATGATGTCGTGTTTGTTTAAGCCGTCATTTATTTGAAAGCCAAATTTAAACAAAAATGCAAATTTTTTGTCTTGCGTTTCAATTTTAAAACAATTAATTTGGCTTTGGGCAAGTTTTTCATTTTGCAAAATATCTTTTAAGTGCAAACAAATGTTTTCGGCAAATTTAGAAATAAAAAAATCTACATTGGAAATGTATTTGGTCTGTTTTATAAAGTTTTCTGTCTTGTAAAAAACACTATCGCCTGATAGCATAGTTTTTTTTGTGTCAATTGTAACTTGCAAAAAACTATTTTTCATACTTCTCCTTTGTAAATTGTTTACATAAAATTTTTTTAAATACTACAAGTCGTTGCCAGATAAAAAATCATCCATATTTAATTGCTTGCCGTTGATTTTTGACCCGATTGTTTTGCTTTGATAGTCATAAATTTTTGCAACATAATTTTGATTGATTAACTTAACTTGTTCTCTTTTTTGCTTTTCGGCATTTTTTGTCTTTTGTTTGTCATAAAAGTCAATAACTTTTTCCTTTAAATTTTGCAATGCTTTTTGTTTGTTTTGAAATTGACTTCGTTGGTCTTGGCAAACTGATGTTATGCCCGTTTTGATGTGAGTTATTTTTATGCTACTATCTGTTGTGTTTATGTGTTGACCACCTGCGCCACTGCTTCTGGTTGTTTGGATTTTTAAATCTTGTTCGTCAAATGTTGGCTTGTCAAAATTTAAGTTGTCATACACAAAAACTTTGCAACTGCTGTTTTTATTGCCAAGTTTTGCAAGATGCAAGCCAATTTCTTTTTGCATAATATTTTTAACATTTAGCCCTGCAACCTCAAACAAAGTGTTTTGGGTGCCACCAAAAATTTCATATTTAAAATTATGTTTTTCAAAATAGTTTTTATAGCCCAAAACTATATCATTTTTTAAGTCTTTTGCATTTTCGCCATCGCCTAGCACAATTTCAATTAAAGCATTTTGCTCATCAGCATTTAAATTATCCAAAAGCAACAAAAGTTGGTTTTTTATGTTGCTTATATCGTTGCTTAAAATTTGCTCTTCTTGCTTAAAAAGCAATTCTTCTTGTTTGCTTTCAAAATCAGTTTTTTGGCTTATGTCTTTTAACTGCTTTTCAAGGTCAAGCAAATGTTCATATTTTTTTGCCAAAGGTTCTAACTTTGCCAAATCTTTTTGATACTTTAAACAAAGTTTGCTGTCTGTAACAATTTCTTCATAAGTCAATAACTGACAAATGTGCAAATAATCATTGTATATTTGTTCTAGTTTTGCCAAAGTAATATCATCAAAAAACAGCATAAATCCCCCATAGTTAAATATATCACAAAATTTTTATTTATTCAAATAAAATGCAAGTTATGATTGTTTGTAATATA
>JBJFDJ010000021.1:2417-11341 GCA_051889975.1 Christensenellales bacterium
CGCATTTTGTTTTGAGCTTCGCGTGGCATTGCACAAAGTTTGTTAGACAGCCCTTCCTTGACCAAACTGTGAAGTGATTTGCCAAACATTTCGGTGTCCCAAATGCCTTGTGGGTTGTTTTCAAAGTCACTAAGCAAGTTTTTAACAAGGTCTTCGGACTGTTGTTCTGTGCCAACAATTGGGCTGACTTCGGTGTTGATGTCAACTCGCATAATATGAAGTGATGGCGCACTTGCTTTAAGTCTAACACCAAATTTGCTACCCTGTTTAACAATTTCTGGGTCTTCTAACTTCATTTCATCCAAACTTGGAATAACAACACCATAACCTGTTTCGTTGACTTCATCAAGCGCAACTTTAAGTTTGTCATATTCCTTTTTTGCATGGCTTAACACTTTTAAGTTTGCAATGAGTTCAAAATCACTTGAAATTTGAACGCCAGTTTCGTCAGTGAGCACACGATAAAACAATTCTGGTTTTGGTTGAATGTCAATTGAAATGTTGCCTTCGCCAAGCATAACTTTTGTGTCGGTTACTGGTTCAAAATTACTGCTGTTTTCAAACAGAGTTTTGTTTAGTTTAAAGTCGCCAATTTTTTCCAGTCCATCAGTTCCCTGCTTAACTTCGGTTACAATTTCATTGATGAGTGGATTTGAAAAAGGAAGTGCATCCATCCATCGTGGCATTTTGATTTGTATCATATTTACAGGGAATTCTTGCAATAACAGATTAAATATTTTGGCAATATCTTCGTCGGTCATTTCCTTTAAATTAATTGCCATAACTTTTGAATTGTATTTTTGCTCCAAACTTTCGGCAAGATTTTTTGTTTGTGGGTCGGTTGGCTTTGAACTGTTAAGCAAAATTACAAAAGGTTTTTTGTATTCTTTTAACTCTGCAACAACTCGTTCTTCGGCACTGACATAACCAGTGCGGTCAATGTCTGTAAAACTGCCATCTGTTGTAACAAGCACTGCAACATTGCTATGCTCTGTTATAACTTTTTTTGTGCCAATTTCGGCTGCCATATCAAAAGGCATATCGTCTTCTTGCCAAGGCGTTTTAACATAGCGTGGTTTTTCGTTTTCGCTGTAACCTTGCGCACCTTCAACAGTGTAACCCACGCAGTCAATAAGTCGCAACTTCATTTTTATGTCGTCAACATCAATTGTAACTGCTTCGTTGGGAACAAATTTTGGCTCGGTTGTCATAACTGTTTTGCCTTGCGCAGATTGAGGCAATTCGTCAATTGTGCGCTGTTTTGCATAGGCATTTTTTATGTTTGGCAAAATAAGTTTGTTAACAAAATTTGTTATAAAGGTGCTTTTGCCCGTTCTAACAGGTCCAACAACACCCAAATAGATATCACCACCACTTCTTGTGGCAATGTCTTTGTATATATTATAGTTTTCCATAACTCCTCCATTGGTTTTACTTAAATATATTCAAAAACTTTGCCATATAGAACAACGCGCCAACAAATTTTAAAAATAGCAAAAAATTATTTGCAAAAAACTTTAATAACATTTTAAATATAAAGCCACAAAAAAATTGCCCAATTAAAGGCAATTTATTAAAAATATGATTTTTGAAATAATTAAACTTGCGTTTGAATGTTTAAAACATTTTACGCTTTTAATTTTTTTGTTGTTACTATTTTTTTTCATCTTGCGAATAAGTTATATTTAAACTTGTTTGAACATATTTTGGCTTGTCGCTTTCTAGTTCACTTGCCATAATTTCGGCATTGCTCTTTTTGAGTTGTTTTTTAATTGATTTATATTGCTTTTTAAGAGTTTTCTTTTTTGCCTTAACGCCCTTTTTATATTCGGCTTTAAGTTTTTTAAATTCGGCTTTAAGTTCGCTTTTTTCGTCTTTATATTCTTGTTTAACTTCTTCCTTTTTTTGAATTGACAATTTTTTCTTAAAACTCTTTTGCAAATTTGCCTTGTTTTCCTTGCCCATTAAAAGCCTTATTATATTTGACCTGTGAGCAAACCAAATCAAAAAGAAAATTGCAAAGATTAGCAAATTTATGGTTAAGAGTTCGGTCAAAGACAAATTGCCGTTTAAATAATCTGTGTTAAATTGCCAGCCTTGAATAATTGACATAAATGCAACAATAAAAAGTGAAGCAACAGAACCATAGTCAAAAAACCAAAGATAAACAAAGCCAATTAAAAAGGCAATTAACAAATACAAGGGGTTTGCGACCATAAACACACCAAGTGCACAAGCAACGCCTTTGCCACCTTTAAATTTATATATAACAGGCCACATATGACCAACAATTACAGAAAGCCCTGCAACAAACAAACCTATGCTTTCGTTAAGACCAGTGTATCTAAACAAAAGCAAACCTGTCAAACTTGGAACAACGCCCTTTAAGACATCCAAAATAAGCGTAAGCGCACCACTTTTGACGCCATATGTTCTTAACATATTCATTGTGCCAGGGTTGCCACTGCCTTTTTTGGTAATATCATCTGATTTTGACTTGCTGATTATTCTTGCAAAAGAGATGTTTCCAATAAAATATGAAAACAAGACAAGCAAAACATATTCTAATACTACAATCAAAATATTTCTCCTTAATTAAAATCTTTTTCGTTTTTATCTTTGAAAATAATTCTTATTGGTGTGCCTGTTAGTTTGAGATTTCTTCTCAAACAATTTTCCAAGTATCGTTGATAAGAAAAGTGCACAAGTTTGCTGTCATTTGCTTGAATGACAAAAGTTGGTGGATTTGTGCCATTTTGGCTAATAAAGTAAAATTTAACCCTTTTGCCATATTTTGAAGGTGGCTGAGCAATTGCAACAGCATCTTGGAGTATTTCATTTAATATGCTTGTTGGTGTTTTTCGGCTAGCATTTTCATATGCTTCTAAACATGCCGGCATAATTTTGTTTAACCTTTGACCAGTCAATGCCGAAGTGTAAACAGGAATGTAATAGTCCATAAACTTTAACTGCTCTTGTAACTTTTTGTTATATTCATTGATTGTCCAGTCATCTTTTTCAATCTTGTCCCACTTATTTAGCACAATAACACTTGGCTTGCCTTGTTCGTGCACATAACCTGCAATGCGAATGTCTTGCTCGCTAAAACCTTCGCTTACATCAAACACAACAATTACAACATCTGCCCTTCTAATTGCTTCTATGCTTCGCAAAACCGAATAACTTTCAACGCTTTCCATTTCTATACTGCGTTTGCGACGCATACCTGCTGTGTCGATGAGCACACATTTTTTGCCATCATACATAAATGGTGTGTCAATGGCATCTCTTGTTGTGCCAGCAACATTGCTAACAACAACTCGCTCTTCGCCAAGCAGTTTGTTTGTTATACTGCTTTTGCCGGCGTTTGGTCTGCCAACAATTGCAATTTTTATGCTGTCATCGTCTTCTGCTTCGTCATCAAGTTGAGCAAAATAGCTTACAACCTTGTCCAAAAGGTCGCCGATGCCCTGACTGTGCTCGCTTGATATTGCAAAAGGCTCGCCTAGTCCCAAGCCATAAAAATCATACAAATTGTCAATTTGATTGTTGTCGCATTTGTTAACAGCCAAAACTATTGGCTTTTGAATTTTTCTTAACAAGCCAACAACTTCATTATCTGCTTCGGTTAGGCCATCTTGTCCATCAACAAGCATAATGATAACATCTGCAAGTTCCATTGCAATTTTTGCTTGATTTATGATGTTTTTGCCCACTTCAGTTTTTTCATGCACATCAATGCCACCAGTGTCAACAAGCAAAAACTTGTGATTTAGCCATTCTGCTTCGGCATAAATACGGTCTCTGGTAACACCCGGTTCGTCTTTAACAATGCTTATGCGTTTACCCACAACCTTGTTAAAAAAAGTGCTTTTGCCAACATTTGGCCTACCAACAATTGCAACGACAGGTCTTTTCATACTCACTCCTTTGTTCTAACAAAAGAGTTTAACACAAATTTAAAAAATTAGCAATTATATACAACAAAATTTAATTGCGCAAGCAATTATTTGAGCAATATTTGCACATTTTTTTTCGTTTGATTGTCTTGCTAACAAAAATGCAAACCAAGGCAAAAATGACAAACACAACAATTGATAAAGTCCCACTCAAAACACCTTTAAAGCAAAAGTATATCGCCACTTTATACACAACAAAAGCAAGTGCATAACTTATTGCAAACTGCATCAAACAAGATATCACAGTCCACTTTGCCCCAATTTCTTTGGCAAAAACACTAACTGTTGAAATGCAGGGCAAATACAAAAGTGAAAACACCAAAAATGATAAACTGCTTGGAAGTGTAAGTGAAAACACACTAGACGACAACAGCAAACTGCTTGAGATATCTTGCAAGGTGCTTTGCGAATTGCAACCATTGACCAAACTTATTGTGCTAACAATGATTTCCTTGGCAACAAAGCCACACAAAAGACAAGCCACTGCCCCATAATTTCCAAAGCCAAGTGGAGCAAAAACTGGCGCAATAAATTTTGATATAATCTCTAAAATGCTGTCACCTGTGGCATATTGAAGTTTGAAATTACAATTTTGAAAAATCCACACTATGCAAGAAAAAGAAAGCAAAATTGTGCCAACGCGTGAAACAAATTGCTTTATGTTTATCCAAATATTATTTAAAATTTTTTTGATGCTTGGCAATCTGTATGGTGGAAGTTCCATAATAAAACTTTGAGTTCCACTTTTTAAAACCGATTTGTTTAAAAAGTAACTAACAGTTAGTGCAACCAGCAAGCCAAGTAAATACAACAAAACAACAACAATAAATTTGCAATTTGGAAAAAATGCATTGCAAATAACGGCATAAAGTGGAAGTTTTGCAGTGCAACTTATATATGGAGTTAACATTGCCGTTTTGATTTTGCTGTTTTTGTCTTCTAGCGTTCTGCTTGTAAGCGTTGCAGTTGTTGAACATCCAAAGCCCATCAAAAGCGTGAAAATACTCTTGCCACTAAGCCCCACTTTTTTTAAAAAATCTTCGGTTACAAATGCAAGACGACTCATATAGCCACTGTCTTCTAGCACAAAAAGTCCTAAAAACATAAGCACAATTTGTGGCAAAAAAGATAGCAGACTTATTATTGTTCCAAAAACCGCTTGTGACAAAAATTCAACAACAAAAGCGTTGTCGGTGTGCTGTTTAACAAAGTTGATTATTGGCGTAAAGATTGTGTTGCTGAAAAACTGCGAAAGAACCTCGCTAATTTTAGTGCCAAAACTGCCAAAAGTCAAAGCAAAAATAATGGACACTATAAGCAAAAATATCGGCAATGCCAACCACTTGTTTAGCACATATTTATCTGCCTTGCTTTGCCCGTATGCATTTGAAGATTTTTTATCTACAACGCAATCATTAAAAATCCCGTCAATGAATTTGTATTTTGTTTCAATGACAGTCTCCAAACTTTTAATATTATTCAATTTTTCAATTGTGTCATTTGAGTTAATGCTATATTTGTTTAAATAAAAGTTATCTTGTTCTAAAATCTTAATTTTTTCAAAGGTTTTAATATTTTTTAAGTTAAAAAAGTTGCTATCAAAAAGATTTGTTAACATCTGCAAATATGTTAACTTGTTGTTTTGTTTTTTGTCACTATTAAGGGCAAAAGTTACAACTTCTTTAACTTGAACTTTGTTTTGTGCATTTATCAAAAAAACTTTTGTGCCCAGCAAGTCTTCAAGTTTTTTTATGTTGATTTCTCTGCCCGATTTTTTTAATTCGTTTGCCATATTTATGCAAACAACTGGGTTGTGCCCCATTTCAATTAGTTCAAGTGTCAACAGCAAGTTGCGTCTTAAATTGTTTGCATCACAAATGTTAATTATTTTGCAATCTTTGTGTTTTAAAAGATAATCTCTGGTCACTGCCTCTTCAAAACTAAAACTAGAAAGCGAATAAACGCCCGGCAAATCAGTTAAAATAAACTCTTTTTTGTTTAGTTTTAACTTTTTTTCTTTGTATTCAACGGTTACGCCATGCCAGTTGCCAACATGCTCGTTGCTTTTGCTGATTGAATTAAACAGTGTTGTTTTGCCTGTGTTGGGGTTGCCCACCAGCGCCAAAATTTGCTCACTCATTTACCACCACGCTTATTAGTTCTAAACTATTTTTTCTCAATGCCAAACAATAGTCTTTAAGTCTTAAAAGATAGGTGTTTTTAAGTGGCGAAACGCTTAGCACTTTAACTTCTGTTCCATTGACAAAGCCAAGTTCTAAAAGCCTGCGCTTTATAAATACATCTCCGTCAATTCCACAAATAATTCCACTTTGATTTTTGTTTAATTTGTCCAATCTCTTTGTTTCCATAAACACCCACATACTCTTTTTGTATTTTACTTTTGCCATCTTTTAAATATGCCAATTAAACGATTTGCAAGCAAAATTAATTTTTCAATCACAAAAAATGTGTAGCATAAAATATACAAAAATGATTAAATACGCAATTTTTTGTCATACAAAAAAAATATAAAAATATTAATACAATAGGTGATTATGGAAACAACATTTTGTGAGTTAAGGGGAAAGGAAGTTATAAATGTGTCAGATGGCAAGCGACTCGGCAGAATTATAGACATTGTTTTTGACGCAAGTTGCGGAAGGGTTTTGGGGTTTGTTGTGCCTTGCTACAACAAGAGTTGGAATATTTTTAAGTCGTCCGATGATATTTTTATACCCTTTAACAATGTTTGCAAAATTGGTGACGATGTTATTTTGGTTGAAATTTTTTTGCCAAACAAACAACAATTTGGATTTGGAAAAAGCAAGGGCAGAACTTCATATTTAAAAACAGCAAGTGTTGAGTCGCAACAAAACGAAACAACTGAAAATGATAAAAATATAACGCCATACATCACAAAAGATATAAATCAATAATATCTTTTAAAATTTGTCACAAAGTAGCAAATTAAACTTTTCTTTTTAGTTCAAAATCTTTGCCATTTGATATAAAATTTAAGTGTGAAAGATTATGACTATTTATATTGAATATGTAATTATTGACAATTTAATTATTGATAGTTTAATTTTGCTAAGTTGTAAAAAAATTGCAAGCATAAGCACAACAAAATTAAGGATTTTTTTAAGCGCATTAACTGGCACAATTGTTGCTGTTTTAAGCCCTTTTATGCCACAAATAATAAACTTGATAATAAAGCCATTTGTTGCAATTTTGATGACAATTATAGCCTTTAAACCTGCTAGTTTAAAAAAACTTGTGGCACTGACTTTGATGCTGTTTTTGGTCACCTTTTTATATGGCGGTGCAATGATTGGACTTATGGAAATGCTAAACATACAATTTACGCTTGCAAACGGCATAAGTTATGTAAACAACTTCCCTGTTGGCATTGCAATTTTGCTTTGTGCAATTACTTACATATTAACTAAAAACATAATTATTTTTTGCACAAAAAAGCAACACAGCAACTTTTTATACCCAGTCGTCTTAATAGATGGAAACAAACAAATTAGCACAACAGCATTTTTGGATAGTGGCAACTGCATATTAGTTAAAAACAAACCCGTTACACTGATAAATTTTAAAACTTTTAACTTGCTCTACCCAGCCATAAGTTTAACCGACCTTTTGCTAAAAAAAGATTTACCCCTAAAACAACAAAACTATGCACAAATAAATGGACTATCAAATATGACCGAAAAAATATTAGTATTTGAAATTGATGCATTAAAGATAAATGGCAAAGAAACGAAAGATGCACTGCTTGGATTGTCACTAAAAAATTTTAACGACAAGACAAACAGTGATGCAATTATATCTAGTATGATTTTAGGAGATTGAAATGAGTTTGTTAAAAATAAAGTTGATGTTACAAAAATTTTTGCAAGGAAATGCGTTTGATTTTGACGAAAATCTTTTGTTGTATTTGTGTGGAAACGAAGCCCTGCCAAATCCCTTGGACAGTGAAACAGAACTTGAATATATAGAAAAAGCCGAGCAAGGTGACGAAGAAGCAAAAAACAAGTTAATTGAGCATAATTTAAGGCTTGTTGTTTACATTTGCAAAAAATTTGAAAACACAGCCACCGATTTAGAAGATTTGATAAGCATTGGCAGTATTGGATTAATTAAAGCAATTAACAGTTTTAAACTTGAAAAAAACATAAAACTTGCAACCTATGCCAGCCGATGCATAGAAAATGAAATTTTAATGCACCTAAGAAAAACAACAAAACTAAAAAATCAGGTGAGTTTAGACGAGCCACTAACTGTTGATGGAGATGGCAACGAACTTGTGCTTGCCGATATTTTAAGTGTTGAAAGTGACAGCGTAACAAGTGGCTTGGAAAAAACAACCGAAAGACAACTGCTTTGGCAAAGCATAAAAAAACTCAATCCCAAAGAAAGACAGATTATGGTGCTACGCTTTGGGCTTGAAAATCAACAAGAAAAAACTCAAAAAGAAGTTGCCGACATGCTAGGCATAAGCCAAAGTTACATCAGCCGTATTGAGAAAAAAATAGTTAGCAAACTAAAAAAAGAACTTTTAAAGTCTTTTTGATTGTTTTTAATAAAATGTTGAGATTTAACATATCACATAGTGTCGTTTTTCAATATATAACAAGCAAAAAAATATATAAGAATAGTTAAAAAAAATATATATAAGTGTTATTAAAAAATTGTATTTTTGTTTGCCAATTGATAACAATCAAAATCCTTTTGCTTGATACTTAAAAATAAAATATTAATTAAAGTTAATTATTTGACATCATTATTCAAAAAACTTTATAATATTTGTATGAGAAAATTTGAAATATCAACAGATAGCAACTGCGACTTGTATGCAGATGAAATTAAAAAGTATGACTTATATGTTGGTCATCTCAACTATACAATGAGCAAAGGTGATGAACTAACAGACAATTTGGATAACTTTACACAATA
>JBJFDJ010000022.1:0-11174 GCA_051889975.1 Christensenellales bacterium
AAAAAGGTGTGTCCAAACTAAAATTATATCGTTTTGCAAGCGCATTAAAATATGTTTTTGTAAAACTTCCAACATCCAAATTCCAGCCAGTTACAGTGCATGCACCTTGCCTTAAACTCTTTCGCCTGTCGCCAATAACAAGACTTTCGTCAATTTCCTTTTTAACACCCAAGCCACCACAAGTTTTGCACGCACCAAAAGGAGTGTTAAAACTAAAAATTCGTGGACTTATCTCTTCAAAACTAAATCCACAGTTTGGGCAAGCAAAAGTTGTGTTAAACAATTTGTCTTCGCCATTGTGACTTACAATAGCCTTGCCATTGCCAACTTTTAAGGCAGTTTCTATGCTTTCATTTAAACGCGTGATGTTTTCGTCTTTTATAACAAGCCTGTCAATAACAACGCTTATGGTGTGTTTTTTGTTTTTGTCCAAAACAATGTCTTCGTCAAGTTCATAAATTATGCCATCAACTTCAACTCTGCTGTAACCTGCCTTTCTAAAACCTTCCAATTCCTTAACAAAAGCACCTTTTTTGCCAGTGACAAAAGGGCTGGAAACAACAATTTTTTCGCCTTCGCCAAACGCCAAAACAGTTTGCATAATTTGGTCAATAGATTGCTTTTTAATTGGTATGTTGCAGTTTGGGCAATATGGCGTGCCAATATTTGCAAACAGCAATCTAAAATAGTCATAAATTTCGGTTACTGTGCCAACTGTTGAGCGTGGATTTTGACTTGTTGTCTTTTGGTCAATGGCAATGCAAGGAGATAGTCCTTCAATGCGTTCAACATCAGGTTTGTCCATTTGACCCAAAAATTGCCTTGCGTAACTTGACAAACTTTCCATAAATTTGCGTTCGCCCTCAGCAAAAATGGTGTCAAATGCCAAAGTGCTTTTGCCACTTCCACTAACGCCCGTAAAAACAATGAGTTTGTTGCGTGGCAAAGTCAAATTTATGTTTTTTAAATTGTTTTCCTTTGCTCCAACAATAACAAGTTCATCTTTCATCAAAGTTTTTCTCCTTTTTTTTGTAAGTTTTTTAGTTCCATAATCTGCTCGCGTAGCAAAATTGCCCTTTCAAAGTCTAATTCTTTGCTTGCTTGATGCATGGCAAAAGTCAATTTTTCAATTTGCCTTGGAATGTCTTTTGAATTAATCTTTGTTTCTTTAATCTTTTTTGTTATTTCCAAACTGTTAACAATTGGCTTGGTAATTGTTTTTGGTGTGATGTTGTGCTCAGTGTTGTATTGCTGTTGAATGTGTCGTCTGCGTTCTGTTTCGTCAATTGCCCTTTTCATGCTGTCGGTTATGTTGTCTGCATACATAATAACTTTTGCCTCACTGTTTCTGGCAGCCCTGCCCACAGTTTGAATTAACGATGTTTCACTGCGCAAAAAACCTTCTTTGTCAGCATCCAAAATTGCAACCAACTTAACTTCGGGCATATCCAAACCTTCCCTTAACAAATTGATGCCAACAATTACATCAATTTCGCCACTGCGAAGTGAGTTGATTATTTCAATACGTTCCAAAGTATCTATTTCGCTGTGCAAATATTTAACTTTTATTTTGTAATCAGTTAAATAACTTGTTAAACTCTCGCTCATTTTTTTTGTGAGTGTTGTAACCAAAACTCGCCCATTGTTTGCAATTGTGTTTTTAATTTCTCCAATTAAATCGTCAACCTGCCCTTCAACTTTTCTCACTTCAATTTTTGGGTCTAAAAGTCCAGTTGGCCTGATGATTTGCTCAACAACTTGGTCGGCAAGTTCAAGCTCATACTTTGCTGGTGTTGCCGAAACATAAATTGCCTGGCCTATGCGATTGTTAAACTCGTCAAAAGTGAGTGGTCTGTTGTCAAAAGCACTTTTTAGCCTAAAACCATAGTCCACCAAATTGGTTTTTCTTGCCTTGTCGCCATTATACATTGCCCTGATTTGTGGCAAAGTGATATGGCTTTCGTCAACAAAAAGCAAAAAGTCTTTTGGAAAATAGTCCAGCAAACAATAAGGTGGCTCGCCAACATCTCTGCCATCAAAATAACGCGAATAGTTTTCTATGCCGTTGCAATAGCCCATTTCTCGTATCATTTCAATGTCATAGGCAGTGCGTTCTTTAAGTCGTTGCGCCTCAATCAACTTGCCTTTTTGCTCAAATGCCTCAACTTCGTTTTGAGCATCTTGCTCTATTATTTTTAACACTTTGTCCAAATTTTCACTGCCAACAGCATAGTGAGTTGCAGGGAAAATCAAACAGTGCTTTAACTTGTTAACAGCCTTGCCTGTTATTAATTGAATTTCCTTGATGCTTTCAATCTCATCGTCAAAAAACTCAATGCGATATGCATATTCGCTTGAATAACTTGGGATTATATCAAGTGTGTCGCCACGAACTCTAAAAGTGGCACGCTTAAATTCAATGTCGTTGCGTTGATATTGAATTGCAATCAGCCTTTTAATCACATCATTTCGGTTAATCTTTTGTTGTGGCCTAAGAGATATGCCAAGTGAACTATAATTTTCGGGGCTACCCAAACCATATATGCAACTAACAGATGCAACAATAATGACATCTCGCCTTTCCATCAATGCACAAGTTGCGCTGTGTCGCAGTTTGTCAATTTCGTCATTTACAGCCAAATCTTTTTCTATATATGTGTCACTGCTAACGATGTATGCTTCGGGCTGATAATAATCATAATATGACACAAAATATTCAACCATATTGTTGGGAAAAAACTCTTTAAACTCATTGCAAAGTTGCGCTGCAAGTGTTTTGTTGTGTGCAAGCACAAGCGCTGGTCGTTGCACATTTGCAATAACATTTGCCATTGTAAAAGTTTTGCCACTGCCCGTCACACCAAGCAAAACTTGACTTTTTAAGCCATCTTTTATGCCTTCAACCAAATCGTGTATTGCTTTTGGTTGGTCGCCAGTTGGCGCATAATTGCTATGTAGTTCAAATTTTTTACTTTCCATAATAAAATTATATCACAAAGCAACAAATTTATAAATGTTTTGATGTGCAATTGTTAACTTTTGCTTTAAAACTTTTGCTTAGCTTTGCTTTACTTTATTATTGTTTGTGTTTTATTTAAAGAACTTTTTATTTTAAACAATAAAAGCAAAACTGTTATTAAATGACAAAATAAAAGTTAAACGAAAATTAGCAAATGTAAAATTAAAAGCAAAAAAATATTATTAAAAAAACAGCCGTTTGGCTGTTTTTAATTATTCGTCATCTTTTTTATTTTTTTTAGCAAGTTCTTTTGCTTTTTCTTTTGCGTCTGTTTTGTCTTTTGTTTTAACAAAGTAAATAACAACGCCTGCAAGAAGAGCAATTGAAACAACAATCAAAACAACTCCCCATGTTTGTTCTGTGATTGAAGAACTGTTAGCGTTACCCTTAACTTCAAAAGTGTAAGAAATTGGTTCGGTTGTGTTGCCTGCTTCGTCTGTTGCACTATATTTTAATGTATATGTGCCGGCTGACTCAAATGTGTAAGAATAATTATTTGTTGATTGCAATTTTGTTGTTTTGCCATCTGGAGAAATAACTGTTATAGAAACTTTTCCGTCTGTCTTATCTAGCTCATCTTCAACATCATATTCTTTGTCGCCATCGGTAACTGTAACATCGTCAAGAACCAATGAGAATTTTTCGCCAACTTTAAATGTTTTGTTGATAATTTTGTTAGCATCGCCAATTACAAATTTTGGAGCAACAACATCGCCAACAGAAATTGTGTATTCAAGTTCGGCAGTGTTGCCAGCAAGGTCAACTGCAGTATAAACTACATTGTATTTGCCGTCTTTTTCAAACTTAAATGTGAATTCTTTGCCTTCAACAGGGTCAACAACATCGCCATCTGGGTTTGTAACTTTAAGTGTTAAACTCTTGATGCCGTTTGCATCTTCTGCCGTAAATGAAGGCAATTCAACTTCAACACCAACTTTTGCTGTAAGTGGAACTTGCGCATCGTTTTCATCTAAAACAATAACTGGGTCTACAGTATCTTTAACTGTGATTGTGTAAACATCACTTTCAATTTTGTTAACGCCATCGCTTGCAACATAAACAAAACTATATGTTCCTGCTTTTGATGGTGTGAATGAAAGACTTTCGTGTTGGAAACCTGTGTTGCCAGGTGCTTCAATAAATTTAACTGTCATTGAAGCTTTGTTTTCAATGACTTTTCCGTCATCAACAACAATTGGTGTTGGCAATGTGTAAGTTGTGCCAAGTTCCATAGTTGTCTTTAAGCCTTTAACTTGAATTGAAGGTGCTTTTGTGTCTCTAACAACAAAGTTTACAGAGTTAATCAAACTGTTGCCTGCAACATCGGTTGTTGTTATAACAACACTATATTCGCCAGCAACTGATGTAACAATTTTGCCACCTTTTAAAGTGATATAACTGCCATCATATTCGTATGTGAAGCCTGTAACTTCAATTTCATTTCCGTTTGCGTCATAAACAACAAGGTTAGAAACAAGGTTGCCTGTTTTATTTACACCACTTGTGTTTTTGTCGCTAAATTTAACTTCTGTTGAATCGTCAAAGATAATTATTTCTTCACCTTGACCATAGTTTTCACTTTCGCCATTGTCGTTTAATTTTGTTGCCAATGTTTCAAGTGAGTTAGCATCATAGAGCTCTGGTGCTTTGTCATCGTCATTCAAGCCATAGATGTTAATTGTTTTGTGTGCATAAGATACATTGTTAATATCAGCACCATCTACGCCCAAACCATTTTTTGTGTATTTTGCATCGTCTTCTGCTCTTACAACAATTGTAAGTTTTGATTGATCTGTTGCATTTACATCAAATGAATACAATGTGCTGTCGTCTGCATTCTTTTCAATTTTAAAGCAATCTGCGTTGCTAGGTTCTTTTCCTGCAACATAATCGCCAAAATAATAGTAAACATCAGTTTTAACATTGCTGTCAACTGTGCTTGTGCTTGTTGGATTTGCATCATGGTCTTTTTCATAGTCCACAACTGTTGGCATAGCAAAAGATAATGTTTCGCCATTTACAACACTATTTGGAAGACCAGTTAATGTGATGTAAGGAGCAACTGTATCAGCATAGTTTGCGTCTGTTGGAACAACGATTTTGTAAACAACATCACGGTTGACATTTCCACTTGCATCTCTTGCTTGATAAATAATTTTGTATGTTCCTGCTTGGTGGAATGTAACTTTTGACATTTCATTTGCTTCTGCTTTAACAAAAGTCAACAAATCGTTGCCATCGCCGTCTTTAATATCTGTGTTGCTAGCTGTTTCAACATAAGTAGTTGTGTCGCTTGTGCTGGTTGAGGTAGCTTTGTATATAATACCTCTTGTAAGTGTTAATGAACCATATTCGTCAAAGTTGTCGGTAGCATAGATTGCAGGCAATTCAATTTCAACGCCAATTCTTGCCTTGCTTGGAATCATATAACTGATATCTGTTGTGTCAATGTCGTCTGCAACTGATTTAACACCTGCAGCGCTTGTTGAAACTTCGTATGCATTAACTGCAACTGGAGTTGGGTTAACATTGTCAGTAACATTTTTAAGGTCATATGTTCTTTCTAATGTTGGCTGTAAATCTTTGATGTAATCAGCAAATGTTGCTGTTGTGTTTTCATTAAAATATTTATACAAATCAAGTTTTTCAAGTGTATAAATTTTGTATTTGATTTGATAATAGTTGTTGTTTTTTGCTTCGTCCATTGGCTTAAATGTAAAGTCTTGTTCGTCAACATCATAAGTATTTTTAACTTCGCCATTTTCCAAATAATTAACTTCAACTTTTGTGTAAGTTAAAACTGAAGCATTGTTGCTGTTTTTGTCAACAGTAACAGGTTTTGGAAGTTTAACTTCGTTGCCAAGCGTTGCGCTTTCTGGCAAACTGCCTTCCCAAGTAAATGTGATATTTTGATTATCTACGGTGTAGTTTGGACTAACATTTACAGAGTATGATTTTGTTACTCTTATGCCTGAAGCATTGACATAACTATATGCAACAGAGTATGTGCCATAAATTGTATTTTCTTCGGCATCTTTGTTTGCAGTTAAAACATAATATTTTTTGCCGTCAATAGTAACTGTTTTTTCGGCTACAACATCATGGTTTGCATCTTTTACAACAACCTTAACTGTGTCATAGTTGCCTTTAACTTCATCTTCTTCTTTGCCTGTTTCTGAAATATTTGGATATGGCAAAACAACTGATGTGTTTTCACCAATTGTTGTTGGCAACATAAAAGGTGTGTTTTCATCAAAACTGAGTGTTGCCTTTGAACTTGTAACTTTTATTATGTATTGTTGGCTTGTTGTTGCTTTGTAACCTGTAACAGCAGACGCTGTGTATTGAACCTTGTAATTACCAACCATTGTTGGAATTAACTTATATTGTCCAGCATGTTCGCCGTCAGCTTCAAGCACCAAATTTTCACTGCCAAGTTCAACTGCTTTACCCCTTGGGTCTGTAACTTTAATTGTTACATCGGCAGAGTTGTTGCTTGTGCCCTTTGGCAAATAAACCGGCTTGTTAACTTCGCCTTTTGTTGGCATTTTTGTGAGTGCTATACTTGCACCAACCAAGCCTGTGCCACTAGCCATAACAATGCCAAGTGCAGGGCTAATTGCAAAACTTGCAATAGAAACTGCAAGCATTAAAATAAATACCATAATTTTGCTAAATTTTTTCATTTAAGTTTCTCCTTGAAATTTGTAAATAGCACTTTAAATAAAATATGTTTGTTAACACTTATAAACCCATAAAAGTTAAAGTTTATTATTTTATTTTTAAAGTTATCTTATAAAGTCTATAACAATAAAAAATATTTGTCAAATAAATAGCAAACAAATTGCTAAATTTCAACAAATATAGTTTAAATATTAAATTCTAAATTATACCAAATTTTACAAAAATTGCTAATTGAGTAAATACAACAAATAAAAGCTTAAAAAAACACATATATTTGTTAGTAACATTACTGCATTTAGTATTTTATTTGCTTTGTTTTTGTTTGTCGTTAACAATTTTACGTTAATTGCACAAACAAAAAATACTGCAAACACGCATGCCCACAAAAGTTTTATTTTAAAACTTAAGCACAACACATCAAGTAGCAAAACAACAAAACAGTTGGATTTTAAAATGTCAAATTTGTCTGTTGGCTTTTTATTTTTTTTAATTTTTTTATAGGAATATCTAATTTGTCTTTTTCGTTTTGATGTTTTTAGCAACTTAAATTGCAAGTTTTTTGACTGACAATTCAACAGTTTTAAATTGCAAATTATCTTTTTAACTTTGCAACCTTTTTTGCTTGTGCTGTTCTGTTTTTCATTGCCACTACTTGTTTGTTTTTCCAAAAACAACAAATTAACAACAAAATCTGCCACGCAAAGCACACAACAAATCAAAAGCAAAATTATTATAACACTTGAACTCTTTAAAACTTTTGGTCTGTTGATAAAATCATAATATGGATTTTTGATAAATGCAACACCAGTCAAAACAGCAAACAAAACTATCAAAATCAGCATAAAAATGATGGTTTTTGCGTGATTTTTTAACAAATTTTTATAAAACGATAGTTTTGCGTTTTCCTTTTTTGTGTTTTTTTGAATTTTATTTTTTGCGTTTTTCGTTGTTCTGTTTTTGGCTTTTTTAGGCGTTTCAAATCTAGTGTTTCTTTTCGTTTCATTTTTGTGAGAAAATATGTTTTTGTTTTGTCTTGGCTCGCTACTATCTTGTTTTCTTGTTGCAACAATTTTTTCCATACAATAAAATATGCAAGATTGTTAACATAAAAAACTAAATTTTCATAAAATGAGCATTTTTGTAACAAAAACAAAATTTTAATCATAAAAAATAGAGAGCCGTCAAACTCTCTACTTTTTGTTTTTATCTACATCCACAGCCGTTATCATGACCACCACAGCAGTTGCAAAGTAATAACAAAATGATTATTGTTTCACAATCGAAGTCAAAGCCACAACCACATGTGTTAAGTAACCATAATAAGATAAAGATGTCACAGCAGTCGTTTCTATCATTGCAACCACATCCGTTATTATGTCCACCAAATAATCTCATAAGCAATCCTCCTTTATTATTTACAAAGGACTATGCTAACATTCTGCCAACCCCAACTTTTGGCAATATGTAACGCATTGTGCAAAGCACTATGTATCCTTTTATCTTTTGTGCTTTGTTTGATTTTTTCCTTCGTATATTCCATATTATTTAAAAGGCAAAAAAAATGTGCATAGTTTTGTATGCGCATTTTTTGATTTTTTTTAGTTGTGCTGATTTATTAAAAAACTTTTACTTTATTGCAACTCTACTTTTTAAGTTGTTGCCTGTTTAACTTTTAAATTTGCTTTCAATTAACTTGTTGTGCAGTTTGTCATAAAAATGTTATTTTTTGCAGTTCGTTGCCTATTGTTTAAAAATTAATTTTTACGGTTCGTTGCTTATTGTTTATAAAATAATTTTTGCAGTTCGTTGCTTATATAATAATTTTAATTTTTAAAAACTCAAACTCATCTGTTAAATAAATCTATTCATTGCCAAACAAAATTTCAACAAGTTTTTGTTTTAACTCATCAATGCCCAAATTGTTTTTTGCACTTATGTAAACACAATTTGGTTTTTTGTCTATTTGTTCCACTTTGTCGATTTTGTTGTAAACCGTGATAATTGGTGTGTCTTTAACGCCAAGCGAATTTAAAACTTCTAAAACAATCTTTTCTTGCTCGTCGTGATATGGGTTGCTTATGTCAACAACATTTAAAAGCACATCGGCATAAACTGTTTCTTCCAACGTGCTAGAAAATGCCTCAACAAGTTCATGTGGCAGGTGGCTGACAAAGCCAACCGTGTCAACCAGCATAACTTCCTTGTTAAGCCCAAGCCATAAACTGCGTGTTGTTGTGTCTAGCGTTGCAAACAACATATCTTTTGCAAGAATATTTGCCTTTGTTATTGTGTTAAGCAAAGTGCTTTTGCCACTGTTTGTGTAGCCAACAATTGCCACCAAAGGTTTTTTGCTGTCCATTCTCTTTTGTCTGCGCAAGTCCCGTTCTTGCTTTAACTTTTTAAGTTGTTTTTCTTTTTCTTGGATTTTTTGTTCAACAATTCGGCGATTTAACTCCAACTTTGTTTCGCCGGGTCCACGCATTCCAATTCCACCACTTCCATATCTTCCACTTGTTCCACTTATGGCATTAAGCCTTGGCAAGTTATACTTCATTTGCGCAAGTTCAACTTGAAGTTTGCCTTCATTTGAAAGTGCCCTACTTGCAAATATATCCAAAATAAGCATAGTTCGGTCAATGACTTTCACATCAAGTTCGCTTTCTAAATTGTTTATTTTGCTACCAGTTAACTCATTATCAAAAACGACCATTGTGGCATTTGTTTGTTTAACTTGTTGTTTAAGTTCTTCAAGTTTGCCAGTGCCAATAAAAAATTTAACATCTGGCTTATCCAATTTTTGTGTTAAACTTCCAACAACTTCGCCACCTGCTGCCTCTGCAAGCGCCTTTAACTCGGCAAGTTCAATTTCAACATTAATTTTGTTATTTAGCACTACTTTAACTAAAAAAATCTTTTCGGTTGTATCTTTTGTTTCATAAATTTTAGACATAAAAAAATCCTCCTATTATAAAAAATATCCTAAAAAAATTTTAAATAATCATTTCGCACCACCTCTATTGTCATTTTACATTTTTTTTGCAAAGTTGTAAAGACAATAAAAAAAATAATTGCAAAAACTATTACATTTTATTTGCAAAAATAAAGATAAACTCAATTTGCTCATTGCAAAAAATATATAGTTTTTTAAAAAGTATTCTTTATCTTTTTTTTTGATGATTACTTTTTTGAAAACTATTTATCTTTTTCGTATGATTTTTTATCATATTGTTTGCACAAAACATTTAAAAAGGTTAATAAAACAAATTGATAAGACAAAGTATTAAAAGTTTTTTTAAATAAAATAAAATAAGATAAAATAAAAAAACAATTAGTTTTGCCTAATTGTTTTAAATGCTGTTTATTCTCTCTAGGTGTTTGCCACCTAAAAATTCGGTTGTTAAAAAAGTCTTTATAAATTTTTTTGATTTTAAAAAATTTGTGTTTCTTGCGCCTATGCACAAGCAATTTGCGTCATTGTGTTGCCTTGCCTGAAAAACTTGTTTGTTGTTATATGCCAAAACTGCCCTTATGTTTTTGTTGCGATTTGCAACAATGCTCATTCCAACACCACTGCCACAAATTAACACCAATTTATCTTCAACATTTTTTTTGTCAACAAATTCGTTTAAAGCAAGTTTTGCATAGTCAACATAACTATCTAGTTGATTATATGTTTTTGCACCAAAATCAACATAATTTAAACCAATTTTTTCAAACCATTTCACAAGTTTTTGCTTTAAGTCAAACCCTGCATGGTCACAAGAAATGTATATCATACAAACCTACTTTTTAAAAAATTTTAGTGCAACACAGCCAGCACTCAAAATTGGCGCAAGAATTGGTGCCCAAGAAATTGACACACTTGTTTTTGCCAATGTTATTGAACCAACAACAAAACTGCCATCTGCACCAGATGTGCTAGCATATATAATTGCTGTTACAAACAAAACAACTGCAAACACAACAAGCAACAATTCCAATGCCTTGTTTGGAATGTTAACTTTAACACCAAACAAATCAAGCACAGCAAATACAATAACAGCCAATGACAGCAACAATGTTATAAAATATGCAATCATTGTAACAATAGCCCAGCCGTTTGTAATATCGCCATTAAAAATATCAGCAATAAAGCCAGTGGTTGCATAAAGTTCTGTTCTTGCACTGCCAAGCAATTCACCATAAACTGAAAACATTGGCATTGCAAGTGTGCAAATTAAAACAACTGCCAGCACGATTAACGCAACATCAACAATCAATCTTTCTGTGCTAAGTTTTTTTGAATTCTTTTTTGCCATAATTTATATCTCCTTAACTTAATTATATATTAGCATTTTAAATATTTTGTGTCAAAAAATATCAAGCAATAATTTTGAAATAACAATTTCACATCACTTTTTTGTTTGCAATTTGCCATCTTTGTGCAGACAATTTACGCAAAAGTGGCAATGCCACTTTTTGTTTAGTTTTA
>JBJFDJ010000023.1:0-9102 GCA_051889975.1 Christensenellales bacterium
ATTGTCTTAATTGCTTCAACTTCTTTTAAACTTGCATCAACAGTTTTGGTTAAATTTGCAGATATGCAATTTGTTTGACGATTTGCAGTGTTTCGCAAACTTCTTAAAACATTTTCGTTTTGAAGTTCCAATGCCGATTTTGTTGCCCCAACCAAAACAAAAAGGTCGCAAATCATTTCAAAATCTTTAATATAAACAACAAAAAGCCCTTTGCGTTCAACCATTTTGCTTATGATGTCAAAATCAGCAAGCAACAAACCAAAGTCTTGTGCAATGCTTTCGCTGTTAAAAACAAATTCGGCATGATATCCCGTGCTTTTTGCAAGGGAAGTTTGCTCTGTTAAACTTATGTTGCAAGTAAAACAACCTTCAAACGCACCCCTTATGTAACTCTTTGCAAGATTTTCTTCTTGCACCAAATATTTGCTGATGTTTGGATTGTGACAAAGATATTTATCTTCGTCATAATACATAATTTCGGTATCTAATAATAACTGATTTGTTATGTCTGTAGGGAACTCTAAAACATATCTTTGATTTTTTGAAAATGCAAGTTCTTCGGATATCGTTCTTGTCGTTTTTCTGCCATAAATCAGCATCAAAAGCATATCAATTTTGTCACAAAGTTCTTTTATTTCAGTTTTTATGATAACTTTTTTGCCTGTTTTTGCAAGTTGAATTTCTCCACTTGCCCTAATTAATGCAGATAGTTCACTCAATGCTTCGTCCTGCCCCAAAACATCTAAAAGTGACGTCTCTTTTTTTGCTTGATAACTAAAACTAATCATTTTATCTCCGTATATTTAAACTCTGGCAACTTGTCCATATTAACAATTAAATTTTGTGGAATATTGTTCATAACAGCAAAATTTGTTGGATAATTGCACTCGCCAACTTTTTTTGACCTGTGTGCATCACTGTTGATTATAAATTTTGTGCCCATTTTAACAAGTTCTTTTATGTCGTCTTGCAAGTAACAAATGCGCCTGCCGTTTATTTCTAACAACGTGCCTGTTTGTTTGCAGACTTTTGCAACTTCTGTTATGTTGCACTTAAATTTTGATGCAATATGGCTAATTATGTTAACCCTGTTTTTTGTAATTGCATTTATATATGCCCTTGTGTTTTGCTCTATCATCTCTGTTGTGTAACTGTTTAATTTAAACATCTTTTGGTTGTTTTTAAAAAGTTTTTTGTGGCAACTTTTAAATTTGACACATTGATGAAAACCAACAATCACATAGTCAAACCACTTTTGTTCTTCTTGCAATAAATCAATGTCGCCGTCATAAGAAATTATGTTTGCTTCTATGCCCAAATATATTTTAATTGGATAAATCTTTTGCAATCTGTCAATTTCGGCACGCATTTTTTTTATGTTTTTTCTTTTCACGCCAAAAAACCTATGCTCAAAGCCATGCTCTGTAATACCTATTTCTTTTAACCCTTTTTGCACTGCAACTTTTACATTTTGCTCTATTGTGTTTTTGCCATGAAAATTTCTGCTGTATATTGTGTGTGTGTGATAGTCGCCAAATAATAACATCTTATTCTCCCAGTATTTTGATTTCAAGTTCTGGTTCAAAACCATAAACTTTTTTAACTTTTTGTTGTATATATTTTATCAATTTTAAAACATCTTGGCAAGTAGCAGACCCCTTGTTTACAATAAAACCTGCATGTTTTTCACTTACGCATGCACCACCAACAGAATGCCCTTTTAACCCAAGTTCATCAATCATTTTGCTAACGGGCAAAGTGCCATCTTTTCGTTTAAAAACACTGCCAAGCGAAGGCTGTGAATAAGGTTGATTTTGTAGCCTTTTTTGAAAATACTCATTTTGCAAGTTTTCAATTTGTTTTGCGTCACCCTTTAACAAATTAAACTTTGCGCCAACAACAGTTAAATGCTCATCATTTACTATGCTGTGCCTATAAGAAAATTTCATATCTTTTGCCTTAACTTTTTTTAATTTGCCGTTCTTTATAACCAAACAAAAATCAATAAAGTCACCAATACTTTTGCCATAAGCGCCAGCGTTCATACACACAGCACCACCAACACTTCCGGGGATTCCATAACTAAATTCCAGCCCAGCAAAACCATACTGTCGGCACAACTTGTTTAGTTCAAACAGGTTTAATCCAGCGTTTGCAAAAATGCCGTCATCATAAATTTTGTAGCCCTTAAAACTCTTGCCCAAACTTATGACAACACCATCATAACCATTGTCACCAAACAATGTGTTTGTTCCGTTGCCCAAAACAAAATATTGAGACTTAATCGCATTTAAAAACACTATGCAATCTTTTAGTTGTTTTTGAGTTTTTATTAAAACAAAAATTTTTGCATTGCCACCAATTTTGATGTTTGAATGATTTTTAAGTGGCTCGTTAATTTTTATGTCTTGTATTTTTAATTGAGACAGCGTGTCAACTAATTCGTGTGTGTTCATCTTGCACCTACCATTTCAAAATATTTGCTTTTTTCGGCATTAATTACAGATTGATTTAAAAACACATTTTCTGTTTGCAGGGTTTTGTTTAAGCAGTTTTCCATTTCGCCAAAGATGTCATCAGTGTAAAGTTTTTTGTTTTGAAGTACCGAAAACAAATTGATGTTTGCCAGCTTGTTTTGCACTTCATCACTTACAAGTTTTTTAACAAAATCTTTGCAGATTTCTTGTTCTAACTCTGTTGTTTTAAAAATTGAAATATACTGAACTAAATCTGTGTATCCACTTAAAAATTTGTAGTTTATATTTGATAGCATACCCTTGTTAACACGATTGCTTATGCGATATACATCTCGTTGAGTTCCAAGCAAATTGTCATAATAACCTTTTAAATATTTGTCGTAAGTGTTGTAAGTATCAAAATCGATGTTATCAGCAAACAAAACTTTTATGTTTTCACTTGCGCACGCTTTAAATGGGTTGGTTGAGCCAACGGCGCCCGTGCCCGTTTTGCCAATGGTTGTGTCTTGCACATTGTTTTGGGTAATGAATGCATAGCCACCCAAAATATATGGCATTGCAAGCAGTTCGTTGTTAAATTTTCCACCTTGCAAGATGTCACTGCGAACAGTCATTTCAAAATCTAATTTGCATAAGTCGTCAACAAAACTATCTTCAACACCTATGCCAAAACTTAACATATTTGGCTTTGAATTATTTTGCAAATTTAATTTAAATTGTTCTGGCGTCATTGTTTTAACAACAATGTATGTGCCCTTGTTTTCTTTTTCAAAGGCAACTGCTTGTTTTTCCAAAAAACCCGACCTGCTTGCACTTCCACCCTCAAAAGTTTCTATGTGCCAAAGTTCCAAAATCCCTTGATATCTATAACTATCAACTCTGTTGATATTTGCCTGTGAGTTTAACAAACTGGGCATAAATGTAAAAGGTCCAAGCATTAAAAATGCAATTATCAATATGCTAGTTCCCACCCTTCCAAACCAGCCAAAAACTGTCTTTATTTTTGCCATACTTTAATATATGATTTTTGATAACTCAAAATAACAACAAAACCCATTTGATTTTTCTGTGCAAACAAGCAAATTTAAGTGAAGTTTTGATAAACTCGCATCATCATATTTAAACATACTAACAAGTTAATGAAAAAAAGAACTTTACTCTTATGGCAAAGTTCCTTTGTAACAATATTAAAAAATTTTTTTGTTATGAATGATTACTTATTTACATCAATATTTTCGCCAGATTGTTTGTCTTGTTTTTTGAGTTTTTGTTTGATTTTTTGCAAGTTATCAAGCGCATAAATTGCATAACCCAAAAGCAAAAACACAGCAATGAGTATAACAAGCCAAACGCAAACACCACCAAAGCCCAGTTCGTTAACATTCAAAAAGAAGTATGGATACAACAAGCCCGTGTATTCTGCGCCAAGAATTAATGCTCTAAGCAAGATTATAACCACATAAGCAAGTGGCATAATAAGTGACAAAAGTGGATACGACCATTTTGTTTTGCCGTGTTCTGTAAACAAAACCCAATCCAAAGTGAACATAATTGGCAAAATAAGGTGCATAATCAAATTTGACAACGAAAAGAAATATTCAGCAACAGTGTTTTCTTTTGCAAGCAAAATGTTATAAACCAGACACGTCACCAAAATCATAATTAAACACATAAACCTAAATTTTGGTAGCAAATTTTCGCTTTTTTGTTGTTCGCTTCCAAAATTTTTTATTGATTTAATCAACAAAAATAAAATCACTCCAAAACAAATATAATTGCTTAAATTTGTGTAGTATACATAAAAATTGCTGTTAAAAGATTGTTTAAAGTAGCCCAAACTACCAATTATGCCAATGACACCCAAAACAATGTAAACAGTTCTAAAAATTATTTGTGTAAGTTTGTTTTTAATCATAATAAATCTCCTTATTTTTCAAAAAATGCAACAGCAATTGCGCCCGGCCCAATATGTGTTCCAATTGTGCTACCAATCATATATTTTGGTGTTTGGTCAACCCTGTCACCCAAAAGGTGTTTGCTGTCATTAATATATTTATCTAAAAGCGTTGTATCAAAATCCGAATAACCTGTGGCATAAGGCATATCAAAATCTATGCCACTAGACTTTTTTATTAATTCGTTTAACAAGTTGTTGCCGTTTTTTGACCCAAGCGCTTTGCCCACAAGTTTAACTTCTCCATTTTCAATTGCCACAACTGGTTTGATATTTAGCATTGTTCCAGCAAAAGCAACAAGTGGAGATATTCTCCCACCCTTTTTTAAATATTTAAGTGTTCCAAGCAAGGCAAGAACTTTTATTTTTGACTTTTTTTCTTCTAATTTATCAACAATCTGTTTTGCAGATAGGCCTTGCAAAACAAGCCTTGTTGCATATTGAACCAAAATTCGCTCGCCTATGCATGCATTCATGCTGTCAACCACAAACACATCTTCAAAATTTTTGCTTGCTTTAACTGCTTGATTGTAAGTTCCCGATAATTTTGATGAAAGACAAATAACAATCACTGTATCGCCATTTTTTGTCATTTCCTCAAGTTTTTGGGTATAACGCATTTCATTTATTTGGCTTGTTTGTGGAAATTTTGTGCTTTCAATAAGTTTTTCAAAAAACTCTTTGTGAGATAAGTTTACGCCATCATAGTATGAAACATCTTCAATTAAAATTTCCATGGGTATAAGTTCAACGCCAATTTTTTTTGATTCTTCAAGGTCAATATCACTTGCAGAATCCACCAATAATTTAATCATTTTCGCCTCCACAACTTTCACTTACTTTTTTAAGATTTTGATATATTTTTTTAAAAGTTTTATAAAACTCTGCAAGTTCATCACTGCTAATATAGTTTTTGTCGTAATTTATTATTTGAGAAATTTTGTCACTGATATACTCTGCAATTTCTGTTCCTTTGCTTGTGAGTGATAAAACCGAATTATACTTTTTTTTGTTGTCATCTCTTTTGCAAACAATATAACCAAGTTCTTCAAGCTCTCGCAAGGTCCTTGAAACAGCACCCTTGTCTTCCTTGCACAATGAACAAATATCTTTTGCAGTCATACCCGTTTTGTTTTCGTATAAATAAAAAAGACAATTAACTTGAGTGCCCTTTAAACCAAATTTTCGCATTTCTTGGTTTTTTATTTTGTTTATTGCCCTTGATATATTTGAAATAAGCAATGTAAAGTCTTTAAACCTGTTTTCCATAAAACTCCACTTGTTGATTTGTCAACAAGTATAGAATAATATAAACTTGTTGATTTGTCAACAAGTTGGCGCAAAAAAATAAAAAAAAAGAAAACGAAAACTTTTGTTTCTTTTTCTCTTAAAACCATAAAACAATTATTTTAAAAAATTGTCCATTATCGAAAGTATTTGTTTAAGACCTTCTTTGCTGGTGCTACTTGCCAAAATAACATTGCTTTCGCCCAAAGCCAAACTAAATGCAACTTTTTGACGACTTTTTTCGTATTCACTCTTTTTTAACTTGTCACATTTTGTGCCAACTACAACAAAAGGTATTTGATAATGATTTAAAAATTTTAACATATTCAAGTCATTGTTGCTTGCTTCTAGTCTACTATCAACAAGCACAAAAACACATCTTAAATTTTTGCTGTTTAAAAGATAATTTTCTAGGGTGGTTGCCCACTTTTCTTCTTCTTGCCTACCTGCCTTGTGAAAGCCATAGCCCGGCAAATCAACAAAAGTAACTTGACCTTTGTTAATTGAAAAATAGTTGATGTTTTTTGTGACGCCAGCAGTTTGGCCTTTTTTTGCAAGTTTGCTGTTGCGAGTTAATGCATTGATAAGCGAACTTTTGCCTGCATTGCTGCGACCAACAAAAGCAAATTCATTTTTTGTATTTTGCAAAATGTTGCTGTCTGCCACCGTTGTTAAAAACTCTGCCTGTTTGATTTCCATAAAAATTCCTTTTTATTTTAATTTTATATTTTGCTTTTGTTTTGCCACTTGCACAAAACTAATATGTTGTTATTTTTGTTTAAAAACTTTTCTTATAATATTTCAGTTTTTGCTTTTTGCTAATTTTGTTATGCAAACTATTTTTGCCAAACAGCAATTTTGTTGCAAAATCATCAAAAAATTTTGTTTATATATCTTAAAATTTTTGTTAAAAATCAATCAATTATTGCATTTTTTAACACGTCTTTAAGTGTTTTTGCATAAATAATTTGCAAATTGTCTGTGATTTCTTTTGGCAAATCATCAATGTCTTGTCTGTTTTGCTCTGGCACAATAACTTTTGAAATGCCAGCCCTAACGCAAGCAAAAAGTTTTTCTTTTAGCCCACCAATTGCAAGCACGTTGCCTCTTATGGTGATTTCGCCCGTCATGGCAACATCGTTGTCTATTTTTTTGCCACTAAAAGCACTGTAAATTGCAGTGGCAAGTGCACAGCCAGCACTTGGGCCATCTTTTTTAACTGCACCTTCTGGCACATGGATATGTATGTCTGTTTTTTTGAATGTTGAAATATCCAAATTAAGTTCATTTGCCTTGCCCATAACTGCGCTGAGTGCCGCCTTTGCACTTTCTTGCATAACATCGCCCAAACGACCTGTCATATTTATTTTGCCATCACCGGGAACGGTGTTGACTTCAATTGACAACACTCCACCACCCACTGTGCTGTAAGATAGCCCACTTACAAGACCAACTTCTGGCACTTCGCGTTTGCTATCTCCTATCACTTTATGTGCGCCAAGATATGTGCTTATGTTGTCTTTGCTTATAACAAATTTTTGTTCGTCACCATTTTTTACAATTTCAACGGCAACCTTTCGGCAAATTTTTGCAAGTGTGCGTTCCAAACCTCTAACACCTGCTTCATATGTATATTCTTCAATAATATTTTTTAAAGCATCGTCTTGTATGGTCAAAACTCCATCTTTTATGCCATGCTCTTTAACAAGTTTTGGCAACAGATGTTCTTTTGCAATGTCAAATTTTTCATTTAATGTGTAACTAGATAGTTCAATAACTTCCATACGGTCTAAAAGTGGAGTTGGAATGTCGTTTATGTTGTTTGCTGTTGCAATAAACATAACATCACTTAAATCAAAAGGCACTTCCAAAAAGTTATCTCTAAACACACTGTTTTGTTCTGGGTCCAAAACTTCCAGCATTGCACTTGTTGGGTCGCCCTTGTAGTCACTGCTCATCTTGTCAATTTCGTCAATCAAAAAAACTGGGTTCATACTGTTGGCAAGTTTCATGTTGTAAATAATTCTGCCCGGCATAGCGCCAACATAAGTTTTGCGATGGCCACGGATTTCACTTTCGTCCTTAACGCCACCAACACTCATTTTAACAAATTTGCGACCAAGTGCCTTTGCAATGCTTTTGGCAATGCTTGTTTTTCCAACGCCCGGTGGGCCAACAAAACAAATAATTTGCCCACCAATTTTGTCAGTTAAGTGCATAACTGCGAGATATTCAATAATTCTGTCTTTAACCTTGTCTAGCCCACTGTGTTCAGCGTCCAAAATTTGTCGTGCTTTAACCAAATCTTTGTTGTCTTGCGTTTTTTTGCCCCAAGGCAAATCAATTAAAGTATCCAAATAATTTCGCAAAACCGAATAATCTGGCGAAGCATTTGGTAGTTTTTTAACTCGTGCAAGTTCTTTTAGTGCCTTGTCCTTTACTTCTTGTGGCATTTTGCTGTTTGTTATTTGTTTTTCTATTTCATCAAATTCGCCAGCGTCGTTTTCGCCAAGTTCTTCGCTTATTGCCTTCATCTGCTCACGAAGATAATAATCTCGTTGATTTTTGTCCATGCTCTTGTTAACTTTTTTTGACAATTCAACATTGACCTTTTCAATTTCAATGGCTTCCATCAAGTAGCCAATGAGTTTTTCAAGCCTGCTGTTGACATCAAAATCGTTTAAAATTTGGATTTTTTTGCTTTCTTCTTTTATGCAAAGAGTGGCAACTGCATCACAAAAATAACTTGGAGATGTCATTGTGTCAACAAGTCGCATAAGTTCCGGGTTAAACTTTTTGTCATAACTGCTATACTCAACAAAATATTGCTTTGCACTGCTCATCAAAAGATTTGCAGTTGTGCTTGAGTTATTAATCTCCTCAACTTCTTCAACTTCGCAAGTTAAATAATCATTTTCTTTTTGAATGCTTACAATTTTAACTCGATTAACGCCTTCTGCTTCAACTGTTAAAACATCTTTGTTTTTAAATACATTTAAAATATTTACAGTTGTTGCAATTTTGTTTACGCAATCTAACAAGTTTTCGGTTAAAAAATTTTTTGTTTGAGTAACAAAAACCATCTGTTCGTTTTTTTCAACGGCAGATGATATACTTTTTTGCGAATTTGGACGCCTTATGTCGCAAGTTATTGGCATTTGTGGAAAACAAACCACTCCAATTAAAGATATTAGTTTGTATTTTTTTGTTTGTGTCATATTTTTTACCTATCTTTTTTATACTTTTGTGATTTATTTTATCATTTTTGCAAGATTTTTGCAATCTTTTGTGATGTATTATAAAAAAGAAAAGCCACCAACAATTTTTCTTTTGTTAAGTGGCTGATTTTAGTTTTTGCAAACTGCAAAAAAATATGTTAAAAGT
>JBJFDJ010000023.1:9202-10883 GCA_051889975.1 Christensenellales bacterium
TTTTGTTTTGTTTTTTTGTTCTTTAATGTTTTAAGTTAGTTTTGTGTATTATTGTTTGAACTTTGTTTTTTATGTTTTTTAACAATATTTTTGTTTGTTTTTTATAAAACTTTTAAACTATGTTTTTAGCATTATGTTTGCACTTTTTTGCCTGTGTTTTTGTTTTAAAATCTTTTGATGATTTGTTTTTAAAGTTTTGGCTGTTTAAACTTTATTTTCGTTTTTTTAACAACTTTTGAACTTTTTGTTATAGTTTTTTATTTTTTTGCCTGTGTTTTTTTTGTTGTTGCAAATTGTTCTTGTAACTTTGTTAGGTGCTTTTTTCCGTTTTGTGCGTAATTTTGAATAACAAAAATTATATTGATGATGTCACAGACAAGTTTTGATTTGTTTGTGTGGTGTTATACACGCATTTTAATTTTTTGTCTTGCATTGTCAAATTGACGCATTTGATTTTTTCATTTGGCAATTTATACATTGTGTCGAGCATAGTGTTTTCAAGTATTGTTCGCAGTCCTCTTGCACCATCGCTCAACTTTATTGCTTGATTTGAAATTTCATCAAGTGCACTTTCACTAACGCTAAATTTAACACCGTCAAGTTGCATTATTTCTTTAAATTGTTTGATAAGGGCATTTTTTGGCTTTGTTAAAATGAGTTTTAAATCTTCGGCTGTTAGTTTTTGAAGTTGAGAAACAACAGGAAGTCTGCCAACAAATTCGGGTATAAGCCCAAATTTTATTAAGTCTTGTGGCAAAATGCAATTTTCTAAAACCTGACTTTCAGTTGTCTTGCTAAAACCCAAATTATGACAGGTTGTGCGTTCTTTTAAAATATTATCAAGCCCAACAAAAGCACCACCACAAATAAACAATATATTTGATGTGTCCATGCTAACAGTTTCTTGATATGGACCTTTTCGGTTGCTGGGAACAACAACATTGGCAGTTGTGCCTTCAATTATCTTTAAAAGTGCTTGCTGAACGCCCTCGCCAGATGGGTCTTTTGGCAAGTTTCTGTTTTCGCTTTTTTTGGCAATTTTGTCTATTTCGTCTATATAAATAATTCCCGTTTGTGCTTTTCGCACATCTCCACCAGCACTTGTTAAAAGTTTTGAAAGCACACTTTCAACATCTTCGCCAACATATCCTGCTTCGGTTAACGTTGTTGCATCACACATGGCAAACGGAACATTTAATATTTTTGCAAGCGTTTTTGCAAGCAAAGTTTTGCCACTTCCCGTTGGGCCAACAAGCAATATGTTACTTTTGTCTAGTTGCATTTTGTTTTCAACTTTTGCACGAATATTGTAAGAAATTTTTTTATAGTGGTTGTAAACTGCCACACTCAAAACAATTTTTGCGTCATTTTGACCAATTATATAGTCATCTAAATGTTTTTTAATTTCTATTGGCGAAAGCATTTTTTGTTTTTTGCTTATGTTTAACTCTTCATCCTTCATTATGCTATTGCAAATTGCAACGCAATCTTCGCAAATAAAGGCATTTCCACTTGGGCTGGCAATGAACTTGGTTATTTCGGGCTGGCTTCTGCCACAAAACGAACACGACATTTTGTTAACTTCTTTTGGCATAAATTACTCCTTGTTTTTTATTAGCACTTTATCAATTAATCCATAATCCAGTGCTTCGTCACTTGTTAAATAGTAGTCTCTGTTTGT
>JBJFDJ010000024.1:0-3226 GCA_051889975.1 Christensenellales bacterium
CCTTTGTTTGCCAAGTCTTTTAGGTGCTGGGCAAAACTAGGGCTATCATAGTTTTTTGCGTTTACTTCAAGCGCAACACAATATCCTTTTTTATATGCTTCAAGTTTTTTTGCCTCCAAACTTTTTGCAAGCAAAATATCTTTTTCACTGGTGCCATAAACGCTCTCTTTAACTTCAACAACATTTATTTTTGCAAAAGCAGAAATGCGCTTTTGATATTCTTTAACTGCTTGTTGCCAATAATCTTCTTTTAAATTTCCAACACAAACTACATTTATATTTATCATACACAGCCCCAAATGAAAGTAAACAGCGTTATAACAATGCCCAAAAACAAACATGCAATAAGTGGTATTTTATACTTTAACGCAAGTTTATCATATTTTTTGGTGTCGGCAACAAAAAAGTCAATCAAACTCTTTGGTGATTTCATGTTTGGGAACACAACTTCATTAAAAGCACCTAGCACTTCTTGGTCGGTCATACTGCCGTCTTCACCACCTCTTATTTTGTTTTCAATGTCTTCAAACACTTTGCCGTAACTGTTGATGCTCGTTTCAACAAACAATCGTTTAACAAGAAAAATAATGCCTATTACGCAAACTGCAACAATTGTAATTGATAAAATTAAAAACAAAAATATATTTTTGCTGGCAAGAGAATTTAAAATGTTTGTAAATTCAGAACCCGGCAAGTTATTTGTTTCGGCAAAAGTGAAATATACATTTATAAAATTATTGCAAAAATGAATGATAATTGATGGCCAAATGCTCCTTGTCATAGAAACCAAAAAGCCCATCAAAAGCCCAAGTATTGTGGCATAAAAGAATTGTTGAATGTTTAAATGCATAAGCCCAAACAACACGGAACTTATGATAATTGCCTTTTTGTAGCCAATGCTATCGGCAGTGCCCCTTAACAGCAAGCCTCTGTGCACAAACTCTTCACAAACTGCTGGCAAGATGGCAACTGTTACAACTTCAACCAAAAAGTTTACAATTGTATAACTGCTTTCGGTCGTTGCACCCGAGCCACTTGACGAAAAACCTGCATAACTTAATATCATATTAAAAAAGCTTGCCACAAACAAATTTACAAAAAACACCAAAATGCCAATGGCAAAACAAATTAACACCGACTTAAAATTTAACTTTTTAAACCCAAAGTCACCAAAAACTTGTTTTGTGTTTCTTTTAAACATAAATTTATACATCAAAAGTGGAATTAAAAACATAACTCCAATTTGAATGATTGCAGTGCTGACAACTTCAATTAAAACTGGGTCGCCGAGTTTTGCAAAAAGCCCATAGCCAGAACAAATTCTAATTGCAACAAATGCCAGCAATATGACCAAATATATAACAAATATCAAATTAAATTTTTTACTCTTTTCTTTATTATCCATACTTTACCTTTTATATAATATGTTAAAAACACAAACTTATTAACTTAAAAAACATGTTGCAACGCTAAAAATCCACAACAACACGCCAAGTAACAAAGAAGTAACAAAAAATGGATTTTTGAGTGGTGCTAAATTTATTTTAGTTTTTTTGTCTTTATTTGTCAAATCGGTTTTTTCTGTTTGGTCGTTGATGTTTTGTGCATTGCTTTTATCGTTAACCAAAATGTTTTGTTTTATGTTTTCGTTCCTTGCCAAATTGTTTAAGTTTTCGTCTTTGGCTAAATTGTTTTGTGCATTCAACTCACTATTTGCCAAATTTTGTGTGGCAACTTCATTTTTAATCTGTCTGTCTTGCTTTTTTAAAACATAGTTTAACAAAAACAAAAGTCCTATAACAGCGCCCACGGCAAGCACTAAAACCAAAAATGGCCAAATATTGTTCCATGCATTGCTATAATAAACCGACATATCAACACTTGTTGATGTGCTTAAATGACTGTCTAGCAAAACAACAAAGTTATTAAAAAAGTGCAAAAGCATAGTGTATAAAATATTGCCAGTTTTTAGCAAAATATATGCCATAACTCCACCCAAAAACAACTGATAAACAAATTGTTGCAAGTTTTGATGCATCAAAGCAAACAAAACAGCGCTAAAAATCACAGCAGTTTTTGTTCCGTTTTCTTTAAGCCCGTTGGTGATAACCCCCCTAAAAACAAGTTCTTCACAAATGGCAGGCAAAAGGCCTATATAAAATATTGCACCAACAAATTTACCCACTGTGCTAACATCAATGCTACTTGTTGCAGAAGAATAGCCCCAACCTTCAACAATATGGTCAAACCAATTCACAAAAGGTGTGAAGCCAAACAAACAAACAACCCCAACAGCAATAACAATTAACATAACAAGCCAGTTAAAGTTTTTAAAGCTTATTTGATTTGCCTTTGCGTAGTTAACTTTTTTGCGTTCACTAACAAAAACAAAGCCAATAATCATACTAATTTGTGGAATAACGCCACACAAAACGCCATAAAGCACAGGATAAGTGCTAATAAACGATGGAGTTTCATCAGCTGACGAAAAAGGCAAACCTGTTGCACTTGAGCATATCAGCATAACCAAAAGCATGATAAATTGAGGAATGATAAGCGCAAGCAAAAACATAATCCCGCTGTCGCTTGTGTTGTAAGTGTTTTGTCTGTAACTAATTTTGTTTTTATTTAACATGCATATATTATATATTGTTTTAAAATATTTTTCAAACAAATATCAATAAATAAAAAAATGACAACTTACATTGTCATTTCTTCGTTTTTAAATTGAATTTTTTCTTGTTTGAAATCGTTTAATTGTTGTGCGACATAACCTATCCAATATTTTTTGTCTCTTTCATTTACATCCAAAGTTTCAAAATTGCCTTCTACAAAGTTGTATGCATATTGATTGTTATTTTTTTTGCATTCTTTTAAAAATAACTTTTTTATATCTTCTGTTTTTATGCAGTTGTTGCAATACAAAACAAAGCAGTCGCCATTAACAATTGCAGGGTTGTTTAAAAAAGCAAACAATTTATTTTTTGGGCTTGCAACATTAACAACATGGCTAACAGGACTTTCATCAACCAAAATTCTTTTGCCAAGTTTTAATCCCAAAAACTTTAAATCTTGTGCAAGCGCATTGAGTGTGTGAATGCTTTTAACCTGAGCGTCATATCTTTCAACATCGCCCATAACTTTGCTACCAACTAAATCAAACACAAAACACTTATATTTTGCATTTTTGTTTTGTTGTGCGTTTACAAATAAATCATAATACTCG
>JBJFDJ010000024.1:3326-10593 GCA_051889975.1 Christensenellales bacterium
AAGCGTCAGTTTTGGTGGCGCTTTTGTTTTTGCAAACAAAACGCAAATTAAAAAAACATTTAAAATATATGTAACATACACAATTAAAAAAACACACCAAAAGGTGTGTTTGATATTATCTCTTGCTGTATTGTGGTGCTTTTCTTGCTTTTTTAAGACCATATTTTTTGCGTTCTTTTGCTCTTGAATCACGAGTTAAGAAGCCAGCTTTTTTAAGTTCTACTTTGTAAGCTTCGTTGATTTTTACAAGACCACGAGCAATTGCATGACGGATAGCGCCAGCTTGACCTGTGAGACCACCACCATTAACGTTAACTATAACATCAACTTTTTCTTCAAGACCAAGTAAAACAAGTGGTTGTTTAACAATGTATTGAAGTGTGCCAAGACCAAAATATTCTTCCAAAGCTTTTTTGTTGATAACTATTTTGCCAGAGCCATTTTCCAAAACTTTAACTCTTGCAACACTGCTCTTTCTGCGACCTGTGTTGATTGACTCTGCTTTTTTAACTGCTACTTTTTTTGCCATATTATCTTACTATCTCCTTCAAAACAAGTTTTTCTGGTTTTTGTGCTTGTTCTTTAAAGTTTGCATCTTTGTAAATCTTTAATTTGTTAAGCATTTTTCTTCCCAAGTTGTTTTTAGGAAGCATACCCTTAACGGCATATTTAAGTGCTCTGTCACTGTGTTCTGCCATCAATTTGTCGTATGCAACAACTTTTTGATTACCTTGATAACCTGTGTGGTGGAAGTGTGTTTTGTCTTTAAGTTTGTTACCTGTTAAAACTATTTTGTCTGTGTTTATAACGATAACATAGTCACCCAAATCTGTGTTTGGTGTGTATGTTGGTTTGTTTTTTCCTCTAAGAATAGAAGCAACTTGACTTGCAAGACGACCCAAAACCAAGCCTTCTGCATCAATTAAATACCATTTCTTTTCAACATCTGCTTCTTTTGGCATTATTGTTTTCATTTTAATCCTCCAAATTTTTATCCATTAAGCAAAAATTTTTGTTAAGGGGCTAACTTCAACAAAAAAATGCCCAATTCATAGACTTTAATAGTCTATAACATAAAGCATTTTTTGTCAATAATTTTTTAAATATTTTGTCAAAAATTTATTAATTTTTTTACAAATAAAAATCTGGTTGAGCATTAAAATCAGGCTTGCAGTTTTTTAACTCTTGTTTTAAACTTGCATCTTGGCTTAAGGCATACTTTTTAAATTCACTCCAATATTTTCGCTTGTCTGCCGTCTCTTTAAGATTTTTGCAAACAAACAATGCCCAGTGGATGTTTGCGTTTGTTTCTTTGTCAAGTTCTTCAAAACCTTTAAACTCAAAATCACCAACCATACAGTCAACTTCATCGCCATCGCGCGCATCTTCAAAAGTTACAAAATATGCTGGATTGTCAAGATTTGTGATATCTGGTTCAAATCTGCTAACATGTTTGTAAAAGCCATCAACAAACAAATTTAAAAACTCAATTTTTTCTTCTCTATTTTTTGCAATTTTATCTAACCACATAATTACCTACCATTTTTATTATAAATCATAAGTTTAAACAAGTCAATGACCATTTTTAAATTTTTAAAAAACTATTCTTTAAATTTGCCAATAAAACTTGCTTGTAAAATAATTTAGTTTTCGCTTTAAAACAAATCATAACAAAATCATATAAATTTTAAACAACCTATTTAACGCTTTTATTTAATGATTTAATTATTTTTATGCCTTTTAAAAATTATTTGATTACCTGTTAAAAACTTAATATTTAACACTTTTTAAAAACAAACCACAAGGTGGCACAAGATAACCTGCAAGTGAACGGTCTTGCGTTTGCAAAATTTTTTGCAAGTCATCTGCCGATTTTTTGCTATAACCCACTTCTAAAAGTGTGCCAACAATTATGCGCACCATGTTATACAAAAATCCACTGCCACAAACTTCAATTGATATGTCTTTGTTCTTTTTTGTTATTTTTATGTCAAAAACCGTTCGCACAAAAGTTTTTGCTTGCCCACCTGCACTCATAAAGCCCTTAAAGTTGTGAGTTCCCACAAGCAATTTGCTTGCTTGTTTCATAAGTTCAACATCTGGCATTTTTTTAAGCCAATAAGCAGTTAAATTTTTTAAGGGCAGTTCCACGGCGCTGACATACATATTGTATTTGTATGTTTTTTGTTTGACATCAAACCTTGCGTGAAAGTCTTGTTTAACTTGTTTGCCTTTGATAACTTTTATGTCATCTGGCAAAAATTTGTTGACTGCAAAAGGGATTTTATTGGCAGGAATTGTTGTATTTGCCAAAAAATGTGCAGTTTGACAAATTGCGCTGACGCCAGCGTCAGTTCTGCCACTTGCAAATATTTCAACTTTTTGATTTAAAGCCATTTCCAGTGCCGTTTCAACAACTTGCTGAATTGACAATCCGTTGTCTTGCCTTTGAAATCCGCAATAGTTTTTGCCATAATATTGTAAATATATTAAATATTTTTTCATATTAAAAATATATCACAAAACAAGGCTTTTACAAACAATTAATTGCAAAATTTAATTAAAATAGTATATAATTTAAACATTAGGAGTTATATTTTGAAAAAACAGATATTAGATGGCAACACAGCAGTTGCAATGGCTAGTTACAAATTGAGTGACATCAGTTTTATTTACCCCATAACACCAAGTAGCACAATGGCAGAAGTTTGCGAAGAAATGAGTTTTAAAAACGAAAAAAACATCTTTGGCAATGTTGTTAGCGTAACAGAAATGCAAAGTGAAGCAGGCGTTATTGGCAGTGTGCATGGTGCAAGTTTAAGTGGAAGTTTGGCAACGACTTTCACATCTAGTCAAGGGCTTTTGCTAATGATACCAAATATGTATAAGATTGCTGGCGAAATGCTACCAGTGACAATTCATGTTGCAAGCCGAAGTGTTGCAAGTCATGCATTAAACATTTTTTGCGACCACAGCGATGTTATGAGCACAAGGCAAACTGGTTTTGCTATGCTATGCTCATCAAATGTGCAAGAGGCATATGATTTTGCCCTTGCAAGCCAAATTGCCAGTGTTAAGTCTAGCATACCTTTTTTGCATTTTTTTGATGGATTTAAAACAAGCCACGAGATTTCTAACATCTCAATTTTTGATGATGACGAGTTAAAGTCGGTCTATCCTTTTGACGAATTAAAAAAATACAAAGAAAATGCGTTTAGTAGCAACAATCCATTTCAAATAGGCACAAGCGAAGGGTCTGATGTGTTTTTTCAGGGCAGAGAAAAAAGCAACAAGGCATATCAAAACTTGCCAACTGTTTTGCAACAAACATTTGACGACATAAACAAAATAAGTGGCAGAAAATATCAGCCATTTGAGTATTTTGGAAGCCAAAGAGCAAAATATGTTGTTGTGATTATGGGAAGTGGATATCACACTGTTAAAAACTATATTAACCTATGCAATAACGACGATTTTGGCGTTTTAAAAGTTAATTTGTATCGTCCATTTGCCACAAGTTTGTTTTTGCAAAAATTGCCCGCAACAGTGCAAAAAATTGCCGTTTTAGACAGGACGAAAGAACAAGGTAGCATTGGCGAACCACTATATCAAGATGTTTGCACGGCAGTTTTAGAAAGCACTTTTGACGCAAAGGTGTTTGGTGGCAGATATGGGCTTGGTGGCAAAGAATTTAACTTGAGCATGGTTAAAAGTGTGTTTGAAAACTTGCAAAGTGCCAACACAAAAAATCATTTTACGGTTGGAATTGATGACGATTTGACTTTAACAAGTCTTAAATGCACAAATGCCAATATGAACGAAAGTGGCTTTGGCAGTATTTTTTGGGGATTTGGAAGCGATGGAACTGTAAGTTGTGCAAAAAACATCACAAAAATTGTTGGCGAAAATTCTAACCTATTTGTGCAAGAATTCTCTTTGTATGACAGCAAAAAATCAGGTGGCATAACAAGGTCGTATATAAGATTTGACAGTGAGCAAATTAACAAGCCATATTTAATTGACAAGGCAGATATTGTGGTTTGCAACAATGCAAGTTTTGTGAACAGATATGACATAACAAAAAATTTAAAACAAAATGGCGTTTTAATTTTAAACAGCAAATACACTACTCAACAAGATTTGCAAGATAATTTTTGTGGCAATATTTTGCAAGACATAAAACAAAAACAGATATCAGTTTACTCTGTTGATGCAAACAAAATTGCCCAAAGTTGTGGCATAAAAAACAAGATATCAGCAATTATGCAAATGGCTTATTTTAAAATTTCAAATATAATAGATTTTAAAACGGCAAAGAGCAAAACGGTTGAAAAAATTAAAATTTCACTTGCAAAAAAAGGCGAAGATGTAATAAATGAAAATTTGCAAGCAATGGACAAAGTTGAAGATAACATTGTTAAAATTAACATCAATTTTGACGAACTAAATTTGGAAGTTTGCAAGCCTGAAAAAGACGACTATATAAATTCAGTTTTGAGTTTAAGGGGAGATGAACTGCCAGTTAGCAAGGTCAACCTTTTTGGAAGGGCACAAACTGGCACAAGCAAACAAGAAAAACGAAACATTAGCGAAAAAATTCCTTGTTGGAAAAGTGAAAACTGTTTGCAATGTGGCAAGTGCAGTATGGTTTGCCCACACAGTGTAATTCGCAGTAAAATTTTAACCGATGAACAATTAAAAAATGCGCCACAAAGTTTGCAACACAAAAAATGCAATTTTGACAGAGAAAACAATTTTGTGCTTGAAATATCACCACTTGACTGCACTGGCTGTGGTCTTTGTGAGGCAGTTTGCCCAGCAAAAGAAAAGGCAATTGTATTGCAACAAAAGCAAAGTGTTTTAGAAGGCGAAACCAACAATTACAACTTTACAAAAGACCTTGAAAGCAAAAGCACAAACTTGCCACTTTCAACCACTTCTGCTCAATTTATGAGCCCATATTTTGAATTTAGTGGCGCATGTGCTGGTTGTGGTGAAACACCATATATAAGGCTTTTAACTCAACTTTTTGGCAACAGACTTTTGCTTGCAAATGCAACGGGTTGTAGCAGTATTTATGGAGCATCTAGCCCAACATGCCCTTACACCAAAGACCAAAACAATCAAGGACCAGCATGGGCAAACAGTTTGTTTGAAGACAATGCCGAATTTGGATTTGGAATATACAAAAGTGAAAATTTAAAGAGACAAAGTCTCAAAAACTATGTTGAGCACAACATCAAAAATTTTAATGATAATTTAAAAACAAAATTAAATGATTGGCTACAAAATTTTGATGATGAAAAAATATGCAACCGGATTTATTTAGAGTTAAAAAACAACTCATCAAAATATTTTGATACTCAATCTCAGTTTGTGTTAGATAATTTGGATGCAATCAACAAAAAAACAACTTGGATTATTGGTGGCGATGGCTGGGCGTATGACATTGGCTTTGGTGGTCTTGACCATGTTTTAAGTAGCAATGAAAACTTAAACATTTTGGTGCTTGACACCGAACTATACAGCAACACCGGTGGGCAAACCAGCAAGTCATCAAGGCAGGGTTCTGTTCAAAAATTTGCAAGTGGTGGAAAAAAGACAAGCAAAAAACAACTTGCCCTTATGGCAATGACTTACAAAAATGTTTATGTTGCACAAGTGTGCATAGGTGCCGACCCAAATCAAACAATTAAAGCGTTTGCAGAAGCCGAAAATCACAAAGGTGTTAGTTTGATAATTGCCTACTGCCCATGCATAAATCACGGCATAACAAAAAACAATGTCATTTCTTTGCAAATAGACGCCGTTAAAAGTGGTTATTGGCACTTGTTTAGATACAATCCCGCTTTAAGTCAAGTCGGCAAAAACCCACTTGTAATTGACAGTGGCAGGCCACAAGAAAATTTAACTGAATATATGATGAGTGAAAGGCGCTACGCAAGCCACTTTGAAAGCAGTGACAGCAAAGCCGAATTGCAACAAATTGAAATGGAACAAAACGATTTTTATGATTTGTTAATTAAACTATCAAAATTGTAACTTAATTTTTAAAAAACTTAAAATTAAAATAAATAACGCACAAAAATAATTAATAAAAAAATAAAATTCTGTTTAAAATGCCCATAAAAATTTTAAAGTCACTTCCCTTTTAATCAAAATATTAATTAAGTAAAAAATCACTTTTTCATCCAAAAAAGAGTTTCCATTATAAAATAATTTGATTTAAAAAAACTGCGATTTGAAAAAAATTGTTTTTGAAAAAATTTTTGTTTTTGAAAGAAATTTTGTTTTTGAAAAAATAAAAAAACGAAAAAATCACATAAGTTACTAACCTATGTGATTTTTTCTCGTGTAAACAAACAAATTATAGTGAAGTTTTAATAAACTTACATCAGCATATTTAAATGCTCTTTGCTTGATTACAATGTTATTATGTGTTTGATATTTAATAATATACATAAAAAACTAAAATTTTTTAAAAATTTTACTCGCAATTTTTCTTGCTAGTATTTTTGGTAGTTTTATATAAAAATATTTTGATATGTTGTGCTAAATCTGTAAAAAGATGCAAAATTGATAAAATCCGTGCAAAATAAAAATAGACGGAAAAATTAAAAATTATTAAGCTACAAATATGAAAAATATTTTGACTTCTCTTAGTTTATTCCTAAATAGAACAAGAAAGAAAATGCATTAAAAAACTTCACACAAATTTCCATTCGAATCAAAAAATCTAAAAAACATCAAAACAGATGAAAATATTTTCAAAATTAGTCAATAACATATGAAATTTTCCGTTTTACAATTGGGATTTGATTGCCTTTAAAACATCAATATTGTATTTCCAAACTATTTATTAATTACTTAACTTCTGCCTGCAAGGTTTTTGCAAACATTGCAAATATTATTTTAATGTATTTTAAAATTGACAACATATTTAAAGAAATATAAATTTTCACCGAGCATAAAATTTTGCAATCAATAAATTTAAAATGTAAATTATATTATTGAATTTGACATCATGTTTTGCTTGTGATATACTTAATAAGTGGCAAATGAATGTTTGTGCCAATAAGCGCAATCATTACACACTGGATTTGCCTCACAAAGACGTTAATATTTTAAACCAAAATCAGCCCACTCTGTTACATCTCATCCTGTAGCGTCCATCCCGTTGTAAGGAAATTTTAGCACCTAATAAAGACTAAAAATATTTTCAAAAGTCATCCAAAAATTAACACGCTTTATGTGGCTCAGCAGGTAG
>JBJFDJ010000025.1:0-24965 GCA_051889975.1 Christensenellales bacterium
TTTGCACAGACAATGCTGCAATGATTGGCTCTGCTGGATATTATAATTTAATCAATGACGAGGGCATAAGTTATGACCTTTCAATTTCGCCAAACCCTTCGCTTAAATTGTGATGCAGCTTTGAAATGTAGTTGTGATGTAAAAAATGACAACATAAGAGCATATTGAGCAAACATCAAAAAAAGATATTTTGCAAAAATGAGACCAAAAAAAGAGCATATTGATTTTTTCAATATGTTCTCTTTTTATTTTGTTTTATGTTTTAATTTATTTAAACAAACTTTGCCACATTGCCGAAAAGATGTTTGTGCCATAGGCAACGGTGTAGTCAACTTTTACAAGCATATATTTTTTTTCCAGTGGGCCAAAACTGCTACAATCATTGCTTCCACCACGATTGTCACCCAAAAAGTAAACGAAATTTTGGGGCAGTGTTAAAACATAGTCGTTAATGGCTTCATTAAATTTAATGCATTCGGCATAATCAGTGGCATAGTTTTTTGCAAAAGTTGTGTTGTATAAATTACTTAAGTCGGGGTCTAACAAGGTTTTGCAAAAGTTGTGAAAGTTATTTTTGCTTGTTTCGTAGCCTTGATTTTTCCATGCATCAGCATACGCTTTGCCTTTTGTGTTTTTTATTTGCTCATAAGCCTTGTTTAAATATGCTTCTTCAATTGCTTTGCCGTTGACCAAAATTTCGCCGTTATAATAACAAATTGTATCGCCACCAACGGCAATCAAGCGTTTTATGGCATCAACATCTGTGATGCCTGCCTTTTCATAGTCAACTATAATTATGTCACCTTTTTGTGGGGTTTTGTAAGTGGTGTAATATGCAATTTCATTTTTTAATGAGTCATCAAATGTAAAATATTTTTGACTATTTATGGTTGGCGCCATGCTAAAACCAACAACTTCGGCAGAATAATAACTGTTAACTGTAACCAAAACAAAAAGTGCAACAACAGCACTTAAAACTGTTACAATGGTTAAAATTTGATTTATCAATTTTTCTTTTAATTGACGAAATTTATAAAAATTTTTGTGTTGTTCAATGGCATCTTTGTAGTTCATATTAATATTATACACCATTAAAAAATTTTTACAAACAAAAAAATAAGTCGCCAAGGACTTATTTTAAATTTAATTCGTTATTTGTTTCATTTGCTTCTTTTTGTGTGGTTTTTATGTGATAAACACCTTTTGATTGTTTTGCAGGTGCTTTTATTCTGCCTTCTTGTTTTAATTCTTCATAAACATCTAACATCATTTTGTTGCATAGTTTGATTTGAAGGCTAACTTCTTCTTGTTCTTGTTTTGTAATTTTGCCTTCTCTGTATAGTTGGGCATAGGTATCGTAAGCTTGATTTATGACATTCATAACTCTTTTGATTTGTATAGTGTCAAGAACCAAATTTTTAAGCGCATCCCAAAGTTTATCTGTCATTGAGTTTTGTGCATAATCTTTTGCAGTTTCAATCATATAAACAGCAGCGTCACGAAGCAATTCATCATCGTCACATTTTATATATTTTTGCAATCCTGTCAATTCCATATCTATCATAATACACCTCTCATATATATTAATTTTTTTAATCAATTCTTGTATATATATTAATTTATTTTTATCAATTTGTCAACACTTGTTTTATAATTTAGCTATTTTGTTAATAACAAAACCAATGAAAAAAGTTGAAAAAATCATTTTAAATAAAAACATACAACTTGATTGTGATGGCAAATTAAGTGGAAGTTTGCAAAATGAGGGCTGTTATAAGTGTTGCAATTGTGGGCAAAAAATATACCTTGACAAACCAAAAAAACTTCCGCGGTGTCCAAAATGCAATTGCAATATTTTTGAATTTGTGGCTTGATTTTGACATATTTAATATGTGCATAAAATACAAAACGCAATTTAAAATGTGCACAAAATAAAAAACGCACCAAAATTTTGATGCGCTTTGTTTTTATTTAAAAAATTTTTTATTATCTTTTAATTTTTGTTACTTTTTGTGTGTTATGTGTTGTAGTTTGCAAAATTTAACCTATCAAACTGTTTTATCTTTGTTATGTGAATTTTGTTCTTCTTTGTTTTCGGCAAATGCCACATAATTGTCGGCTGTTTCAAACTGAGCATTTTTTACACTGTCAACTGTTTTTTTGTTTATTCTTTTGGCTTTGGATTTTTGACTTTTGCCTTTTGTAAATTTTTTTATGATAAAGTTTTCTATTTTATCTTGATATTTAAGCAAAACAAAAGATGTGCCAACTAGCAAAATCACAAGGACAATCCAAACAGGAATACCCCAACCACTAAATGGAATTAAATCTCCACTCAAAAATACACAAATACAACCAATGCCAACCAATCTCGTTAAAAGCGTTACAACAATAAAATATGTCCACGTCATAGTTGTTGTTCCTGCCACAAAGCACAACAGGTCGTCTGGAAATAGTGGAAACAAAAACATAATGGGTAGCAACATTCTGCCTTTTTTGCTGATGAGCTTTCTGTATTTATCCACAGTTTCTTTTTTTGCAATTTTGTATAGCACCGGCACGCCCAATGCTCTGCCAACGCCAAACGCAATTAATGAACCCAAAATAACTGCCAAACTGCTTATAAAAAACGCTTTTAATGAACCAAATGCAAAAACGCCAGCCAAAGTTGTTATTTGCGCCGGAACAGGTATCAATATAACCTGCGCAAGTTCAACAATGAAAAATATTATTGGACCCCATGCACCAAAGCTTTCCATCCATGCTTGAAGGGTTTCTCTGCTTTGAAAGTGAACCAATAGCCCCGAATAAAACAAAATGAGATAAATTGCAACTACAATTGTTTCTACAACAAGGCATACAATAGAAAATTTATATATCTTTGTAAGCCAAAACGAACCCAAAAATATTGCTATCAAAGTGAGTGATATTGCAATTGTAAAAATCACCTGCCAAAGCAATGAAAAACAAGGTGTTAAAAAACACAGAGATATCAACCCTGCTGAAATCAACGAACTAATAATTAACATAATTGCTTTTTTCATTTTAACCATTATATCACGTATTTTTGTTTTTTTCTATATTTATTTTGTCTTTATAAAATTATTATATTATATTTTTTTTAAATTTGAACGCAATTTTATAATTTTTTTGTGTTATTTTGTTATTTTTAAATTTATATTTAATTTATTATTGATTTTTTTTATTAATATGCATATAATAGTTATAGAACATTTGTTCTATATAAGGAAAAATTTATGAGAGATATTTTACATTGTGATTTAAACAATTTTTTTGCAAGCTGTGAATGTTTGGTCAACCCCAGCATAAGAAGCAAGCCTGTTGCCGTGTGTGGAAGTCAAAAGGAGCGTCATGGCATAGTTCTTGCAAAAAATCAACTTGCAAAAAAGATGGGCGTTAAAACGGGGCAGACTATTTGGCAAGCAGAGCAGAGTTGCCCAAATTTGATTGTTGTTCGGCCAAATTTTGAATTATATGTTCATTTTTCAAAAAAGGTGCGAAATATTTTGCTGGATTACACAGATTTGGTTGAGCCTTTTGGCATAGACGAAAGTTGGCTTGACGTTACAAACAGCAAAATGTTTGGCTCGCCCGAACAAATTGCAAATGAAATAAGAGAGCGAGTTTTAAACGAAACTGGTTTAAGTGTTTCGGTTGGCGTTAGTTTTAACAAAATTTTTGCAAAACTTGGCAGTGACCTTAAAAAACCAAATGCTGTGACGATTATATCAAAACAAAATTTTAAGCAAAAGGTGTGGGATTTGCCTGTTGAAGATTTGATTATGATTGGCAGGGCTACAACAAAAAAACTCAACAATATGGGCGTTTACAAAATAGGGGAACTTGCCAAAATGGACAAGGGTTTTTTGATAAAAAAGTTTGGCAAAAATGGTGCAAATTTATACGATTACAGCAATGGGATTGGCAATGATATTGTAAGAAATTATTATGATGTTGTGCCACCAAAATCAATAGGCAACAGCACCACCTGTTACAAAGATTTAACCAGCAACAGAGAAGTAAAAGAAGTTTTTTGCACCATTGCAAGCAGTGTTGTATCTCGTATGATAGAAGGTGGGCATTTAAATGCAAAAACTTTAAAAATTTGGGTTAAAGATAGCGCGCTTGAAAGTTTTGGCAAGCAATGCAAACTGTCTGATAATAGTTTAAATAACATTGTTGAAACTGCATTTAACTTGTTTTTAAGTTGCTATGATTGGCACTTGCCCGTTAGGGCGCTGGGTATTTCTGTTTGCAACTTTTGTGACCAGAATCAACAATTAAGTTTGTTTGATGCGCCAAAAAACAAAGCAAGTTTAGATAAGACAATTTTAAACATAAAAAATAAGTTTGGCGAAGAAATAATTATGCACGCAAACGGATTGTTTGACAAAAAATTGAGTGCGCCACTTGGTGGACTTCACTCTTATCAAAATCAAAAATAATTTTGTTTTTGCAATTTTGTTAATCATTTTAATTTCATTTTTGACTTTATGATAAATTTTAATTTGTGCAAATAAAAAAAGTTAAAAACAAGCGTATGCACAAGTTTAAGTTTTATTTAATTAATAAAAATTACAAAAATTATATAATTCAAATAAATTTAAAAAACAAAATTTAATAAGCACAAAAAGATAATAATTTTAAAAACAAAAAAAAGTGTAAAAAAATTTTCATAAAAAAAAGAGCATATTGGTTATTTTCAATATGTTCTTTTTGTTTAGCAATATGCTTAAAATTTTTTATTTGTTATGCAATTGTTCCACTGCCATAACTAGAAACCCAATCTGCTGGGGCAGTTGTCCAAACTTCGGCAGCAGCGCCGTTTGCAAACTGAATGGCTTCAATTTGAACCGACAAAGCAAAAGTTTTGTTTGCATCAGCATTTGTTAACTCTTTTGGAACAGTTACTGATGTTACAAAGTCGGCTGTTTCACCAGCAGATAATTTGCCTTTGTAATAGTAATAGTCATCAGTTCCAAGCGTCCAGGTGTCTGGTGTAACGGCTGTTACATTTAATGCTGCTGTGTCAGAGTTTGTTATTGTTAATTTACCTCTTATAACAGCATCAGATGTGTCTGATGGCAAAGCAACAGAAATTGGTTGCGAATAAACAGTGCCAGGAAGTGCATTTCCGGCAAAAGTTAATGTTGAAACTGTTGCACCACCTTGAGTGATGTTGATGTTAACAGGGTCACCCAATGTGATATTTCCTGTTGCGTTTGCGTTTGCACTAAAAAATGCTGCACTCACACCAAAAATTAATGACAAACCAAGCAAAATAGACAGCGCCACGATTGCAAGTGTTGTGCCGTTTCTTTTTGGTTGTGCTTTTGCAACTGCATTTGTTCTTGTCTTTCTTATTTCGGTTTCAGTTACATTTTGATTTTTTTTGTTTTCCATCTCTTTTCTCCTTTTTTAATTTTGAACATTTTGTTCTACTATATTTTGTTTTTTTTGCAAAAAAATATACCTAAAAAAGCCCAAATAAAAACAAAGTGAATTATAAAGCAATAACTACACAAAATATAACTATGAAAAACAAATATAATCAAAATTTTAATAAAAAAAATATATGGAAAGATATGGCAATTTTGTTTGCAATATTAATTGTTGTTGTGATTTCTAACTTTTTTGTTGTGTCATTTGCTTTTTTTTCACAAAACAACACCGCTTTGGGCACGATAAAACTTGGCGAGTTGGATTTTACACTTGGTGAAGAAGGGAATAAAAACATTGAGGTCTTGCCAAATATTTCCATAGACAAAACTATTTATGTCGGAAATTTTAGAGACAACGACAGCAGAGATTACAGAGATTTGACGACCTTTTTTTTTAGATTTAAATACATTGCATTGCTAGATGACAAAGAAGATAAAAATCTAACGCAAAACATACTTTTAAATTCTTCTAAAGAATATGTTTATGATAACGAGTATTACTATTATTGCAACAAAGTAAGTGCTGGTGAAAGAGTTAATTTGTGTGATGACATAAGTTTTAAAAGTTTAATTGATAATGAGTATCAACAAAAACAAATTAAATTGCAAATTTATGTTGATGCTGTGCAATCACAAAACAATGCCTACAAAGAAGTTTGGCAAGGTTATCCACCAGAGTGGGAAGCAAAAATTTCCAATGCCTGATTAAAAAAAGTGTTAATTACTTTACTTTATTTTGTTTATTTTGTAAAATATAATCATATTAGGGAAAAGGAGTGCTTGCATGGAAGATAACAAAAACCAAAACAACAAGATATCACCACCCGCTAAACCAAACATAAGACCAAATTTACCAAATGGGGTTAATTTTACAAATACAATACAAACAAAACCAATGACAAAGCTTGAGCAATCTAGTGACAAAAAAAACACAACAATTGTTAAGCAAGAAAAGATTAACAAAAAAACAACAAAACCACTATCTACAAAAATTAAAATAATAACTTCTGTTGTTGCAATTGTTGTTGCGCTCTCGCTTTTAACAGGGTTAATTTATTTGGCTTTTATTAAGCCATACACACCAATGGACATCTCTATAAATTTTAGCGCAAACATGGATTTTATCAGCGATGGAACTTCTGGCGAAGAAACTCCACGAAAAGCCATGCCCGGCGATGATTTTGATTTGAGCTATGTGATTAAAAGTGAGTCAATAGAGGGCGAAGAAAGTTACGCCGTGTATGTAAGAATTACATCTTATGCAATTTGTGAAAACAATTATTATGGAAATATTTTTTCAATTTCATTTGTTGACAACAACTGGTATGTAGGCAATGACGGCTATTATTACTACAAGGGCGTTTTACAGCCAGATACCACAATTGATTCGGTTAAAGCAATACATATAAATGAGTGGGTTGGCAATGAATTTGCAAGCAAAACGGTTTCGGTTTGTCTTGTTGCCGAAGCTTTGCAGGCAGGCAATGGTTCAGCTGAAAGCATTTGGCCAACTGCGCCACAAGAATGGTTAAACATAGTTAAAAATTAAATTAAATTGGAGTTTTTATGAAAGCAAAAAAAAGTGTAATTTTTGTTTTTGTATTGGCGTTATTTATTTTTGTAACACCTTTTTTTGCTGGCTGTAACAACACCATAAAGTTAGACAAGCCAAGTTTTGTAAACTATCAAGTAAACACAGACACTGGCGAGCAAATGTTAATTACAGAAAATAATATTTTTGCCGAAAAATCTGGTGGTTGGATTTTTGGTTTGTCAACAGTTTATGATAACAATGACACTTCAAATTTTTTCACCTACAAGTCAAACAAACCTTATCTTTATGTAACTGATATACTCGTCAATGCTCAAACCTATTATTTTTATGCTCAGGCAATTGGAAGTGGCGAATATTCAAGTTCTGATATCAGCGAAGTTAATTCTGTTACAATAAGCTACAAATTAGACGCACCAGTTTTGCAGTTAAATGGCACAATGTTAAGTTGGACATCAGTGCAAAATGCTAAAACTTATATAATTTATGCAAATGATGTTGTTGTTACAGAACTTGCATCAAATTATTATGATATTGCTGACTATGTAAGCTCTAACAACAGTAGCACGCCATTAAAATTTACAATTGCGTGCAAACAACACGACAATTATTTAAAAAGCGCAAAGAGCAATGCAAAAACTTACACCGACCACTTAAATTTAAGCACTCCAACAAATTTGCAAGTTAAAAGTGGCTCAAACAAAGTTTTAACATGGTCTAGCGTTAAAAATTGCAACAAATATGAAGTGGTTATCAACAATAGCATTTACAAAGAAGCATATTCAAATCAATTAAATGTTTCTGAGTATTACACAGATGTTGGCGTTTATAGTTTTAAAGTAAAAGCTGTTGGCGAAGGCTATTTTAAGTCAAGTGATTACAGTGAAGTTATAACCGATGTTTACACTTTGCCTCTTGATGTTCCAACAAATTTGCAAAGTGCCACTGGTTCAAATTATATAAAGATATCTTGGTCGCAAGTTGAAAATGCAAGCGAATATGCGCTTTACTTAAACGGCACAAGATTTTATCTTAACACAAAAACGGGAATAAACAGCCCAATAACAACAAACAGCGTAATTATCAATAATGAAGATTTAACTGACTATGACACATCAAATTTGCAATATCAAGTTCAGGCAATTGCTTCAACGGGTGGATATTATACAAATTCTGCACTATCTTCTGCAAAATTTATAAACACTCAACTTGTTATTTTGCCTGCACCTGTTATTAGCATAGATGAAACAAACGGAAAAATTGCAATAAACAAAGTTGATGGTGCACAGCTTTATCAAATTGAATATACCTACAATGAAGCAACAAATTCAATTTATATCAATGCTACTAATGATGCCACAATTTACTTTGACTATTTGTCTTATTTTAGTGAGATTGGCAATTACACAATCAAAGTTAAGGCAGTTTCTAGCAACGAATTATTAAATTCTGCGTTTTCAAACGAAGTTGCATTTAGCATTGTTCCAATTGCAACTAATTTGCAATCTCCAAATTTAAACAGCGTTTATGTTGACGGAGACAATTTGGTTTTTGACTTTGACAAGGTTGATGAAAATTCTCAAACATTTAGTTTATTCATAAACGACACTTTGCTTACAACAAGCATTTCACAAAGCAACAACTATATTTCTCTAGATAGTGCATTTGGTGTTTTGGGCGATGTTGATAGTTTAAGTGTTTGCCTTTTGGCAAATTCAACCGACGAATATCATCTTTCAAGTGAAAAATCAAACTCAGTTATAATTTCAACATCTTTAAGCACTCCAACAAATGTTAAACTAAATGGCTCTGTGCTCAGCTGGAATGCCGTTGAAAACGCACAAACTTACTCTTTGATTGTGGACAATGAAATAATCAATTTAAATTCTAACAGCACCAGCGTAAATTTAACAAATTATGTTCAAACAAACAAAACAAGGCAAATCAAACTCTTTGCTCACACAAAATATTTTGATGATTCTGCCATCACTCAGGGCAAAATTTTTAACAACGTTAGTTCATCAAAAACAGGTTATACAGACAAATATTTCTTTTATGGTGAAACTTATGACTATTATATCACCAGCCAAGAAGAGCTTAACAATTTAATTAGATATGCAGTTCAAAATTTAATACCAAACATATCATTTTATATTGCATACGACACAAACACCTTAAACTCAACCAAAATAGATGAAGCTTTTGATAATCTTACGGGAACATATGGTTTTTCTGCTAGTTCTGTTGGTAGCTCATCAAAAAGTGGCGAATGCTCAATTGATTTTAATTATGTTTCAATAAGCACTTATGATGGTCACGCTATAACTTATCAGCAATACAGCAAAACATATCAATACAAATCAACAGTTGGCAGAGATAGTGACTATGATAACTTTGCAAGTGACAAGTGGTTTGTTAGCCAAGATGTTTACACAAGTGATGGTTTGGTTGTTGCCCTAGAAAACAGTGCGCGTCCAAACTTTATTGGAAGCAATTCTTCGGCACAGCAAGTATACAACAAGGCAAAACAAATCTTAATTGAAATTTGCGATGACTCAATGACAGATTATCAAAAAGCGTTGGCGATACACGACTATATTGTGTTTAACACAAGTTATGACGACTATGGTCTGGCAAACACAGCAAACAACACCATTGGCTATTATCATTATATTGAAAGTGTGTTTGACAATGGTTTTGCCGTTTGCGATGGCTATGCAAAAGCATTTTCACTTTTGTGTAATATGGAAGGCATAAAAACCATTACAGTTAGTGGTGCAAGTGATAAAAACGACCTTGAAAACACAGGTCACGCTTGGAACAAAATTTATTTGGATGCCGATGGCGATGGCACAAAAGAGTGGTTGAGTGCAGACTTAACATGGGATGACGGCAGAACAAGGCTTGATGGAATAGTTTATGAACTTTTGTCACACGAATATTTTATGATACCAGATGATTATATTGGTGAAAGATATGAAAAAATTGATTACCCACAATCAACAACTTATGATATGACATATTATGATATCTTTACAATTGACGGCAAATCAATAAAGGTTGATACGGTTTCGGAATACTTCACACTGTCGGCATATTTTAAATCAAGTGGTTATACTGGCATTGAAATTTTGTTAGATAAAAATATAAGTGCCAGTGTAACTGGCATAACAACTTATACTTATAACAATTATTTTGACGAAAATTACAATAGAGTTTATTTAGTTAAATAAGTTAAAAAACCTTTAAAATAATTAAAAGTTAATGCTTAAATGCCAAAAACATAAAAATTCAACTTAAAAAGCGAGCAAAATGTTCGCTTTTTTTGTGCAGTTTAATTTCAAAATATAAATCAAGTCTGCAAAACAAGTTTTTAGTAGTTAATTTACTCAATGTTTTTTTGCTAAATGAAAATTTTTTATTTATGATATATTTTATCATAAAACTTTTGTTAAAACTATTGTTGTCATTTTGTAAATTTTAATTTTGTTGTTTGTTGTCTGCAAAAAGTTTTTTGTTGTAATTTTGTTTAAATTTTTAAAACTGTGTTTTCATCTTTTTTATTGTTTTCAAAAAATATAATTTAATCATAATTTTTTTATTGTTACACAAACTAAATCAAAATTAAAACAGAGTGTGTGATATGAAAATTTTTAAACAATTGCAAAAAAATGTTGATTATATAAAAGAAAAACTAAATCAAAACAAAGACTTAATTGAAAGATATTTAACTTTTAACAAAAGTAAAGTTTGTGTTATGTATTTAAACGAGCAAGCCGACCAAGAAAAACTAAATGAGCATATCATAAAATCGCTTATTGATGCAAAGCCAAACATAAAATCAACAAAAGATATAAAAAATGCAATATCAATTGCAGAAACACAAGATGTTGAAATGCTTGACGATTGTATTGATGAAATTTTAAATGGCAATGCAATAATTTTGGTAGATAAACTAACAACTGCATTAAAATGTGCTGTTACAAAAGTTGAAGAGCGGACTGTTGTTGAACCACCCACAAGTGCTGTTATTTTTGGCCCACGCGAAGGCTTTATTGAAAGCATAAATGTAAACAAAAATTTAATTAGAAAGCGTTTGCCAACAACATCTTTAAAATTTAAAGAAATAAAAGTGGGGAAATACACAAAGACAAAAATTGTGCTTTGTTATTTAAAAGATATTGCCGACAATGAAGTCGTTAACAAAATTGAAAAACGAATTAATCAAATTAACATTGATGGCATTGTTGACAGCCATTATTTAATTTCATTTTTAGAAGAAAAACAGGGCAGTATGTTTAAGCAAATTGGCAAGACTGAAAAGCCAGATATTGCCGTTGCAAAAATGCTTGAAGGCAGGGTTGCCATTATTGTTGATGGTAGCCCAATTGTGTTGACGCTTCCGTTTGTAATACTAGAAGATTTGCAAAACAGTGACGACTATTATCAAAGGCACAACAGAATTAGCGTTGTTCGTATTTTAAGGGTGATAAGTGTGTTGCTTTCAATTTTGCTCCCCGGCACTTATGTTGCCATTCAGTTATATCATTACAGGGTTATTCCATTAAAATTTTTGGTTTCAATTATCAACAGCACGCAAGGAATACCCTTCACGCCATTTTTGGAGATGCTGTTTGTAATCCTGCTGTTTGAAATATTGTTTGAAGCAAGTTTGCGTATGCCAAAATATTTGGGTATTGCCGTATCAATTGTTGGTGCTTTGGTGCTTGGTGACACAGCAGTTAAAGCAGGGCTTATCAGTTCGCCAGCAGTTATGATTATTGCTGTCACCGGCATTTCATTTTACACCCTGCCCGAAGAGACATCGCAACTTAGCATACTGCGTATGATTTTCACTGTGCTGGGTGGCACTTTTGGGCTTTTGGGGCTTGTGATTGGTGGGCTTATTTTAATCAACTATCTTGTTGATTTTAACGGATACGGCGCACCATATCTTGCACCTTATGCACCATATATAAAAACAGATTTAAAAGATGCTTTGTTTAAAAGGGAAGTGAGTGGCATTGACACCCGTCCAAAGAGCATACCAAACAAAAACAGAATTAGAAAAAGATAGGAGAGTTTATGGAAAAACAACTAACCGTAAGGCAATGTTCGGTCATAATGTTTGTTTTGATAATTGCCAACAAGTTGATGATGTTGCCATCTATTATTAGTTTTCAGTCGGCAAATGACACTTGGCTGTCGTTTTTGCTATCTTTTGCAGTTGATTTTGTTTTGGCCATTGGCATTGTTGCAGTTATATGTAAGTTAGACGAAGATATTTTTAAATTTTTACAGCGAAAGATAGGCAAAGTTTGCACTTCGTTAATTATGCTTGTTGCAAGTTTGATATTCACCTTAAAAATTGTTGATATTATTTTTGAAACTTTAACTATGTTAAATGAGTATATCTATGTAGATTTTGGTTTTTTGCTATTCTTTTTTATAATTTTGCTTGTCATTGTTTATTTTGGAACGCGAGAGTTTAGAAGTTTGGGCAGAACAGTGGAAATACTTTTTACAACAATTTGTGGTGCTTTGGTTATTAGTTTTTTGATATCCATTGGCACAAGCGATTTTTCAAATATTTTACCCATTATGCAAACTGGCGCAAGCAGAATTGCACAAAATTCTTTTTATCACATTTTTTGGTATTGTGATAGTTTTGTAATGCTATTTTTTGCTGGCAATGTTAAAAAGGAAAAACAAATGAGCAAAAAACTTATCTTATCATATCTTGCCACAATTTTAACTGCTTTGTTGTTTGTTGTTATTTTTACATCAGTTTTTGCAAACACAGCACCAATGCACCGAACTTGCATTTTGGATATAGGCGAAAACCTTCCTAGGCTTTTAACCGAAGGCAGATTTAATTGGATTGTTTATTTTATCTTTCCTATAACTCCAATTTTTGCCATAGCAATTTACAGTTATTTGGGCTTAAATTGCATTTCGTATGACATTGAAAAAATTGTAGTGCACAAAAAAATTGTAAGCAGTGTTTTAATTTGTTTAAACATCATTGTAATGTTGTTTTTGTTCAATGGACTATGGAATAATTTTTATGCTTTTGCAAGTTCTGTTATGCCATATGTTTGTTTGGTGTTTCAAGTATTGCTACCAATAATTTTAATTGTTGCAGTCTTTGTATCCACGCAAAAAAAAGGTGGTTTAAACGCACAAAATCCTGCTTTTTTGCAACAAGGCAATGTGCCTAAACAAAGTGAGAAAAGTTCTCAACAAAACAATTTTACGGCTCAACAAAACGATGCTACGGCTAAAAAAAGATTATCTTCTTTAAATAATGTTTCAAATGGGCAATATGATAAGCAATCTCAAAACGGGGCTTTTGGTCAGCAAACAAACTTGTCCAAACAAAAGCGTGTTTTAAATGGAACACAATCTCAACAAAAGCGCTTATCCACTCAAAAAAGAGGTGGCAGAATATGAAAAAAAAGATAACAAAATCAAAACTTTTAATTATTATTTTTGTAATTATGCTTTTATTTGTGCCATCAACAATCAACAAGCCAAAACAAACTGACGACCGTAATTTGTGTATTGGCGTGGGTGTTGATAAAGAAGATGATGGCTATTTGATGAGTGCGCAAATTTTGGTGCCAGACTCAAATCAAGTGTTCAAAGAAACTTTGCAAGTTTACACTGCAAAAGGGAAAAGCATTTTAGAATGCGTTGAATATATAAGTTTGCACTTTGGCAAAGTTTTGGGCATGGGCAATGTTAGTGTGATTGTGTTTGGCGATGAAATGGCAAAAGAAGGCATTGCTCAAACATTGGACTTTTTTATGCGTAGCAATCGTTTAAATGACAATGCAACAATTTTAACAACAAACAAACAAGCAAAAGATTTGCTGGAAAAAGTATCTTCAATTGACAAGAGTTTTTCTTACAGTTTAAACAACTTGGCAAAGTTAAATCAAGAGACAATCATCAGCAGTTCAACCAACTTATTTTCGTTTTTGAGCAACTATTATGGCATTGAAAAAGCAAGTTTTGTAAGTCAAATCAGGCTAGAAAACGATGAAAGTTTGGGCATAGACAGCCAAAGTCAACAACAGCAAAGTGGCTCGGCGCAAGCAGTTTCTGCCAGTCAAAGTGATAGTTCTGGGCAAAGTGACAGTTCGGGTCAAAGTGGTCAAGGACAAAATAACATTGTCAGCAACGATGGTTACACATCGCTTTTTATAAACGGAAAGCAAGTGACGATTTTTTCGCCCGAACAAATAAAAGGTTTTAACATTTTGGGCGAAGGAAGTAGGGGAATTTACACAGTGTATGATGTAAGTGACGAGATGTTAACTCATGCAGACCTAGATATGTCAATTAAAGTGCGCAACAGAAATGTGTCATTTAAATTTAAAAATGGCATTCCACAAGTTTATTATGACTTGCACTATTATGTAAAAGTTGAAAACATCAGGCAAGAAAACGATGAGATTATAATAAATGGCTCAAAAAACTATATTTCTGAAAGCGTAAAACAAAAATTTATTGACCTAATAAAAAGTCAGGTTGCCGAAAGTGTTAACCTTTCAAAAGAGTTTAATGGAGATGTTTTGGGCTTGCAAACTTTGTTTAACAAATTTAAACACAGTGAGTGGAAAGAATATTTAAAAAAATTGCCCGACAAAAGCCAGGCATATCAAAACATAGAGTTTTTTGTAAATGTTGATGTTGATGCAATACTTTAATTTTATGAGTTAAATTTTTAACAAAATATATCAATTTAAAAAACAAATAAAATAAAACGAGTTAAAAAAGCATATCGGTTGATATGCTTTAATTTTTAAAGTTTTTATTTTGGATTTTGTAAATTTTTAACTTAACTTGTTCTTTTAAATTTTATTTTAAAGTTTACAAAATTTTAGTTAACTATTTGCACTTTCACTTTTGCCATTTGCATTTGCAATAATGGTTGAGCCATCTAAATAACTGTTGAACAAATTTTTTATTCGTTTGCCACTTACATCTTCAAACACACTTATCAAGTTTTCTGGCGTTGCAATTTTGCCACTATATTGTTTGTAATAACTTTTTAACGCATTAAAGAATTGCCTATCTCCAATAAAGTTTCGTATGTCATCAAACATAATCATTCCACGAACATAAATTGCATAAACATATTCGGGTTCGGTGTCATATTGGTCTAAACTTCGGTTCATACTTGTGTCAACTTCTTTAAAAACATTTTTATAAACATCAACAAACAAAGTGTAACTTGTTATGGCATTGCTTATGCAAGTTTCTCGCTTTATTTCATATTGTGGATTATTTTCATAAAATATCACAACGCTGTATTCTGCCAAACTCTCATCAAGCCAAGCATTGTTATATTGGTCATTTCCAACAACGCCATACCACCATTGATGTGCAATTTCATGCACAATCGTGTTGGTGTAATCGTCATAGGTTTTTAAATTGTCACTTATCATCACAAGGTTTGGAAATTCCATGCCACCGTGCAAAAACCCAGTTTCCACAACCGACAGTGTGCTGTATGGATATTTGCCAAAGACTTCATTAAATGTTTGCAGTGATTGTTTTGCGGTTTCCAAACTCTTTTGACTTTGTTCGTCATCATAAAAGTAGTATTTTATCTGTGTGTTGTTTACGGTTGTTGATATCATTTCAAACTTGTCAGAAAGCACCATTGCAAAATCTCTTACTGCCTTTGCGCTTAAAGTTGAAGTGGTAACAAAGTCAAGTTTTTGGCAGTCGGTTTCTGTGCCAGTGTGAGCCAGAGTTAGCTTGCTTGGATATGTTATTTTAACACTATAATTTGCAAGCGTGCTATAAAAAGGGTCGCCGTTGTAGTGATAGGAGTGCTTATCCCAGTTTTCGCCGTCAAAAACACTTGCAACAGGATAAAAATTTCCCAAATTTATGGTGTTTTCGTTGTAGCCAAAACGGTGCAAAACATTTGGCATTGTTATGGTGTAATCCATATCTATTTTTATAAAATCATTTGGATACAGTGGAGTTGTTAAAGTAACTTTTAAAAGGTCATTGTCTGTGCCTTCCAAAGCAAAAGAACAATCGTCATCTTTGCAATTTACATCGTTTATTACAATTTTGCCATAACTCTTTCCGTTTGGATACGCAGTGCTTTCATAAAGTGTGCTTACAGGTTTGTTTACGGCAGTTTCGCTAAACGAATTTGCATACAAATGAAAATAAATCTCACTTAAAATTGCCGAACTCGTGTTTTTGTAGTTTACAATTTGTTTTCCATTTATGGTGTTGTCGTCTTTTAACTCTAATTCTATGTTGTATTCGGTTATATTTGTGCCGTATTTTTTTGTGAAATCTGTGTTAAAACAGCCGGCAAACAAAATGGTGCATAGAAAAAACATACCTATGATAAAAAGTTTTTTATTTTTCATATTAATCTCCTGTTTTTATATGGTATTGTATTAAAAAACAGTGTTGTATATGAAAAAACAGATATGCAAATTTTGTCAAAAAAACTATTTGCTTAAAAAAAACTTGTAAATTTTAAATTTAAACTATATAATGTTAAATATATCAACAATCAAAACCTAAAATTAAAAAACATTTAAAATTTAAAAAGCAAAAATAAGTTTAATTTTTAAAACTGCATATATATTTTTGAGTTTAACTAAAAACTTTAAATGTTAAGTATTAATAATTTTAAGTGTTTTGATTAAAAATTAACACAAAGGATTAATATGGCATTTTGTAAATTTTCAACCGAGCATAATTCATTAAACAGCATTGTTTTGGACAATGCTTTTGTCAGTGAATATTTGCCAGAGACAAAAGGGGAGTATATAAAAGTTTATTTGTATGGGCTTTTAAAATGCCAAGACAGTGAAAACATAACAAATACACTTGATGATTTTGCAAGCGAACTCAACATGAAGGTCGAAGATGTAAAAAGCATATTTTATTTTTGGCAGGAGCAAGGGCTTGTGACTGTGCTCAATCTATCGCCAATAGAAGTTAGATACTTGCCATTTAGGTCAAAAAAATATACCGGCAAAATGTTTGACGAAAAAAGATATTCAAATTTCAATCGCAACTTGCAAGAAGTTGTTGACGGCAGAATGCTAACACCTTTTGAATATAAAGAGTATTATGAAACTATGAAAAGTATGCACATAGAAGAAGATGCAATGGTTATGATTGCAAAGTTTTGCACACAGCAAAAGGGCAATGATGTTGGCTACAACTATGTTTTAACTGTTGCAAAAAATTGGGCGTATGAAGGCATACACACAGCGCAAGATGTAGAAAACAAAATTGCAGAAATGCAAAACATAACAAGTGATGTAAAAAATGTTTTAAAAGCACTTAAAAGTGTAAGACAGCCAAGTTATGACGACAGGCAAAAATACGACAAGTGGACAAAACAATATGGCTTTGACTTGTCAACCATAACGCAAGTTGCCAAAAAAATAAGAAAGGGTGGAATTGACAAGTTAGACGAGTTGCTAGAGGGCTACTATCAAAACAAGTTGTTTAGCATAGAAGAAATCAAAGCGTATGAAGCCGAAAAAGATGACATTTATGAACTTGCAAAAGACACCTGCAAAGCACTTGGGCTTTATTATCAAAATCTTGACCCAGTTGTAAGCAACTATATTTTAAAGTGGAAGCAAATGGGTTATCAAAACCAAGCAATTTTGCTAATTGCAAAAACTTGCTTTAAAAAATTTGTGCGCACTTTGGACGAAATGGAGCAAATTGTAAACAAATATTATGCAAAGGGTTTGGTCTCAATTGACGCCATAAATGATTATATAAGTGAAACATTATCTTTGGATAAAAACATAAAAAAATTGCTTGAAAGTTTGTCGGTGAGCAGGCAAGTTACAAGTTGGGACAGAGATTTTTATCACACATGGACTGATGTTTGGAAGTTTGATGGCAGTATGATTGATTATGCTGTTAGTCTTGCCTGTGGCAAAACTCAACCAATGCAATACATAAACAAAATTTTAAGCAATTGGAAAGAGCAAAACATAACAACTTTGGATGGCGCAAAACAATCCAAACAAGTTGCCGGCAACGCCAATGAAACTCCAAAACAAGAGTTTATCACGCACAGTTTTTCCAGTGAAGAATTAAACGCCTTGTTTGACAATTTGGATAGCGAGGTGAAATTGGCATGACAAAAAAAGATATTTTAAAGCAAATTTTTGCCGAACTTTCACTTGAAAGGGCAAATGCCCAGCACGTTGCCGAACACAATTTGGCAATCTTAAAAAGAGATGAAAACTTTAAGCTATTAGAGCAAAAAGAGCGCATTTTAAAAATGCAAATTGGCAAAATTAATTTTGAAAGTGGCAACCCACAAAAAGAAGAAGCTGAACTCAAGCAAATACAAGACCAAAAAGTTGAAGTTTTAAAAAAATACAACTTAACCAAAGCCGACCTGTTGCCAAAATATTCTTGTGCAAATTGCAAAGACACTGGCGTTTTTGATAACCAAATTTGCAGTTGCGTGTTGCAAAAATTTAACAACAAACTGATGGCGCTTTGCAATGTTGACTTAAAAAGTGTGCCAAACTTAAAAGATTATGACTACAAGTTTTTTGATGACGAAAAAGAACAAGTTTTTGCAAAGAGATGTGTTAACACATTGACTGAATATGTGCAAAAATTTGACGATTTAATTTTAAAAAACATTGTTATGTGTGGGGCGTCTGGCACTGGCAAAACTTATCTTACAAAATGCCTTGCAAAAGACCTTATTGCAAAAAACAAAACCACATTGTTTACAAGCAGTTTTGACCTTAACAATTTGTTTTTGGAACAGCATTTATCAAACGCTAGCACGCAAAAAGATTATTTAAACGAACTAATTGAAGTTGATGCTTTAATCATTGATGATTTGGGCACAGAGCCAATGCGCAAAAATGTTACAAAGGAATATTTGCTACTGCTTTTAAATGAACGAATTTCAAAGGGCAAATCAACCATAATCACAACAAACCTTAGCCCAGAACAAGTGCTAGATAAATATCAAGAGCGAATTTTTAGTCGCATATTTAACAAGCGCGAAACATTGATTTTAAGTTTTAACGGCAAAAATCAAAGGTTAAAAAAATAGTTTTTAACAATATTTAGTCTCAATAAATTTTAACAAACTGTTTAATATAAAAAAATTTTAAAACATCAACATAAAAGTTGGTGTTTTTTATGACAAAATTTTTATAAATTTTTAAAATACATATTTAAAAAATTATATTATTGTGATAGAATATATATAATTAGCTTTGCAAAAACACATGGAAGGTGCACATGAAAAAAATTTACAAATATTACAAACGCCGTTTGATAGAAATCAGTGGCAAAAACAGAAGTTTATACTCAAATCGTATATCAAACAATTTTAGTTATGACATAGGCAAAATTTTTAAGACAGACAAATCTGCACAAAGTTTTGTGGATTTTTTGTGGTCAGGCAAAAAACTTTCGTTTGAAATTGTTGGAAAAGAAACAAAAAATTTAGTTTATGAAAACTTAAATGTAGAAAAGAAACTAGAAAAGTATAACTTTAATGTTAAAACCCAAGATGAATCTCAACAAATAGATTATTTAAAGTTAGAAAGAGTTAAAAAACAAGAGTTAAAAAAGACTTTGCAAAAGGAAGTTAACAGTTTAAAAACTTTAAAAAGAGAAAATGAAGAACTAGAAAAAGAAACTGGCCGTTATGAACTATATGTTGGCTACCCATTTGTTGAAGGAAAAATTGGAAAAGATTTGGTTGTCAAAGCGCCACTTTTGTTATTTCCTGTTGTTATAGACATTGATGATGACCAAACGGCAAGTTTAAGTTTAAAACCAAATGAACAAATAAAACTCAACAAAGTTTTAATGTTTGCTTATGCCAACACTCAAAAATTGTTTATTGATGATTTGATAACAGATTTTGATGATTTAAAATCAAATGGCTTTAAATCAATTGCCGATGTGGTTAATTATTTAAAAACTTTTGGCTACGAATTTGAAGGCGATGTTGAAGAAGGGTTTAGTGAATTTAAAACTTTTGAACCAAGCAACAAAGATAGTTTAATTTTAAAAAACTACTGCGTTTTGGGCAGATACCCACTAACAAACAGCATTTACAACGACTATGAAGTTTTGGAGCGCAAAAACCTTGTAACAGGTGCAATTGAAGAATTGCTTTTCTCAAAGCAACCAAAACACAGCAAAAAAGAAAACACTCAAACTTTTGCCATAAGCGAACTGGATTATGCGCAACAAAAAACAATAGAAAATTTAAACAAAAACTCAAATATGGTCATTTATGGTCCACCGGGCACGGGCAAAAGCCAAACCATTGTTAACATAATTACAGATGCATTAACAAAAGGTCAAAAAGTGCTTGTTGTCAGTCAAAAAAAGAGCGCCCTTGATGTTGTTTACAATCGTTTGGGCGACTTAAACTGCAAGGCAACTATGATAACCGACAGTGACAAGTCAAAATTGAACTTTTATTTGCGTGCAAAACAGATACATGACAGCATTTTAAGTTATACTCCTCAAACCATAAAACAAAAAAATGACGAGCTGTTGAGCAAAATTCAATATGAAACAGAGCAGTTAAATGAAATAAGCAAAGTGCTTTTTGAAGTTCAACCCTATGGCATTTCGCTTCAACAAATGTATGCCAACAGTGAAATAATTGGCAAAAAAAGCAATGACTATGCCGTTTACACTGCATTGTTAAAAAACAAAAACTTGATGGCTCTTAACTTTGATGAAATATATGACGCCGTTAAATCAATTAAAGATAAAAACAAGCATGCGTTATATTACAAATTTTTAGAGAAAAAACAAATAAATCCATTAATAGATTACATAAAATCAGACATCGAAATGCATTCGCTTGTTAAAGCGCAAAACTTAATCAAAAATGTTTTGTCAAGCAGATTTGTTCCGTTTGACATAACAAAACAACCCTATGCGCGTGACTTGTTGGCTTATTATTTAGAGCACGCCGAAAATGGCAAAATTAATTATAAGCCTTTAACTCATTTTATTGCTTCAACAAAATATCCAAAACTATACAAAAACCTTAAGTTAAGCAAATTGGTATTTCCGTTATATCCTTTTGCACGCAAAAAAGTTAAGGATAAAGAAAACGAAATTGAAAGCAGTTTTGACAAGACCTTGGCAGATTTAAAAGAGTATGTTGCCGACTATGAAATTTTAAAAGAAGTTTTAGAGCCAAAAGGCTATTTGATAACTTGCGATAACATTTTAAGTGGCAACACAATGTATTTAAAACTTTTGAGCAATGCACTCAATGAATATGTTGATGTTAGAGATATGAACTCTGTTTTAAAGGATTTAAACGAAACAGAAAAATTAATTTTGAAATTTGCATATCAAAACAGTGACAGTTACAAAACATTTAAGTATGTCACCGAAAAAATTGTAACTTTTAGAACTTATGCCGAAGTTGTTAAACTAGAAGACAAACACAAGGACACTCTTGCCAAACTTGCCGACTTTAACAACATAAAAAATCGTTTGCAATCACTTAAAAAAGAGCAACGAGAAGTCAACAAAAAACTTTGCTATGAACAAAATATCAATGAATATAAAGACTATATATTGCAAAACATTGAAGACAGCAAGAATTTTGTATATCAAATATCAAAGCAACAAAACTTGTGGCCAATACGCAAAACTTTTGGCGCATACAAAGACTTTTTGTTAAAACTTTTCCCTTGCTGGCTACTTAGCCCCGAAACTGCAAGTCAAATCCTGCCACTTGAAAAGGAGATGTTTGACCTTGTAATTTTTGATGAAGCATCGCAAGTGTTTGTTGAAAACACCCTGCCTTGCATATATCGTGGCAAACACATCGTTGTTGCTGGTGACAACAAGCAGTTAAGACCTTCAACATCATTTATTAAAAGATATATGGGCAACGAAGACCTAGATGACCTAGACTATTCATCACAAGTTGCATTGGAAGTTGAAAGCCTGCTTGACCTTGCAACAAGCAGATATTTTAGCAGTAACTTAACATATCACTATCGCAGTCGCAGTGAAGAACTCATCAACTTTAGCAACTATGCTTTTTATGAAAAAAACTTGCAAATTTCACCAAACATAACAAAAAACAAAAAGCATCCACCAATTGAGCGCATAAAAGTTGATGGCAAGTGGATAGACACAAAAAATGTTGTTGAAGCCGAAACAGTTGCAAATCTTTTGTGCAAACTTTTAAAAGACAAAACCCGAACATCAAGCATTGGCATTATTACATTTAACTTAGAACAAGAAACTGCAATAGAGGACGCCATTGACAAACTTGCAAGCAAAGACAAGGATTTTAGAGATGCTTTGCTTGTTGAACAGAACAGAAAAGAAAATGGCGAAGACATAAGTTTGTTTGTTAAAAACCTAGAAAATGTTCAGGGTGATGAAAGAGATATCATAATTTTTAGCACTGCTTATGCCAAAAACGAATATGGCAAAGTTGTTGCACACTTTGGCTTGCTAAGCAATGAAGGTGGCGAAAACAGATTGAATGTTGCCATAACTCGTGCAAAACAAAAGATATATCTTGTTACAAGCATAGAGCCCGAAGAACTCAACGTCGATGCATCAAAAAACCTTGGACCAAAATTGTTTAGAGAATATCTTAAATATGTTAGGGCAGTTGCAAATGGCAACGGTCTAGAAACAAAATTTATTTTAAACAACTTGTTGCAAACTGCTCAAACAAGCAAACACAACTTAAATGCAACCTTGCAAACACAGTTAAAGCAAGAACTAGAAGCACTTGGCTACAATGTTGAACTTGATGTTGGCAACACATCAAGCAACTTGCCACTTGCAATTTATGACAAACGCAAAGACAAATATTTGCTTGGCATAGAATTTGATTTTTCTGCCTATGAAAGCAGTGACAGTGTGCTAGAGCGCGATGTATATCGTCCTGCCTTTTTGCAAAGCAGGGGCTGGAACATCTATCGTGTTTGGAGCCGTGATTGGTGGCTAAACAAAAAGAAAGTTTTAAACAACATTGTCAAACTTTTGCAAAAATAACAATTATTAAACAAAAATCCACAATATTTTGCAAATTTGTTGTGGATTTTTTATATTTCATAAAAATTAATATCAATTTTGTTATTTTTTAAAAATTATTTCTTTGGCGCAATGCTATATTTTAAAAATTATTTCTTTGTGAATAATTAAAGATGCAAATTAAAAACTTATTTGTTTACAACAAAAACTTTTTGTAAATAATTTTTACAAGGAGTTTTTTTATGGCAAATTCATATAAGGGTGCAATTTCTTTTGGGCTTGTGTATATTCCCATAACATTAAGCGTTAGTGTAAAAGACAATGACATTGGCTTTAATATGATAGACAAACAAACTATGACAAGGGTCAAATACAAAAAAACTTGCGTGGATTGCAAAAACAGAGAAATCAAAAATGAAGATATCGTAAAAGGTTATCAATATGAAAAAGGCAAATATGTGATATTCACCGACAAAGATTTTGAAAAAATTAAAACGCCACAAGATAAAAACATTGTCATTGAACAGTTTGTAAAACTTGATGAAATTGACCCAATTTATTATGACAAGGCATATTATGTCAATCCATCGGGCGCTGTTAAAGCGTTTAATGTTTTGTTGCAAGCAATGGAAAAACAAAACAAGGCAGCAATTGCAAAAACTGTTATTGGAACAAAGGAAACTTTGATTTGCATTAGGGTTAGAGATGGCAAAATGCTTGTTAACAGTTTGTTTTTTTATGAAGAAATTCAAAAAAGCCCAGACATCAAAAAAACGCAAGTTAACAAAAAAGAACTAGAACTTGCCACGACCTTAATAAATCAAATGACAGAGCCATTTAAACCCGAAAAATTTAAAGATGAGTTTAATTTAAAAATAAAAAAAGCAATCAAAAAAAAGATAGAAGGCAAGCAAATCATTCAGCCAAAAACTCAAAAAGAGCCAGAAAAAATTGTTGATATTATGGAAGCCTTGCAAAAGAGTTTGTCAAAGGGCAAAGGCAAATCAAAACAAAGTGGCACATCAAAACAAAATGATAAACAAAAAGAAGTTGCTGTTGCAAAAGCAACTTCAAAGCAAAAAACAAACAAAAAATCAAAAAAATAACGATAAAAATACTTAAAACATAAATATTTAATAAAATAATAAAATTAATATCAAAAATGCAAACAAAAAGTTTTAAAAAAAGTAAAAATATAATTTAAAATTAAATCAAAAAAATAATTGAAAATAACAAACAAACAAAAATCAAATAGCAAGCAAATGAGACAAATTATCAAAATCATTTTGTAATAATTTTTGATAAATTAAAATAATAAAAAACAAATTAAATTGCGTAAAAAACAGCAAAAAAATAAGTGCATAAATCTGCAAAAATTTAGTTTTTTTAAAAAATCAAAATATAAATTTTAAGGTTAATTATGTTAAAAGAATATAACAAAAAAAGAAATTTTGAAACAACAACCGAGCCAAAAGGTGAGATTAAGTCTAAAAATAAAAACAGCACCAAAAAAGCAAGAAAAAAAATTTTGGCAACAGACAAACAAACGACAAAAAACAAAAACACAAACAAAATGTCTGGTGACAAAAACAAACAAACAAGCAAGCGCAAAAAGGCAAATAATTTAAACAAAAAGACAAGTGATTTAAACCAAAAAACGAGCAATAAAAAAAATAACGATGCAAGCAGTTTAAATAAAAATGCAGACAATTTAAACAAAAAAACTGAAAAAATAAACAAAAAAACGGAAAATTTAAACAAAAAAGCGAACAAAGTTAGCAAAAATCAAAAAATATTTGTTATTCAATATCATGTGGCAAGGGCAAAACACTATGATTTAAGGCTTGAACACAATGGCGTGCTTTTAAGTTGGGCAGTGCCAAAGGGTTTAAGTCAAAGTCCAAAAGACAAGC
>JBJFDJ010000025.1:25065-38997 GCA_051889975.1 Christensenellales bacterium
GTGCTTTTAAGTTGGGCAGTGCCAAAGGGTTTAAGTCAAAGTCCAAAAGACAAGCGACTTGCCGTTATGGTGGAAGACCACCCAATTGAATACGCAAACTTTGAGGGCGTTATTCCAAAGGGCAATTATGGTGCAGGCAGTGTTGAAATTTTTGATAGTGGAAATTATGAGCAACTGGAAAGTTTTAACAAAGGGCTTAAAAAAGGTCATTTAAAATTTGTGTTAAATGGCAAAAAACTTAAAGGTGCGTGGTCACTTGTTAAAACTGATGAAAAAAACTGGCTTGCAATAAAGGAAAATTATGAGTTTGCAGTTGCAAAAAAACAGACTTCAAAAAAGGTTAAAAATCCGTTTAGTCAATGTGATGTTGAACTTGCAACTTTGTCTGCCGAAATACCAAGTGGCAAAGACTGGCTTTTTGAAATTAAGTATGACGGATATCGTATGATATCTTTTGTGCAAAATGGCAAAGTAAAACTAAAATCACGCAACAACAAAGATTACACAAGCAAATTTGAGCAAATTGCCCAAAGTTTAAGTGAAATACAACAAGATTGCTTTGTTTTGGATGGTGAAATTGTATCTTTTGACAAGAATGGCAAAAGTGATTTTGGATTGTTGCAAGAAAATTTAAAACACAAGACAAATGAATTTTATTATGTAATTTTTGACATTTTAAGTTTAAATGGCGAAGACTTGCGTGAAAAACAGTTAATTTATCGCAAAGAAGTTTTACAGCGTTTGCTTGCAAAGAGCAAAAACAATTTGATGTTTAGTAGTTTTGTTGTTGGCAATGGCAAAAAGATTTTTAAATTTACAAAAGAAAAAGGGCTAGAAGGTGTTGTTGCAAAAAAAATTGATAGCAAATATGTTGGCAAGCGAACTGCCGACTGGCTAAAAATAAAGTGCTATTTAAGGCAAGAGTTTGTTGTTGCAGGTTACACAAAAACAGCTAAAAATAAAAATGTCAGTGCCATTTTGCTGGGATATTACAAAGGCAACAATTTGATTTTTGTTGGAAAAGTTGGCACTGGCTTAAACGAGCAACAAAAATTAGATTTAAGCAAAAAATTTGAAAAAATCAAGCGCAAAACTTGCCCTTTTGCCGTTGAGCCAAACGAAAAAAATGCAATTTGGCTAAAACCAGAATTAGTTGCCGAAATTCAATATGCCGAGCTCACAAAAAGTGGCATTTTAAGGCAACCAAGTTTTGTTGGATTAAGAACAGATAAAGATCCAAAAAGTGTTGTTTTGGAAGGTGCAAAAAAATTTAAGTGAAAAAATTCAGCAAAAAAAACAAACGTCAAAATACAAAATTTTGAACCATTTTTGTTAAGAACTAAATTAAAATAAAACAAAATATTGACCAAAAAAGTTGTAAAAAACAACAAGAACTATTACAAAATTTTTTCGTATAAATGGCAAAAAATGAAGCAAAATTTTTTTAAAAAACGGCAAAAAACCGAAGCAAAAAATATTGCAAAAAGTTTTTTAAAACAGCAAAAAAATATTGCAAAATTATAATTGTTTTTATCAAACACAAATTTAAAATTTTTTAAAAAATAATCAATTTTTGTTAAAAAAACACAAAAAAACAGCATTTTTATTGCAAAAACGGAGCGAATTATGAAAAATTTGATTGCAGGCATAGAGTTAAGCAACCCACAAAAAATTGTTTACGATGGCGACAAAATTACAAAATTTGAAGTTGCAAAATATTATGAAGATGTGAGTGAATTAATGAAGCCATATTTAAACAAGCGACTATTGAGTGTTATCAGGTGTCATGATGGTGTTGGTGACGCTTGTTTTTTTAAAAAACATCCAACAACAGATGCTCAAAACATTCAAATTTTTATGGATGGCAAAGAAGAATATTTTTATGTTAAAAACAAAAAACAAATTGTTTATCAAGCGCAAATGGGCACAATTGAGTTTCACATTTGGGGTAGCAAAGTGCCAAATATAGATAGCCCCGACCTTGTTGTTTTTGACCTTGACCCCGACACAAACTTGTCACTTTTAAAACTGCGAAAAGGCGTTTTGTTGTTAAAACAAATTTTGCAACAATTAAATTTAAAATCATTTTTAAAGACCAGTGGTGGCAAGGGATATCATGTTGTTGTGCCAATTAAATGCAAAAATTGGGATGACTGCAACCAGTTTGCCAAACGAGTTGCCGAACTTTTGCAAAACAGATATCCAAAACTTTTTACAACCAACATAAGAAAATCAGAGCGTGGTGGAAAAATTTTTGTTGACTATCTTCGCAATTCGCGTGGGGCAACTTGCGTTTGCCCATATTCGCTTCGTGCTAGGGAAAAGGCAACAATTTCTTTGCCCATTGAGTGGGACGACATAAACAAAATAAAGCCAAATCAAATTAACATAAAAAACTACAAAAAATATATTGGCACAAACCCTTGGCAAGATTTTTTTAAAATCAGCCAAAAATTAAAATAAAATTTTTTAAAATATATATGCAGTTTTTGATTATCAAAAAAGACAAAATTTTTTGCATGCACTGCCTTAATTTAAAGATGAATTTTAATAAATAATAAAAATTAATATCAAACTCATTAATTTTGCACTCAAATCAAATAATTTTTTAATTGCCTTTGTTGTTTAACTTTGCTTTTTGTCGAAAAACAAAGTTAAAAATACATATTTGACATATCTTTTTTAATATGTTAATATTAAAATGCTTATTAGGAGATTTTTTGATGCAAAAGAAAAAAAGCATTTTTTATATATTGTGTTTGTTGCTTTTTAGTGGCATTTTTTATGGTTGCACTAACGAAGTTACAACTTACACTGCAAGTGGCTATGTTTTAGAAGATGGTGTTGGTGTTGAAGGGGTTAAAGTTTCAACCCTGTTTGGTGATGTGTTCACCGACCAAAATGGATATTACAGCATTGGCAATTTGCTTGGTGCAACACAAATTTCTGTTTTTAAAGATGATTGCGTGTTTGAAGTGCGCAACAAAGTGTTTTATCCACAACTAAAACAAGATGTTAACTTTGAAGCATATTCGTTTTACAACATCTCTGGGCAAGTGACCCAAGGTGGCATTGCTGTTGAAGGGGCAACTATAAGCGCAACCGGCAAAAAAGGTGGCAAAACTGTAACCGATAGCAACGGCAATTTTATGTTGCAAAATGTTGCTGGCGAAGTTAGTGTTGCAGTTGCAGACACATCTAACAAATATTTAACCTACACAGCAAACAAAACAAACAACAATTTGTCAATTGATTGCGTTTGCGCTTTAAGTGGCAAAGTTGTTGAAAATGGCGTTGGGGTAGAAAAAGTTTTGGTTGTTTCTGGTGGCAACAGCACTTACACAAATGCAAATGGCGAATTTTTGTTAAACAAAGATAGCAAAAGCAATGAGTTAAAATTTTTTAACGATGACTATTATTTTGAAAGTCGCACTGTTTTGGTTGAAAACACAAATCAAAATATTCGGGTTGAAGTGTTTAAAAAATATGTTGCAAGTGGCAGTGTGATTTGTGGAAATCAATGCATTGAAAACGCAAAAGTTTACAGCAAATCAAATCCAGACAATTTTGTTTTTACAGATGAGCAGGGCAGTTTTGAGTTAAAAGACTTGCACGGCACAGACGCTTTGATTGTTGAAAAACAAGGTTTTAAATTTGACGAATTGCAAACAGATGAGCAAATTGCAGATGTTGTTATAAATGCAACATTTGATTTGTATGGCAAAATTGAAAGTGATGATGGGCAAAAAGATGACTTTTTGATTTGCATAGATGGCAACACAACAAAAACAAAAGATGGCGAGTTTGTTTTAAGTGGTGTTAAATTTGGCGATGTCGTAAGTGCAAGCAAAAATGGTTACAGAAGTTTTGAAGGCGTGACAATTAACAGCACAGAAGAAATAACTCTGACCTTTAACAAATTGTATGATGTAACTGGTGTCATAAAGTTAGACGGCATTGCAATGGCAAACATAGTTGTTAAAATCGGCGACAAACAAACAATCACAAACGAACAAGGCGTTTATAATATATTTGATTTGTTTGGTCAACATGACCTTGCGTTTGACGAAAACAAATATCATATTTCAAAGTCTAGCAATGAAAAAATCAGTTACAAAAATTGCAAAATAGATGTTGAATTAAATGAATATTACACTGCAAAACTCGTGTTTAGTGCGCTAAATGAAAACAAAGGTGGCGAGCAAGTTGAAATTAACAATCAGTCATACACAACTGACGAAAAAGGCGCAGTAACCCTTGATGGATTGTATGGCAAAAAAACTTTTGTTTGCAAGCTTGATGGCTACAACAATCAAACAGTTGCAACTTTAAAAACAGACTGCGAAAAAACTTTGATTTTTGCTTTTAGCATAACGGGCTATGTTACAAGTGGCGACCTTGCTGTTGAAGGCGCAAAAATCAGTTATGGCAATGATTATGTGTTAAGTGACGAAAATGGATTTTATCAAATTGATGACTTAACAACACAAACAGAAATTGTTGCAACAAAGCAGTTTTATAATTTTGCAAACAGTCAAACTGTCAACAGCAATCAAAGTGTAAATTTTGACTCAACTTATTCAATTTTTGGCAATGTTAACATGGATGGCGCCGATGTAACACAAGTGACAATGTATTTGTATTCTTATGCCACAAAAACAACAAATCAAACAACTCCAAATCAAAATGGCGAGTTCTGTTTTGAAAATTTAAGTGGAAAGTATTATTTATATTTTAACAAAAATGTTACAACAAACAACTTAAAGCCAACTGGATACAACATAACAGTTGCAAGAGATAGTTATGACTTTTCTTCAAAGGGCTATTCTGTTGCAGGAAAAATTGTGTGTGGCAATTTGCCAATGTCAAATATTAAGTTGACGGCAGGAACAAGTAGCACAAAAACTGACGAGCAGGGTGGTTTTAACTTTGATGTGTTGTTTGGCGAAAGTGTTATAACTCCACAATTAAAGGGCTACACTTTTAATCCAAGCAGTATTGCAGTTGATGAAACAATGGACGGAGCAACCGATTTGGTGTTTGAAGTTACTTATGAAATATCTGGCAAAATAACTTGTGGCACGCAAAACTTATCTAACGTTGAAGTTAAAATAAAAAACACCGACAAAGTGACAACAACAAATCAAAACGGCGAATATTTCTTTGACAATTTGTCTGGGCTAAATGAACTTGAAATCACAAAAGATGGCTATACTTTTGTTGGCAACAAAAACATAAACGGCTATGCAGAATATAATTTTACGGCAACATTTTTGGTTGGTGGTTATGCAAAATGTGGTGATAGTTATCTTGCTGGTGCAAAGGTTTCAACTTCGTCTGGGTTTGCAACCACAAACGAAAACGGCTGGTTTGAACTTGATGGGCTTGAATATGGCGCAGAACTTTCGGTCAGCAAAACGGGTTATGATTTTGGCAGTGCAAAAACTTTTGTTGAACCACAAACAGATTTGTTGTTTACGGCAACATATACAGTTAGTGGCAGGGTTACAAGTGGCTCAAAAAATCTTGCAGGCGCAACAATAAAATATAACGAAACAACAATCACAACCGATGAAAATGGTTGCTTTGCAATATCAGGCTTAACAAATGACAATAGCTTTACGGCAAGCAAGCAAGGCTACAGTGACTCAACAAACACATTTAGCACACCTGTTACAGACTATTTGTTTAATCTTTCGTTTGCAATAAGTGGCAAAGTAATTTCTGTTAACAAAGGGCTTGCCGGCGTAAGAGTTACATCGCAAGGCAAGTCAGTAACAACAGACAATGAAGGAGACTACGAAATAACTGGGCTGTATGGCGAAGGTATGCTTGTGCTGGAAAAAGAAGGTTACACTTTTGTTGGACAAACTGGCTATACCTTGCCAACAACACTTGATTTTAGTTCTACATACAAATTGACGGGCAGAGTTTTAAGTGGAACATTGCCAGTTGAAAACTTAACCGTATATTATTTGCAATCTAGCACAAAAACAGACGAAGATGGCAATTTTGAAATTTATGATTTAAATGACATTGTTGAGCTTAGTTTAATCAAAGATGGCTACAATCCAATTTTTGCAGACGCAATTGATGGTTACAGGGCAGGTTTGATATTTAATCTCACCTATAATGTAAGTGGCAAAATAACAGGCCTAACAGACAATTCGGGCGTCAAAGTGACGGCAGTTTGTGACGAAACGACATTTGAAACAACAACAAATGCAAATGGTCAGTATAGTTTTGACAAACTATTTGGCACGGCAACAATTTTGTTTAGCAAAAACTCAACAAAATTTGTGCCATCAAGCTTTGCAACAGATGTGCCACTCGCAAAAAACATAACAGCATATGAAATTTATGTGGTTAGTGGAAGGATAACTGCTGGCGACTTGGCTGTTAGCAATATGCCTGTGTATGTTGGCAAAGACATTGCAACATATACAAATCAAAATGGCGAATATGTTCTTGGTGAATTAACTGGTCAGTCAAGCATTATTGCAAAATTTGAAGCGCCAAATTGCACGACTTTAAAAACAGAGCAATTTGATACAAGCATAAGTGCACAAAAGAATTTTACACTTGACAAAAATGATTACATTTATTGGCTATATGAAAGGGCATATCAAAATTTAACCGAAAGCAACAGTTATTCTTCTATAATGAGTGGCACAGTTGATGCTGGTGCTGGTGGCATTCAAACTGTTGGTGGTTACAGAAAAAAAGGAACAAATGGCGTTTATTTAAAAGAAGATACAAACTATGGTTCAACAGTTTTTGGCGTTGACCCAAAAGTTGCAGTGTTAACCTATTATGACCCTTTAACCCCAAACAATGTAAGTTACATTCAACACAAAAATGTTGACAGCAATTTGGTTGCAAATTATAGTGGTCAAAGTTGGACAGATACTGATGTTAACTCTTATGCGTCAAAATTTGGCTTAAAACCAACCGATTATACGCCTTACATAATAAATCGCAACACAATAAATAGTTTTGACGATGTAAGCTATTCTGACGGCATAACAACCTTTACACTTAACTTGAATCCAACCACATCAACAACAAAATATATAACCAGAATGACTGCATATTCTGGTCAAACCCCAACTGGCTTTAACTATGTTAAACTAACTTACAAAATTGGCAGTGACGGAAATTTAATTTCACTTAACATAAACGAAAGTTACAATGTGACAGTTGTTATCACCGTAACTTGCACAGGCAAAATAACCGAAACCTTTAATGAGATAAATGGAAATTCTGTTGGCGACATCTCAAAGCCACAGTTTTAGGTGAACATATGAAAAATTACAAACGAAAAAAATTATTAATTTCATTTTTAATAACTTGCGCCGTGATTTGTGGGCTGAGTTTTTCAGCGCCACAGCAAGTAGTTTTTGCAGCGGCAACATCAACAAGTAGCAACAAACAGTTAACTGTTGATGCGTTAAAAGAATATAGTTTGTTCCCAAACGGCAATGGCATAACCGATATTGACGATTATTTTGGCTATTATTGTGCTGATACAAACGCGCGAGTTTTAACAAACACAGATATGTTAGAGCATCGTGCAGGCAAAGGTGTTGCAGGCAGTTATAAAGTTGGTCACTTTTTTAGCGACATACTTTTGCCACAAAACTATATCAATGCAGGCAAAAATGGTGCGTTAATATTTGGTTCATCGGCATATCTATCAAGTGAAGATGACCCATTTTGGGGTGTTAGTTTGGATAGTTATGTTGAAGATGTCATTATGGAAATTGCCGTTGGCACAGGCGCAAGCAATAGTTACAGTGACTTTGTAACTGCAAGTTCCACCAGTGTAACAGAAGAAATTCCAAGAGACTTTGTTTTGCGCACCATAGATAACTGGGTGCCAGAGACAATGGGTGACTTTTTAAGACTTCACTTTTATACAAAACAATCATCTTCAAACAACATCATAATGAAGATTAAAGAGCCAAAGATTAGCATTTCTACAAACGACACGGCAAAGCCTGTTATTACAAGTTATTCTTATGACGAAGCAACAAGATATCAAAGCAACAAAAGAGTTTATATAAATGTTAGTGATGCAGGCAGTGGCATAAATTATGTAACTGTAAATGGCGTTAATGCCGAGCTTTATAGCATAAGCGAAGACACAAAAACAGCAACTTTTGTTTTTGAGGTTGATGGTTGCAACACCTATAACATTGAAGTTTTTGACAATGTTGGCAATTTAACAGCAGACACTTACACAACAAAAAAAGTTACAACTTCTGTTAAGGGAAATGGCACTTTTACAGGCGATTTGTTTACGTTTGCTGGCGACACTGTTACGCTTTCTGCCGTTGCAGATGAAGGCAACAAGTTTGTTGGCTATATTTTAAATGGCAGTTTTGTTAAAACCGAACAATCAACTTTTGATATAACAGTTGAAGATAATATTGAGATTGTGGCTTATTTTAAACAAATTGCAACATTTGTTTTAAATGAGACAGAGTATTGGTTCACTGGCAGTGAGTTAAGTTTAGATTACAGCGTTGAACCACAAAACCTTTTGGTTACAGCAACTTTTTACAAAAACAGCCAAAGTGTAAGTTTTAAAGATGTTGGCGAGTATCAAGTTGATGTGGCAGTTGACGATGAAAATTACATATTTTTTGGAAGCTATGCTGTTGTTGTTAACAGACAAGTTGAGATAACAGTTGATGACGCTGATGTAATATATAATGCTGAGCAACAAGGCGTGGTTGTTACAACCGATTGCCCGGTTAATTATGACATTGTGTATTCGTTAAATGGACAAGTTGTTAACGCCCAAGATGTTGTTGACGCTGGCACTTATGACTATGTTGTTACAATAAATCAACAATACTATTTTGGAAGTTGCAGTGGAAGTTTTACAATCAAAAACAAAGAAGTATCTGTGATTTTGCAAGACCTATCACACACCTATGACGGACAACAAAAACAAGTAACAGTCATCTGTGACTATGACTATCAAATAACCTACAATCAGCTTTTGGCTTTGCCTGTTAATGCTGGCAGTTATGCAGTTAAAGTTGATGTGACACAAAAAAATTATACGGGCAGTGCAAACGGCACTTTGACAATTGCAACTCGCAAGGCAACTATCACTGCCGACAACAAGACTTCAGTTTATGGTGATAGTCTTAAAACTTTGACTTGCACACTTAAAAATGTTGTTGAAACAGACACTATTGATGTAGAACTTTCTGCAACAATTTTAAACCAAGTTGGCAGTTATGAAATTGCTGTCAAGCCGGTTGAAAACAGCAATTATGATTTTACTTACGTTAAAGGTTCATACAAAGTTACGCCAAGGAAAATAACCATTTGCGCAAACAATCAAAGCAAAATATATGGCGAGCAAGACCCTTTGCTTGATTATTTTGTTGAAGAAGGCAATCTTGTAAATAGTGATGTGTTAAGTGGCAACCTTGAAAGAGCGCAAGGGGAAGACGCTGGGCAATATTCAATTTTGCAAGGCACTTTGAACAATGAAAATTATGACATCGAGTTTGTTGAAGGTGTGTTTAGCATTTTAACTCGCAGAGTTGTTGTGCAAATCCAAAACCTAACCAAAACTTATGGCGATGTTGACCAAGATTTTACATATCAAACAATTTATGGCAGTTTTGCCACCCCAATGTCACTTGACCTTGTGCGTGAAATTGGCGAAAATGTTGGACAATACAAGATATATTTAAACGAATTTGAAAATGGCAATTACGACTTAACAGCACTTGATGCAACACTTACAATTGTGGCAAAGCCAATTACAATTTGTGCCGACCAAATAACCACTGTTTATGGTGAAGACTTGCCACTTTCATATCAAATTACAGACGGCAGTTTGGCTGGCGAAGACATTTTGCAAGGTAGCCTTAACCGAGAGCAAGGCACAAATGTTGGAACATACAAAATTGACATTGGCACAATTGCTTGCCTTAACCCAAACTATACAATCAGTTTTGTTGAAAACGTTTACACAATTCAAAAACGCCCAATAACCATAAAAGCAGTGAATAGCAGCAAGGTTTATGGCGAAGATGACGGCAAAATTGAGTATGAAATAGTTTCTGGAAGTTTGGCTTATGATGACCAGTTAAGTGGCAGTTTAAGTCGTGTTGCTGGCGAAGTGGCTGGCAAATATACTATCTTGCAAGGCACTTTAAACAATGATAATTATGACATAAGTTTACAGCCTTGTTATTATACAATTGAAAAACGCCCTGTTTGTGTTGTTGCACATGCAAAGTCAAAAGTTTATGGTCAAACAGATTGCGTTTTAACATATCAAGTTGAAGGTTTGATTGCTGGCGACATTGTAACTGTTGAACTTTTGCGAGAAGTTGGCGAAGACGCTGGCGAATATCAAATTTTGCTCAATCAATTTTCAAACGCAAACTATTTTGTAAAGGAATACACCCCAGCAACATTTGTCATAAAATGTGCAAACATTCCATTTGAAGCAGGGGACAAAACATTTGTTTATGATGGCAATGCTCATATTGTGGACGTTTCAAAATATGCAAACTTTAATTTTGAAGTGTCATACAAAGACAGCAATGGTATGCAGGTTGCAGAACCTATTGATGCCGATACATACATTGCAACAATAAGTTTTGCAAACAACAAAAACTACAATGATAAAAATTATAGTGTTGCAATAACCATTAAAAAACAATTTGTAAATATCACAGTTGACACAGAAATATTTATTTTCAATGGTCAAAATTTATACCCAACTTATTATTTAAACTATGATGTTAACAGCTTTGTTAACTTTGCAGGCGAGCACAGTGAAGTTGGCGTTTATGACTATACAATTGTTGTCCATGAAAATAACTATTTTGGTGAAGTATCTGGCACCATGGAAATAATTGCAAATCCTGTTTACACAAACGAGCAAGGTGACAGTTTGGTTTACAAAAGTGATAAGTTTGATAAAAACGCAACCGTTAACATTGGCGTTAACAATCAAACTGAATATTTGGAGCAAGCAAAACAAACTTTAAAACCTGTAATAACAAATATTGATGTTCAAGGTATTTATTGCTTTGAGGCAAGCAACAGCCAAATTGTTAATTCTAACTATGTTGCAAATTTAAAACTTGAAGATGTTGATGCCGAAAAACTAAAGATTTTTGAAATCAATGAGTTTGGAAACATTCGCGAAGTTGACTTTACTTATGCCGATGGCTATGCAAGTTTTAACATCTGCGACTTAAATTCAACAATCTTTGTTACAACCGAAAACGAAATTATAAAACGCGCAATTGCTGGCTCGGTTATTGGTGTTTCTGTTTTGTTGATTACAATTTTTGCAATTTTTGGCAGAAAGATTGCCCTTGTAAGCTTTATCAACAAACTTAAATTTCACAAAAAGAAAAAGCAACAAGAAGAAGCATCTAACAATCAATAAAATGCAAATTTTAATGCGCAAGATTTTAGATAATGCAACAAAAAAATTTTGATTAACTGCTTTAAATAAACAATCATTTGGTTTTGTCTAACTTGTGACAAAAAGTGGCATTGACTGTGATGTAAAAAGTGTGCTATATTTTAAACAAGGAGTTAAAATGTCAAAAAAACTATTAAAACTTGGCTTGGCAACAGCAATTTCTTTGGGAGCATTGACGGCATGCAAAAATGGCAACAAGGTTTCGTCAAGTGAAACAAACATTCAATATTCTCAGCCCCAAAAAGTTTATCAAACCAACGAAAAAGAAGATATTTATCAAGATTTTTTTAAAAATTATGCCAATTATTATGAACAAGCGCCATTTATAAACTATGTAATCAATTTTAAAGAAAAAAATACAATTTATGCTTCCAACAAATTAACTGATTGTGAAAAAGAGTCGCTAACTTTTGCTGTTAACTATATGAACCAATATTTTTCAAAAATTTATCCGGATTATAGTTTAAGTTACACATATGTTGAAGATGTCGGCAAATTTTCTGACAGCTTTAATTCGGTGACAATTAGTGCTCAACCAACTGCGCCGGAAAACTCATCGGCATTTATGTCAACTTCTTTTGTGAACAAAGCACCACACATAACAATTTTTAGAGATACAACAAAAGCACATGATAAAACCGAAAACGGCAAAACAATAAATTATGTTGAACGATGTGCTTTTGTGCACGAGATGATGCATTGTTATGGTTGGGACCACACCCAAAATTATGAAGATGTGCTGTATAGTAAAACAGAAAAATATAACACAAATCCAAAATTTTCAAGTGCAGAAACAAAGTTTTTTATTCGGCAATATTCTCCATTAAAAGACTACAAACAAAAGTTTGATTTATACAACTCGGTTATGGGCAACAACAATGTGGATGAAATTGTTTCAAAGTTAAAGTCAAATATGAAATGGAATGAAAAATTTGACTACATCAACACACTCAAGCCAAATCAAATAATTTCAATGAAATTTGGTGACGATTGTGTTATAACCTTAAACAAAGATTATGTTAACACTTACACTTATACACAAAAAAATTGCACAAACACAGGCATTTATGATTTGATTGAACTTGATGAAAATGTTGATTTTCCAACCAGGCAAATTTTGGTTTTGCACGACTTTAAAACGGTTGAAAATAGATTTGGAAATCTTGTATGGTCAAACCCTTTCACACTTGCAGGTTATTCTTGCAATTATCATGGAAAAAATTTAGATGACAATCAGGGCTATTATGAATGGAAATTTGGTGATTATTACTTTGACGATGTAACCGATGAATATATAAAAGAAAATGGTTTAAATGTTCAACAACAGGCCAAGAAAAGTCAACAAAAACTTCAAAATAATTTAGATGATGAATTTGTTTTATGACATCAATCACTATGATTGATGTTTTTTTATATTAATTTTTGAGGCATCATTTTTAAACCCAATATATGCTGATGTAAGTTTATCAAAACTTAAAACTTGCAAAGAAAACACATCATCTATAATTTTTCTTTGGGTGTTGACTTTGTTGTTTTATGATGCTAAACTTGCTTTAACAAAGGGGGTATTTTATGAAGATTGTAAGTTTTAACATTAAGTGTGATGACACAATTGCACAGTTGGGGGAAGAGCAACTTTGGCAAAACAGAAAAGAAAATTTGCTTGAAGAAATTAATTCTTTTGATGCAGATATCATTGGTATGCAAGAAGTTATGCCACATCAATATGCATATTTTAAAACAAAACTAGGTGATAAATATAACTCGGTTTATCAATCGCGTGATGAAAACGCTGTCAACGGCGAAGGCTCACCAATTTTTTATGACAAACAAAAATTTGAGTGTGTAAATGCTGGCACATTTTGGTTAAGTGAAACGCCAAATGTTCACGCATCAACAAGTTGGAATTCTCGCTGGCCACGAATTTGCACTTTTGTTATTTTGATTGACAAAAAAACAGGCAAAAAGTTTGCACATTTTAACACGCATTTAGACCACAAAAGCGAAGAAGCACGAACAAATGGCGCAAAACTTATCATCTCAAAAATCAAGGAACTTACAATTCCGTCAGTTCTTACGGGGGATTTTAACAGCCCAAGAGATGGTGGAGCAGTGAAGGAATGTGAGTCTAATCTGACAAATGCAAATATTTTAAATGACAAAACAATTACCTTTCACCTTTGGGGAAATCCACAGGCACTGCCAGAACAAATTAGAAATTTAGACTATATTTTTGTAAATAATTTTAAAGTGATTTCATACAAGGTTGATAACAAAGTAAAAAATGCTGACAAAAATTCTGATCACTATGCAATCGAAAGTGAGTTAGAATTGCTGTAAAAGATAACCGATATTAATTTTTTATATACGCTAAATAATTATGAGTTTTATATCTATAGTATTTTAAATTTTAAACATTTTTTTGCCATTGCAAATTTCAAAATTTTAAGAGCAGT
>JBJFDJ010000025.1:39097-40334 GCA_051889975.1 Christensenellales bacterium
TTTGTTGCTGTTTAAATTAATAATTTGTTCATCAATATTCGATAAACTTTTTTTGTTTGCACAAAAATAAAAACCTAAGTTGAGATAATCTCATCTTAGGTTATTTTTATTGCAACAAGTTATGTCTATAATTTTAACTCGCACAACTGATCTGTTGCACCATAGTCAATGACATAATTTTTACCCGATTGTGATTTTATTTGAACATTTTGCAACACAACAATGTTTGCTTGTTTGTTATCATCAAAAATCATTTTGCCTTGCTTGTCATCTAATTGTTTTAACACAAATTGTGGCTTTGGCTTGCTTTGTGTGTAATATGTGTTTATTAAATCATATACAAAATAATTATCATCTATTTGCACAACATTAAACATATGCAACGACTTCTCTCCGTTTACATAAACATTTTGCGAAACTGCTTGGGCGTTTATTCCAATTAATTTTAAAAAATTATGCGCCAAACATGCACGCTCAATGCAAAATGAATTATTTGTTTGTTTTAATTTGGCAATGGATAAATCTTGATTTTTGTCACCATATGTCTTTAACAAATGCAAAAATTTTTCTTCATCTGGTTTTCCAATGCCATAATATTCAAAAACAGATAGTTGCACAATGCTTAATAGCTTTTTTAAAAGTTCTGATTTGTTGTTGATATCTTGGGCACAAACATATTTTTTTATGTTGTCAAAAAATATGTTATATGGAGCGTAATCATCAAAAACAATTGGGGCATATCCTGTTATGAATTTGCTGTTTTTAAAAAAGAATTTGTTTGTTTTTTGACATCTGTTTTTTGCTTGATTTGGGCAAAAAAAATCCACACAACCAAAAAGATTTGCTTGATTATCAACAAAGCAAACATAATCTTTATTTTGCATACTTAAAATTTTTTTTACAGCAAGATTTTGCATATAAAATTTTTAACATAATTTTTTAAGTTTTTCAATACTTTTTGTTAACTTTATAATTTTATTTTTAAAAAATGGACGCGCCATTCAAAAGCAAAAATTTTGTGCCAAAAGTCAAATCAACAAAACTTTTTTAAATATTTAAACACAAAATTACAAATAGATGTTACAGCATTGCATAGATTTGCGCAAATTAAAAAGCAATTGCGTCAAACCAGCCAAAAAAACTACTAAAATTAAAAAAACATATAAAATGTTGTGTTAAATGCATTAATATTTAATACTTTTATGATATAATAACAATATATAATACATCAGTGGGG
>JBJFDJ010000026.1:0-37892 GCA_051889975.1 Christensenellales bacterium
TTGGTGGAGACGGCGAGAATTGAACTCGCGTCCGAAAATACTTCCTTCACCCCTTCTACATACTTATTCCATTTTGGTCTTGTTGCAAAAACAGATGGACAAAAGTTGTTTGCAACACAGTTCTTTAATTAAACTTTAACAATTAGAACAGCACCGTTAAAGTTTTACTCACGGGTTATAATACTCTCATTATCTTTGTGAGAAAGACAAAGGAGCAACGCGTTGCTAAACTAAATTAGCAAGCAGCGTAAGCCATTCTTGGGCTTGCATTTATATTTATTTGCTATTTTTGACGCAGTATGCCCTGCGGTATGCTTGCTGGCGACATCTATAAATCCGTCGAAACCGTGTCGTCCCCATATAAAAAAGCATTTATTTTGCTTTTCGAGTTAATTTTAACACAAAGTTTTGCAATTTTCAAGCGCTTATCTTATATCAATCAACTCTTTTAAATTGTCAAAAGTTTGCAAATATGAAAATCATGTTTGTAATGATACAATTAGTATATTCAACTTTAATCAAAAATGTGTCTGCTCTTTTCACGCAAAATTTCTTTTCTTTTAATTGTTTCACGCTTGTCATACAATTTTTTGCCTTTTGCGATGGCAATTTCCAGTTTGACAAGATTATTTTTAAAGTAAATTTTTGTTGGAATGATGGTTATGCCATCATTTTTTGTTTCGCGCAAAAGTTTTAAAATTTCTTTTTTATTCAAAAGAAGTTTTCTGTCAATCCTTGGCTCAACAGCAAAACTTGTTGCTTTTTCATAAGGTTTGATATACAAATTTTTTAAAATGACATTTGTGCCACGAACAACAACAAAAGCGTCTTCTAGCGACACTTGATTTGTGCGCAGAGACTTAACTTCACAGCCATGCAAAACAATGCCTGCTTCAAATTTGTCAAGCAAAAAATATTCAAAACTTGCCTTGCGATTATTTGCTATTATCTTCATAAAATTTCAAACCTTTTTGTTAAATTTTTTTGTTTTGCAAAATGAAATTATTATCAAATATAATCTTTATGTTTTTTTAATTATATGATGTTAAAATTTGAACTAGTCAAACGCAACACCTACAACAAATTGTGTATCAATGTTTGAAATAGTGCCAAGTTGCTTGCAGACAAACTTCCATAAAATTTTAATGCCAAAACTGCACAAAATAAACAAACAAATTATGGAAAAATTTTAAAACTTATTTTTTAATATTAAACATAATTTTTATTATGATTATTTGCTTATTTCATTTTCTTCAAACAAAACAAAATCTATGTTGCGTTCTTCCAAGCTAACGCTTTCAAGTTTAACCTTAACTTTGTCGCCAAGTTTAAAGGTGTAATGTGGGTTATATAGAGTTAAATTTTTGCTGTTAAACACATAGTCCCCACCCTTTAAAGATGCAATGCTAACAAGTCCTTCAACAGTGTTGTCTAGTTTAACAAAAAAGCCAAAATTCGTTACGCTGTCAATTGTGGCGTCAAAAACTTCGCCAATTTTATCACGCATATAACGGCATTTAAAATAGTCGTCAACATCTCTTTCTGCCTTTTGCGCAAGCACTTCTCTTTCACTGCTTTGTGAACTTGCTTTAACAACAAATTGTTTTAATTGTCTAATTTTTGTTGCATTTAAATTGCCGTGCAAACTATCTTTTATTATTCTGTGTATAGTTAAATCTGGATAACGGCGAATTGGTGATGTAAAGTGGCAATAATATGGAGCTGCCAAGCCAAAATGTCCCAAACAATCACTGCTGTATTGTGCTTTTTGCATTGAGCGCAACAACACGCTGTTTATGATTTCTCGCATATCGCCGTCTGGCAACTCTGCCATAAATTGTTGAACTTCTCGTGGCTCTAGTTTTTCGCCTTTTGCTTGCAATTTATAACCCAGTGCTCCTACAAAGTCGTTAAATGCTTCTATTTTGTCATTTTGTGGTGCTTCGTGCACACGATAAACAAAAGGAATATTGAGTTTTTTAAAATGCTCTGCAACAACTTCATTTGCAACAAGCATAAAACTTTCAATAAGTCGTTCGCTAACTGTTCGTGGTCTTTCAGTTAAACTTACAACTTCCAAGGTCTTTGGATCCAAAATTATTTTTGCTTCTGGAATGTCAAAGTTGATTTCGCCACGGCGTCTTCTGTTTTCTTCCAAAATATCATTTAACTGAGCCATCATCATAAGTGTTGGCACAATTTTTTGATATCTTTCGTTTAGTTCCTTGTCACCATCAATGATTTTTGTAACATTTGCATAGGTCATTCGTTCACAACTATTAATTATGCTTTCGCAAATCTTATGCTCCAAAATCTTGCCATTTTTGTCAATTTTGCAAATGCAACTTAATGTAAGACGGTCTTCGTGTGGGTTGAGTGAGCAAATTCCGTTAGACAACTCCCTTGGAAGCATTGGCAAAACTGCGTTTGGAAAATACACACTTGTGCCACGCTCAAAAGCCTCGTCATCAAGTTTTGAGCCGGCTTTAACATATTCGCCAACATCGGCAATATGAACACCTAAAATGAAATTTTCGCCTTGTTTTGTAAGGCTGACTGCATCATCAAAATCTTTTGTGTCATCGCCATCAATTGTAAAAATAATTTCATTGCGCAAATCCAATCTGTTTGGAAATTTGCTTGCGTCAACGCTTTGTGGAAGTGATTTTGCGCTGTTTAACAACTCTTTGCTAAACTCTTCTATTAGTTCATAACTTCTAACAATAGACAAAACATCAGTGTTTATGTCGCCCTTGCCACTGCCCAAAATTTCAATTACACTGCCCTTTAAACTCTTGCCTTCAAAACTATCAATTTGAACAAAGACTTTGTCGCCAGTTTTTGCCTTTAAACTGTCTGCTTTTTTTATGTAAACGTCCTTAAAAATCTTTTTGTTATCTGGCACAACAAAGCAAAATTTTTCATATACCTGAATTGTTCCAACCAAAGTTCTTAAACCATGTTTTAAAACTTTTACAACAACTCCTTCTCTTCTGCCGTCTCGGTCATTTGTTTGCACCTTAATTAAAACTCTGTCACTGTGCATTGCACCATTTAAATTTGCATTTGCAACAAAAACATCATCTTTTGTTTTGTCATCAAAAACACAAAAACAAAAACCCTTGCTGTTGCCGTTAAGTGTGCCAATTTGATAGCCTAGTTCACTTGAAACATACAAACAGCCCTTTTTGTCGGTGAATAATTCGCCATCGACTTCCAAATCATACACAAGTTTGTTTATCTCGTCAAAACTAACACTGTAAATATCACTCAATCTGCTGGCGACAATTCTGCGAGGCCTGCCAGTTAATTTTTGCTTTTTTATCTGCATTAAAATATTTTCTTTTTCCATAATTTCCTCAATTTAAAAAATGACTCAAATTAGAGTCATTTGTTTTTTGTTATACAAGTGAAATTGTAATTGCCCATGTTATCCAAAACACAACAACAAGAACGGCAATTGAAATGCCACAAACAATAATTGCTTTTTTTAACCTTCCTTCCTTGCTAGAACCTTGATTTTTGGCATAAAAGCTATCACTTTGACCACTGATGACATTTGTTCCACCATCGGCATTGCTTTCCATGCACATAACAATAGCTATTATGGCAATTGCAAGCAAGGCAATTAAAATCATACAAATAACTCTTATAACAGGGAAACCTTCTGAAATAAAAGGTGATACTGGGTTTGATGCGTCTAACAATAAATTTAACATAAAAAAAATCCTCTAATTTATTAACTGAAAAATTATAACATATAAAAAATAATTTTTCAACTATTTATTTGTTAAATATAAAAATCTTTAAAAAATAATTAAAAAAATTAAAATAAAATGTAAAAAAAAGTTTTTAAGAAAAACTTAAAAACTTTAAATTGCAACATATAAAACAGCAATTAACATACTTAAAAAACAAGAAATAAACCAGCCCCAAGCAATTGGATGAGTATCATTTTTTTTGCGAACGCTTTTTAAAAGACAAAAAGCAGACATCCCAAAAAATGCCAGACAAATTATACATCTAACTGAATAATCAACATTTCTTATTAAAGTATTAAATATAGAATTTAAAAATGCTAACATAATTACACCTTATTTATTTTTTTATTTATTATATATCATGGCAAGACAAAAGTCAATATTGCTTTTTATATTTATTTTTTTGATATTTTTTGCAAACACTATGAGCAAAAACTGCAAATATAATTGGCGCCAATATAATTTTTAAATAAAATTTAAGTATTCTAATATGAGCATTTTTAAATATTATCCAAAATTTCAACTATTTGTGCTGGATTAAGACTTGCAGAGCCAACCAAAGCACCATCAACGCCTTTTGCATTTGCAATTTGAGTGTAATTGCTTTTGTTAAAACTTCCACCATAAAGCACTTTTTGGCACTTTGAAGCTGACTTAATATGCATGCAAATTTCACTTATATGTTTTGAGGGTGGCACATCGCCAGTGCCAATTGCCCAAATTGGCTCATAAGCAATAATCACTTTTTTTGCATCAATTCCACTTAAAATCAAACCCAATTCTTCTTTGACATATCTTTTTGCATAATTGATATCTTTTTTAATTTCTTCGCCAACACAAATAATTGGTGTGATTTCATTTTCAATCAACAATTTTGCTTTTTGATTGATTTTTGCAAGTGTTTCAAGGTGATATTTTTTTTGCTCGCTGTGACCAACAATGCAAAACTCTGCACCCACATTTTTTAACATACTTGCACTGATGTCGCCCGTGTATGCACCACTTTGTTTTTCAAAAACATTTTGTCCACCAACTTTCACACCAAATTTCTTTTTTAATCTGCCATAATCTTTTATGTTGCAAAAATTTGGACAAATAATCAAATTTTCATAATATTTATTTTTAAGCGCTTTTCTATATAACTTTGATGGCAACAAATTCATCTTTAAGTTGCACACCAACAAAAAATCTTTTTTCATAAGTTCACCTATTTATCTTGCAAAACACTTATTGCAGGAAGCTCCTTGCCTTCTAAAAGTTTTAAACTTGCTCCACCACCAGTTGAAACATGCGTAAATTTGTCTTGCAATCCAATATCTTCAACTGCGCTTACAACATCGCCACCACCAATAACTGATGTGCATTTTTTATTTTTTGCAATCAAACTGGCAACTGACTTTGTTCCGTTGCTAAAAATTTCTTTTTCATACACGCCAAGTGGACCATTCCAAACAACAGTTTTTGCACTTTTGATGTATTTTTTAAATAATTTAACTGTTTTTGGACCAATATCCAGCCCCATATAATCGGCTGGAATTTTGCCCAATTTAAATATTTCGGCATTGCCATCATCGTCAATGTTTTTTGCACAAACAAAGTCAACTGGCAAAATAATTTTTACCTTGTTATTTATTGCTTGCTTTATAATTTCGTAGCAAAACTCTATTTTTTCATTGTCAACAAGTGATGCGCCAACTTCGCCTTTTATGGCCTTTATAAAAGTAAAGCACATTCCACCACCAATTAAAATGACATCAACTTTGTTTAACAAGTTTTTAACAACATCTATTTTGTCGCCAATTTTTGCGCCACCCAGCACTGCAACAAAAGGTCTTTGTGGGCAAGACAAAATCTTGTCAAAGTTGTCAAGTTCCTTTTGCACCAAAAAGCCTGCAACACTAGGAAGTTTTTTTGCAATCCCAAAAGTTGATGCATGTTTGCGATGACTTGTGCCAAACGCATCAAAGACAAAAATGTCGGCAAGTTTTGAAAGCCCTTGCACCATTTCTTCGCTGTTTTGTTCTTCGCCTGCTTCAAATCTTAAATTTTCCAACAGCAAAAGTTCGTTTGACTTTAAGTTATTTGCCAATTTTTCGGCTTTTTCGCCAACTGCCTCACTACAAAAATACATTGTAACATCTGGCAACAAGCGTTTTAATTCTTCAAAAACTGGTTTTAGCGAATATTTTGCAACTCTTTTGCCATCCGGTCTGCCAAAATGAGAACAAACAATCACTTTTGCCTTGTGTTCAAGCAAATATTTTATTGTTGGCAATGCTTCGACAATTCGTTTGTTGCTTGTGATGACGCCATCTTTCATTGGCACATTAAAATCAACTCTAAGCAAAACTCTTTTTTCATAAACATCAATATCTAAAACACTTTTTTTCATTCAACAGCTTCTCCTTTATTAAATAACTCTGACAAATTAACATTTATATCATTAAAATCATTGCCAATTTCATCAAATTGATTGGTTATATTTAAAAAACAAGAATATTTTTCTTTGCTATTTGACTTTTGCAATTGCATAACCATACGCTTTTTTTGGTTGTTTTTTACTTCGGTTATAAAGCTGGTGCATTGCATAACACCCTCAACAACTTCGTCAAAGTTGAAAGAGAAATTTTCATTAAAGATATTAAAATAGATTTGTCTAAAAGCATTTGTTATGTTGACAATTTCATCACAAAGATTTTGCATAACTTCAATTTGAGTTTTTGTAAAAGGCACAGGCTTTGCATCTAATATGGTGCTGTCAACAATTTCGGTTAAATTGTGCACGACTCTTTCATAATTTTGACAAACATCCAAAAGCACACTTAAACATTTTACATCTTGTTCACTTATTCCACCTGTGCTTATTTTTATTGAACTATCTTTTATTGATTGATTGTAAACCGACAAATTTTCTAGTTGTCTTTTCAAGCTTTCATGTTGTTGAAGTGTGATTTTGTTTAAATAGTTTTTAAAATCAAACGTCCATAATTTTAACTTATCAAAACCATTTATCATACCTTGATTGATGCTTTTTATGGCAAGTGTTGGAATTTCCACTTCGTTTGAACTCAACGCAAAGACATCTTGATTTGATTTGTGCTTTGTAAACATCTTGTTAAAGATTTTTGTGATGGAATTTGTCCAAGGCAAGAGCAAAATTGCAGTTGCAAGGTTAAAAATTATGTTTATTAAAATGATTGCAACACTTGGTTGCAGTGATAATAGCAAATCCGTCCAGTGAAAGATGTGCAAAAGCCCAAAGACAAGTGTTCCAAATATGTTAAACAGCAAATGAAACATTGCAACTCTTTTGCCATCTGCATTGCTGTTGAGTGAAACAATCAAGGCAGTTGCGCAAGTGCCAATGTTAGCGCCATAAACAACAAATGCAACGGACTCTAGCGACATAACCGAATAGGCACTGCCCATGCCGGCAAGGGCAATCAAAATTGCCATTGTTCCCAAAGAACTTTGCGTTAAGATGGTCATAACAATGCCAATCAAACACAAAAGCACAGGGTTTGTAACTGATTGAACAAAAGTTGTAAAGCCTTCTATGTTTTGAAAAATTGCTGTTGCTTCGTCAATAAGTAACATTCCAGCAAACAAAAGTCCCAAACCAATGAGCACCGAGCCAATTTCTTTTGTCGTCTTTTTTTTGCCAAATATTTTAACGATGACGCCAACCAAAACAAACACGCTTAAAATTTCAACAGCATTTATTGATTTAAACGAAAGCAAAACTGCCGTCAAAGTTGTTCCCACATTGCTACCAATTATCATTGAAACTGCTTGATACAACAAAATGATGCCACTTGATGCAAATCCCACAAACATAATTGACGATGCAGTTGAACTTTGCAACAAAAAAGTTGTAACAAGCCCAAACCCAAAACTTTGAAAGCGATTTTTAGAAAACTTGTTTATAAATTTTCTAACCTTACCACCTGCAACTTTTTCTAGGCCCGAGCTCATCACACTTACGCCATATAACAAAATGCCAAGTCCTGCTAAAAAATAAAAAATCCCTTTTGCCAGCATCACACTCTCCACTATTATTTTATATCAAAAATTAATATTTTACAAACTATTAACTAACTTTTTATTTAATTTTGATATTTTGTCTTAATTTAAGTGTTTGATGTGATAACAAAAGGAAATTAAATTTTACATAAAATTTTCATCTAAAATTTTAAAAACATCTTCAACTTTTTCGCACTGCATAAGTTCTAGTTTTAATTGATTTGGAATATTTTCGCCCTTAAAATATTGTAACAAGTGTTTTCGCATATTTGTTACAACAAAATGTTCGTCATAGTGTTGCATTAAAATTTGATATTGCTCTTTTATTGTTTGCAACCTATCATATTCCATATTATAGCCAAGCAATTCACAAAATATTTTTGGGTTGCCAACTGCTCCTCTGCCAATCATAACTGCATCTGCTTTTGTAATATCCAAAATTTTTTGATAATCAGCCCGATTGCAAACATCACCATTTGCAACAACCGGAATTTTAACTGCCCTTTTAACTTCTGCTATTGCCAAATAATCAGCCTTGCCCGAATATCCTTGGCTTGTCAACCTCCCATGAACCGTGATGGCACTTGCTCCTGCGTTTTCCATTTCTTTTGCAAATTCAACTGCAACATTTTTATCAAAACCAAGTCTCATTTTAACAGTGACGGGCTTGTTTGTTGACTTAACTGCCGTCTCAACAATGCGTTTTGCAAGCCCAATTTGAGTCATCAAATAACTGCCTTCGCCATTTTTGATTATCTTTGGCGCAGGACAGCCCATATTTATGTCAATGATGTCAAAATCATTTAAAACTGGATGATTTATTGCTTCGGCAATCACTTCTGGTTCGTGGCCAAAAAGTTGAACGGCTTTTATGTCTTCTAGTGGCGAAGTGATTAACAATTGTTTTGTCTTTTCGCTGTCATAAATAAGACCTTTTGCACTTATCATTTCGGTTGTTGTTAAGCCAGCGCCATATTTTTTGCACAAATGTCTAAAAGCAACATCAGTATACCCTGCCATGGGTGCTAAAAACAAATTGTTTTTTGTAACTATATCTTTTATCTTCATGCTTTAATTTTACAACACATCAAAATTTTTTACCAGCAAAAAACTTAAATTAACTGCTTTGTTTTTCCTTTTTTTTAAAAAACATACCAAATATTTTTTTTACATCCAAAACTTTTGTTAACACCAACACCAAAAAATATATAAACACTCCTAGCGCTCCCATAATCAAAGTGCTTATGCGTTGAGACAAAATCCCATTTAAAACAACTTTGAATAACTTCATTGTTAAACACATAATGCCGGCAGAAACAACTGGAAAAACAAAAAATTTTGATATTGAAAATTTGATGTTAACTCGTTTTTTTATTGCACGCACGTTTAAGATAAATGCCAGCGAATAAAACAACATATCAGCAATTGCTGTGCCGTAAATATTTATACTTTTTGATGTGACGGTTAACAGCAAAACAACTATTCTTAAAATTGCACATATACCCATATTGACAACAGGTGTTTTGCTGTCTTCAAAGCCCTGCAAAATGCTTGATGACAAGTTTAACAAACTCAAATAAATTATGTTAAAGGCATTTAGTCGCAACAAATCAGTTGCAATTTGAGTTTCATAAACAATTTTGCTGTTTAAACCACCTGCATACAAAAAATTGATGATATCGCCCGAAAAGAATATAAAAACAAATGCACACGCAATACCAATTAACCAAACTATTTTAAAACTTTCGGCTATGTTGCTTTGTGATTTTTCAATGTTCTTTGATTTTATATTTGGAATGAGACTTTGTCCAAAACTTGTTGCAATGACGGTTGGCATGCTAACAAGCGAAGCAACAATGCCATCTTCCAGCCCAAAAAGTGTGTAGGCAATTGTGTTATTGAGACCTATTCTAATTAATAATGGAACAATTGTTAAACTATCAATTGCACCAAGAAGGGGCATAATGCAAGATTCTAGCGAAACAAAAAAGCCAAAATTAAAGATGTTTTTAATGGCATATTTTAAACTTATGTTGCGTGAAGTTTTGTTTTTTAATGTGATTTGCATGTTATTATTTGCAATTTCATTGTTTTTAAGTTTAAACTTGCTTTTATTCTTTAAAATAATGTTAGCATCAATTTCTTTTTTGTTAAACAAAAACAGGACGAATGCAAAAATCAGTGAAAAAACTTCGCTTATTGTTATGCCCAAAACAGTGCCAAAAACTGCATATATTATACCATATTTAACAAAATGATTTGCAAGTAGCAAACTAAACAACAATTTTATTATTTGTTCAACAACTTGAATGCTACCACTATAAAGCATTTTGTGTTTGCCCAAAAAATAGCCTTTTAGGGTGGAAATTAAACTGCTTAATATTATTGAAGGCAAAATGGCATAATAACAAATTGCAAGGTTGCTTTCGCCTTGATATTTTGAAATTATGGGCGTTAGAGCCCCCAGCAAAACAGCAAAAAATGTTGAGATTGAAAAAGATATAATAAAGCCTGCCTGCAAGTATTTTTTTATGTTGTGTTTGCTATATTTTGCGTTTTCGCGCGAAACAAATTTGCTAACTGCAACATTTATGCCACTTGATGCAAGCCCCAGCATAAATGCAAAAATTGGGAATATCAATTGATATAGTCCCAACCCTTCACTGCCCAAAATTTTTAGCAGTGGAATTCGATATATTGCACCTATTATTTTGGTTATGAGATTACATATCACCAAAATAACAGCGCCCATTAAAAATGTATTTTTTGTTTTTTGCATATCAACCAACTTGTTTGCCTAAAAATTCGGCAAAGGCTTGTCCTAGTTTTAAGTTATCCAAAGTGACTTCCTTGTTTGCATTAAACAAGATTATTGCACCAAACACATCGCCGGCATTTGTTATTGGGCAAACTGCAAAATTAGATATTGAAATTTCACCAAACAATGATGTGTTTAAATTTGCTTTGTCATATATTTTGCTTGTTCTGTAATTTATTGCTTTTTCAATGCCACTATCTAGTTGCCTGTTTATGTAAGTGTTTTTATTTGCGCCATTGCATGAAATAATTTTTTCCATATTCGTTACAAAAACAGATAGTTCTGTTGCCTTGAAAATGCTTTCGGCAACTTCACTTGCAAAATCGCTTATCTCCAAAATTGGAGAATATTTTTTTAACAATAACTCTCCATTTTCACCACTATAAATCTCCAAAGGTGTGCCGTTTTTTATTTTTAATGTTCTTCTTATTTCTTTTGGTATGACTATTCTGCCAAGTTCATCTATTCGTCTCACCACTCCTGTTGCTTTCATTTAAAATACTCCTTGTTTTTATTATTTTATATTTGACAAAAAATATGTATAATTTTGGCAATTTGTTTTAAAAACAAGTTTATTTTTATTGCTTATTTTTTTGATGTCACAACTTTTAAAAATTTATTTTACGCAGTCATAAAAAGCAAACTGCAAATGAGATAAGAATAGTTTTAAAAAGAGCATTAAAATTTTGGGAGATTTTTTGTGGCTGTTTTTGCTCTAAAAAATGCACTTAAAGTTATTTTGTCAATTATTTATCATAATTTTAAAACATAAAAAACACCATCAAAAATGATGATGTTTTTTTGTTAAATTTAATTGTGCAAATTTGTTTTGCATACTTTTAAAAGTAAATAAACGTTAATTTGTTTATATTATTTTTAAAACTTCTGCTCAATTTGTTTGCACTTTGTTAAAATTTTTTTTAAACTATCAAATCAGTTGGGTCAACATCGGCGTCTTGCGTGTTGGCTTCTTGCGTGCTTGTGCTTTGGTTTTCATCGTCTAAATTTTCAATGTTTTCGGCGTCTTCGTCTGTTTGTTCGTCTTTTGCGTCTTCATCATTTGTGATGTCACTGTTGGCTTTTGTAAGTCTATCTTGTTCAATTTGATTTTTTAGATTGCTTAAAGTTAACATTAAAACAGGATTAACAAAAATCAAAAACAAGCAAAAACCTGCAAATGTGCCCCAAACATAAAGCATATAACTGTTTGTATTTAAGCACAAACCAACTAACATTGCAAACAAAATACAAAGCGCAACCAAAATTAACAAGATAAACAAGAATATCATGCCAAGACCAAAGAGTTTTGGACGATAACCCTTTGCTGTTTCATGCGACTTTTTAAAACTTGCAAGCAAGTCATTATCTTTTGCATATTCAAAAACAAAAGCATAATTTACAAAAAATATTATTGCTGGAACAATTGCAAGTGCAAAGCCAAAAACATAACTTATTGCGCACAAAATTGCAACAAGCAAATATGTTAAAAAGCCACTGCCTAATTTAAACACATGTTCAACTTTAACATTTTCGTCTTTTGCATTTTTAACAAACATTGTTTGTGTTGGCAAAAACAAAAACCAACTTGCAAATGAAATCACAAGTGAGTTTGTGAGCAAAAATACAAGCAAAAATACACCAAATTGAAGCAGAGATGACAACAATATTTTTTGCCAATTTGCACCTAGTTGTTTTGTGCTTTGATTAAACACATCTTTGATTGAAATTTTTTTGTTTTCCATAATTTCTCCTTTTATATTTTTTACAAAATAGATGAAAATAATCTTGCAATGCTAACAAGCATATTAAAAAATATATTTCTATTCTTTCTGTCTTGCTGAGTATATTCTTTGCTCATTAAGATGTCGTTTTTGTATATGTTTTTATACTCCAAAACCTTATCTTTATTATATATGACAACATTGTCTTCAAAGTTGAGCGAAAATGACCTGATGTCGACATTGCAACTGCCCAAAGTTAAGATTTTGTCATCAATAAACAAAACTTTGCTATGTAAAAACCCATTGTAAATGTAAACTTTGCCACCCAAATCTAAAAACTCATTTATATAACTATAAGACGCCATGTGAACATGCAAATGGTCAATTTTTTTTGGCATCATTATTTCAACTTCAACCCCACTCAAAAGCGCCAGTTTTAAAGCGCCCATAAAGCTATCATCGGGTATAAAATAAGGTGTTTGAATGCAGATTTTCTTTTTTGCCGAAACAATCATTTTTATCATACATTCTTTTATGCTTTCGTTGTTGTTGTCTGGACCACTTGATATCACTTGCATTGCCACGCCTTTTGTTTCAGCTTGCTGAGTAATATCAGGGAAATATTTTTTGTTTAGATAATATTCTGTTGGCTTTTTGTCACTTATGCTATAGCGCCAGTCTGATAAAAAAATATTTTGCAGTGAATGAACAGCCTCGCCTTCTATTCGCAAATTTGCATCTCTCCATGGCGAAAGCCTTGGCTTATGCCCTATGTGGTCTTCACGTATGTTTGTGCCACCAGTATAACCTATTTTGCCATCAATAACAACAATTTTACGGTGATTTCTGTGATTTGCATTTGCATTTAACAACTTTATTTTTAAAAATGGTGGAAAGAACTCGGCAATCTGCCCACCGGCTTTTTTTAACTTTCTAAAACTAGACTTAAATGTATTAAAACTGCCAATTGAATCATACAAAACCCTAACTTCAACGCCCTCTTTTGCCTTTTTTATGAGTTCTTGTTTAACTAATTTTGAAATTTTGTCATTTGCAAAAATATAAAATTGAATGTGAATTGTTTCTTTTGCATTGCGAATATCATCAATTAACTTTTGAACATATGCTTCTCCGTCAATATAATACTCGCACTTGTTGTCAGTGGTTAAAATGCTGTCACAATTATTTAAATTAAGCAAAATTAACTCTTTAAATTCATCATAATAACCCTTTGTTTTTGTGGCTTCTATTTGTTCAATTTGTTTTTTTATGTGCGCATTGTATTCGTTTGTCATAAGCGACTTCTTTTTTAACATATTTTTAACACGATTGTTTAGTCCTGCGCCAATCAGCAAATACAAAGCAAGTCCAACAAAAGGCACAAGCAATGTAAAAGTCCATGCAGCAATACGCTCAAACTTTTTTTTGCTGATAAAAATCATATCAAACAAAATTATCAAACACAAAATATAATTGATTAGTAAAAATATTTGAAGTGTGTTCATGTATTTTCTCCTATGTTAAACAAAAAAACTTTTTCCCAGCTCTTGCTTAACTTTTTTTCGTTTAAAAATTAACACTAATATGAGCAAAGTTAAACTTGCCAAAAAAGTTGAAAAACTTGGCCAAATAACCAAATTTAAAAAATAACTTACAACAAAGGTTACTGCCGAAAGAATTGTAAATATAATCAATGGCAAAACAAACTCAAAACCTTTGTAATAATTTCTTATAAACACAATTATTGTTGAATAACAACTCATAAACAAAATGAAAAATGGAATTACATAGTTAACTCCCCAGCCAAAAGTGTGCGTAAAGAGTTCTAAAAACAAAATATAAAGGCACACGCTTATGCCAACAATGGTTGAAATTGTTGAAAAACTCCACTGCTTTTTTATTGGATAATAGATATCCACAACAAATATCAAACAACCAGTTATAACATACCACGAATATGTTAGCCTGTGATTAAAAAACAAGTCAACACACAAACACAAAACAGTGCCAATAAGTGCAATAAACAACAAGATATTAAGTGTTAATTTTCGCTTGTCATGCCAAACTTTGTCATTTGGATAGCAAACAAAATTTTCGTCTTTTGTAAAATCTGATAAATCTTTTCCACACAGTGGACAATTGTTTATGTTGTCAGCAATATTTACATTACATTTATCACAATGTTTCATCAGTTCTCCTCATTTTAAATTTGTATAAATTGTTATGTCTAATCCCAGACTTTTTAAAATTGCAATCAGATTTTTTTCAATTGTTTTTTCTTTTATGCAACTTGTAATTGTCAAAGACAATTTGTTATTGTGCGTTATAACTGCCACATTTATTGTGTTTATCAAGCTTTTGCAAAGCAAAACATCATATCGCTCAACATATTCGTCAAACTCTTTTGGTGCATTTACATTCCCCAAATTTGTTAAAACGGTTGTGTAAGCATTTTCGCCAAACAATTTGTAAGAAATGTGCAAGGCAATGTTTTTGATAAACAATGGCATTATGCGAACAAAAAAGTTTTTTTCGGCGCCAATATTTGCATTTATGTTTTTTATCATATTATCTTTTGTGATTGACGACATTTGAGTTTTAACAAGGTTGATTAGTTCGTCTAAATCTTCTGTTTTGTCTTTGCCATCAACAATCACATCCAGCCAACTTGAAAAATTTCGCAGTGTCTTGGTCTCAAAAAATCTGCGCAAATTAATTGGAACATTTATGACAACAGGTTTCTTTTTTGCTATGAGTTGTTTTTGATAGTTGATTAAACACTTTGCATACACGGCAACCAACAACTGCGTTATTGTGCAATTTTTTTCTTTTGCTTTTTCTTTTAATTTGTCGGCTGGCATAACGGCAGTTATAACATCTAATTTGCCATTTTGCTCGGGCGTGCCATGAACTTGATATGCTTTTTTTGTGTTTCGAGGTGCTTTTCCACTATCGTCAGCATAGCGCCTAAAACTATCTTCAACTTCTTCTGGATTTGGTTTGTCCCTATAATCTGCTTCTAGTTGTTCTGTGCTTATTTGCTTGCCTGTTAAAACCAAATAACAAGCAATTAACGAATTTAAAAAGCAAACTGCACCTTTGCCATCGGTTAATGAATGAAAAATTTCAAAGCTTATTTTGTTTTTGTAGTATAAAACTCTAAACAAGTGCTTTTTTTTGTTTAGTTCCATGGTTCGGCAAGGATATGTTGTTTCTTCTTGCACCTTGGGAAAAGTTTGCATATTTTGAAAATAATGCCAAAACATCCCACGCCTTAACGTAACATCAAGGTGTGGAAATCTCTCTATAACGGTTTCCAATGCCTTTTGCAAGATTGTTGGGTCTACATCTTCTTTTAAATATGCGCTTATTCTAACAACGTTGTTCCAAGCGCCATTGCTTGCCGATGGATAGACTAATGCAGCATTGTCAAGTTTAATCCAACTATCATTTTTCTTTCTAAACTTTTGTTTCATGTTTTACCTAGTAATATTATATAATATTTACTAAAAATTACAAAAGATTTATACAAAAAAATAGTTTACTATTTGTCAAAAATACAAGTTATTGTTAAAAACAACAAAAAACACTCAAAATAATAATTTTATCATTTTGAATGTTTTTATTTTTTTAGTTCCCATTTGGTATAACAAATTTTATCGTATAATAATCTGTCTTTTTGGTTGTTATTCCATCTTTTGTAATGGTGGCTTCAACTTTTAACTTGAGTTGGAATTCTGATATATCATTTTCTAAAATGTTGTTACACAATATAACTGTCCATGCGTTATTTTCTGCATCATAATCTAGTTGTGCATATATGCTAACAATTTCATAATAAGAAGCCAATTCATCATCGCTGGCAATTTCAACTTTGCTAAAACCGGTTGAATTTTTAACATAATATGTCTTGCCTAAATCAACTGTTGTGTCGGTTGTTTTTTGATATTTGCAAATTTTGTTGCCTTCAAACACATCCACACCAACCATAGAAACATATCCAAAAGAAAACTCAACTTTTTTGATTTTAACTATGCTGTTGTTCATAACGGTGTAATTTAACTTATCTTGCAAAGACACAACGTTTGAATTGCCATCAAATTCATTGTTATTTTCTTCTTTTATGATGGTTTGAACACTTAAAATTGAGTTTTTGTTGCTATCAAGGTCATTTACAACAAAATTGTTAATAACTGCAGGTTTGATTGTAAATGTGAAATCTTGTATGTATCCCAAGTTGTCGTCTTCTTTTAAAACTCCAACTATTGAAGTGATTGTGATAGAATCTTCTTGTGGAACGCCATATATCCTAATTTTGCCATCACTTGTAAAACTGCAATAAGTTCCAAGACTGCTAATATTTAAAACAAATTTGATATTATATTGATAGTAAGTTTTGGTTGCGTCAATTGTTGTATCTGATGTTTTAATATAGTCTCCATCAACAAATTCATAATAACTTGCAATTTCGTCAGCAACAGGTTCTGCAACTTGTGAAACAAATTGATTTCTATAGTCTTTAGTCAAATTGTTTATATTATAGCCACGTGGCAAGTATAAAATCGTTCCTGCTTTGTTTGTAAACTTAACTGCAGGTTCAACCTGTTTGTAATATGTTTTGCCGTCTGCAATTGAGATGTCGGTTGTTATTACATATTGCTCACCAACTAGCTCATAATATGTTGCAAGGTCGCTTACATCTGGTTGCAAAACTTCTTGATAATTTCCAAATACATCTACAATGCTTGGTGCATAATATTCTTGTGATGTTGTTACAACATTGTAATCTGCAATTAATTTGTATGTAAATGATTGAGATGAGTCACTTTCAAAGCCAAATTCTGTTGTCATAACAACAGTTTCTTCAACATCTCTGTCAATATCACAAAGAATTAATGTCTTGTTGTTGTTATCAATTTTTGTGCCAGAGCCACTTATCAGCAAGCCATCTGCTTGTGTATATTCACCAGCAAATTTATATGTTACAAGTTTGCTTATGTCAACAAATTCAAAATAGTCATTTATATAAACATTTGATGGTGTTTCAACTGCGATGTATTTGCCATCTTCAAACAGATAATATGTTTTGCCGGCATTAATTGATGTGTCAGTCGTTTTTGAATATATGCCAATGCGATATTTGTCGCCTTGTCTTCCATTGGTTTCATCAATTGTATCATAAGTAACCAAACTCTTGGTTAGTCCATCCGTTGCAATAATTTCTTGATTGTTGCCGTATTCACTAAATTCCACAACGATTTTTGGCAATGTAATTTCAATTAAAATTGGATTACTTACAATGTCGCCAGAAAGTGAAACTGCAAACACAATTGCTTTGCCGGCTTTGTTGATTGTAGGTTTAAAACTTGTTGCACTGCTGTCATCGTAACTTTCTTCAAAAGTTAAAATATCACTTGGATATGCAAACAAGTCGGTTGGTTTTAGTTGTGCAAGTTCTTCTGGTGTGTAATCTTTGTTGCACTGATAAGAAGCAACTGTAAATGATGTATTGTTTGTGTTGGTTGGATTATACGCAACACTAAAAGACAAGTCGTCATTTGTCAAGTTGCCATTTTCGTCAATAACTTTCCATGCATAATCATCACTAGTCAGTTTTACACTTACGCCATTTTGTGCATTTGTAGACAATGCCAGTTCTTGTAACTCTGTGTTCAAAATAGTAAGCGAAATATTTGAAATACTGCTTATTTTGTTTCCATTTGCATCAGCTATATATATTTCAATTTCAGCGTCACTGTTTGATGTTAAAGTAAATTTTAATTTATTGTCGTTTTTTTCACGTTTTAGCTCTGACAAAACAGATTGATTGCCATCGCCTTCAATTGCCCATGTGAATTCGCTGTCACTCTTAACAACATCGTCACAAGTGATTTCAATAACAAATGCATCACCCTTGCTTATTGTTACTTGGTTATTGTTAACTATTGAATTATCATTTGTGTCTAAAACATCTACATTTTCAACCTTTAAACTTTTGCTAACTATAACACTAATGCTGTCACTCAAATTTCCAATATAGTCAAATTTATAGTAACCACCATCGTCAATCAATTCGCCATTTGCATCATACATCAACACAACTGCCGCAATGTCTGTTTTGCTTCCATAATTAATTGGATTTATTATGTTATATGTTTTGTTGCCTGCACCGTCAGTTTTGCAAATTGCACTATACACTTTGTTGTCAATCGTTTTTATTTTAATGCTGTCATCAACTTCAATTATGCCATTGTCAGACAAAGCAAAATACATAAGATAACTGCTGTTATTGTATGTTGCATTTGTTGGATTTACGGCAACAGTGTTGTTTAAATCTTTTGTTTGAACATTGTCTGGCACATCATTCCACGAAAGGTTTATTTCTTTTTCAACATTGTTAAAAGTTAAACTATCAATTTTAACTTTGTTTATTTCAACCTCGGCATAATCATACACATAATTTATTACTTGTCCATCATCGTCAAAAACAGGATAGCCAAAAACTAAAACATTGCCAGATGACTTGTATTCATTTATGACAACAGACCAAGAAAGTTGCCTTGGATTTGCATTATAATTGATTGTTGGAGAAGAAATTTTTATATATGTATCATCAAGCACAATATTTTTGCCGTTTATTAAAATTGCATTTGGGTCGCTGTTGTCAATATAGCCAGACTTTAAAATTAAATTTTCATACAAAATGCCTTTTGTGTTGTTGTCAAAATTTAAATCAATGTCAACAGCATAGTGATAAATGTTGCTGTGAGCGCTGTCAATTGTGTTTGTGCTTGTGTTAACATAGTTTACTTGAACCAAATTGTTATTTGACAACAAATTAAATTGCAACACTTCTTTTGCAACATTTAAACTATCAATTGCAATATCTTGTATTTTAAATTTAATTTTTTGAGTTTTAACTCTTATTTTATCAAAATCTTGTTCCCAGTTGATAAAACCTTCACTTTCACCATAATTTTTTATGTAATCGTCATAAACCGGTTCTTTGCCAATATTATTATATGCACTGACAACATAGGCATAAACATAAAAACTGCCTTGAACATTTGGTTTTACACTTACCTCGCCAGTATCTGCATTTACCGTTGCAAGTGTGTCTTCAGTGCCAACAAATTTTATATATTTTTTGTTTATAAATCCAGTTTCAACTTTGCCAATGCCAGTGGACAACATACTTGCAGGTGTGTTAAATGATGTTGATGGTTGTTGGTTTGCCACACTAAGATTAATTTTTGAGTTTGGATAAACAAGATATGTGATTTCCTGTTCTTCGCCTTCTGGTTCTGCCTGTTCTAACTCGCTGTTAACAACCAAATCAATACTTTCAACAGGAACATCAACAAACACCCAGCATTCTGTTTGAATTAAATTTCTTTCTGCCACAAGTTTAACCCAGCCACCAACATTAATTTGTTTTTCTTCGTCAGTGCCTGCATTGATGGTCTGCTTGACTGGTATAATTTGAATATTTTTGCCTATTGTGACCTTGTATTTATCAACAATTTGCGTTTCTGTTTGGTCATCTTGTGTTTCTTCTTCAGCAGTGTTTTGTCTTATTGCCGTGGTGTAATCGTCTTCAACCAAAGCAACGATGTCTGTGTCTTCAATGGTAAGAGTTACATCGTCAAGTTCGGTGCAACCTTCGTTTGGCACAAGGACAATATTGTCTAAGTCACTTATGACATATTCTGCCTGAGAAAAACTCATTTCCGTTAAAGGAACATAAGGTGGATTAAAACCACCTGTTGCCCAAACATACAAAACAATGCCAGCAACCAAGCCGAACACTGCACCAAAACAAATCCCAATGATTTTAAACGCATTAAGAATTTTTTGTTTTTTTGTCATAGGAGTAATAACAATCTCTTCATTCCTTGCCATTAAATACCTCAATCAACTTTTCTGTTAGTATGTTCAATTTATAATAAATTATATAATTTATATAAAACAATGTCAAACAAACAAAGGTTTGTTAAAACCATAAAAACAAAAAACAAACCAAATGGTTTGTTAAAATTTTTATAAAAATAGACAAAAGCATTTTTTAGATGCCTTTGCCTAAAATTAAACTCACAAAGTATATTTAACTGTTAAATAGTTCATTGATGTCAACATTTAATATTTTGGAAATAAAATATATTTCTTTGTCGGTTGCAATTCTCGTTTGTCCTTCTAACTTTGAATAACTTGTTGGGTTGATATCAATGTTGTTTATTTGCAATTTTGCTATCATATCTTTTTGTTTGATATTTTGTTTTTTGCGCAATTTTTCAATATTTAAGCCAACTATATTTGCATTGCCAATAGTTTTCCTTGATTTCATAATAATTCTCCATAAGAATTATTACTCAAAAAATTGCATTTATAATTCCGTAAAGGAATTAAGCAAAAATATTTGACATAATTTTTTTAAAGCTTTAAAATATCAATATAATTCTTTAAAAGAATTATGATTTTATAAAGGAACTGACAATGATTTTTAGAGATAAGTTAAATTTTTATATAAATTCAAAATTGATAGTTGACTATTTGCAAGAAAATAAAATTTCAAAAACTGAATTTGCCAAAATGTGCGAAATATCTATTGAAACACTAAACCAAATTTTAAAAAATAATACAATATATCACACACAAGATAGATTTTACATAATGTCAAAAGTTTTAAATGTTAAATATGAAGATTTAGTTACAAAATTAAGTTTAAGTTAAAAAAAACAAACCAAAAAGGTTTGTTTTTTTAACTAAACTAATTCAATAATTGCCATTTCTGCGTTGTCGCCACGTCTTGCGCCAAGTTTTAAGATGCGTGTGTAACCGCCACCTTGACCAAGTTCTTCTTTGCGTTTTGCATATTTTGGTGCATAAACGTTAAAGATTTTTTCAATAAGTGGGTGAGCAACACCACCGGTTCTTTTTTCAAAGTCTGCTTTTGACTCTTTGTCTGCTCTTTGTTCTTGAACATCATAGAGTTTAGACATAAGTTTTCTTCTTGCTACAAGTTTTTTTGGACCGTCGTTAACAACTTCTTTTTTAACTTTTTCGCCTTTTTCATTAACAACTTCTTTTGTTACTTTAACAGTATCTTCATAAGTGTTAATTGCAAGAGTTAAAAGTTTTTCTGCATAACTTCTAACAGCTTTTGCTTTTTCAACTGTTGTTTCAAGTTTGCCATACCAAAGAAGATTTGTTGCTTGATTTCTTAAAACTGCAAGTCTTTCATCTGTTGGTCTTCCCAATTTCTTAACTGCTGCCATAATTTATTTACTCCTCATCATTTCTTAAGCTAAAGCCATAACTCTCAAGCTTTTTAATAACTTCATCAAGTGATTTCAAGCCAAGATTTCTTACTTTAAGCATATCATCTTTTGATCTCTTTGTAAGGTCTTCAATAGTATTAATACCTGCTCTTTTTAAGCAATTGTAACTGCGAACGCTAAGTTCCATGTCATCAATGCTCATTTCAAGAGCCCTTTGTTGCTTGTCTTCTTCTCGTGTTTTAAGAACGCTGAAATTCTTCATACTTTCAACAAGGTCAACAAATAATTGTGTGTGGTCTTGAATAACTTTTGCAGACAAGCTTGTAACTTCTCGTGCAGAAAGTGTGCCATTGGTTTCCACTTCAATGGTCAATTTGTCGTAGTCCATTTTTTGTCCAACTCTGGCATTATCAACACTATAATTAACCTTTTTAACTGGTGTGAAAATACTGTCAACTGCAATCCAATCTTGAGCATCAACTCTTGATTTGTTAAGGTCAGCTGGGTAGTAGCCTCTGCCACGACCAATCAAAATTTCCATTTCAAAAGTTGTATCTTCCATTGTGCAAATATGCAAATCTGGGTTTAAAATTTCAACTTCTGGATTAACTTCGATGTCACTTGCTTTAACTTCGCCTGCTGTGTATTTTCTGATATACAAAGTTGTTGTAAAGTTGTCATCTAAACTTGTTGTTTTAACAGCCAAACTTTTGATGTTTAAAACAATGTCGATAACATCTTCTGAAACGCCTTTGATGGTAGAAAATTCATGTTGAACACCATTTATACGAATGGCAATTGGTGCAGCACCAGGAAGTGCAGAAAGAAGAGTTCTTCTTAAAGCATTGCCAAGTGTTAAGCCGTAGCCTCTTTCAAGTGGTTCAACAACAAATTTTGCAAATTTGCCGTTATCAGTTTCTTCACAAGTTATTTTTGGTTTTTCAATTTCCATCATAAAATTTTTTCCTCCAAAAAATTTTGAAAATTATTTATTATTTAGAATACAATTCGACAATCAATGTCTCTCTAATATTCATATCAATATCTTCTCTTGTTGGCTTAGCAACAACTTTGCCACAAAGATTTGCGATATCAAGTTCTAGCCATTTTGGGCAAACAACTTTCATATCTTTTAGAGCTTTAAACATTTCATAATCTTTTTTGCTTTCTTTAATTGCAACAACATCGCCCACTTTAACTTGGTAAGATGGTATGTTAACAACTCTGCCGTTAACAGTTATAAGACCATGACTTACAATTTGACGAGCTTGTGCTCTTGAAGCACCAAAACCAAGACGGAATACTGTGTTGTCAAGTCTTCTTTCAATTAAAGACAACATTTCTTCACCAGTAACATTTTTTGATTTTGCTGCTTTTTCGTAGTAACTTCTGAATTGTTTTTCCAAAAGTCCATACAATCTTTTAACTTTTTGTTTTTCTCTTAACTGAACGCTATATTCACTTGGTCTTTTCATTGATTTTTCGTTTCCATGAACACCAGGAACATTTGGGCGTCTTTCAAATGCACATTTTTTTGTTAGACATCTATCACCTTTAAGAAAAAGTTTGCAACCTTCTCTACGGCAAAGACGACAACTTGCATCTACATATCTTGCCATTTAATATTTTCTCCTTAAAACTAAATTCTTCTGCGTTTTGGTGGTCTGCAACCATTGTGTGGAATTGGAGATACATCTTTAATAAGTGTAACTTCAAGTTCTGCAGTTTGAAGTGCTCTGATTGCTGCTTCTCTGCCATTACCAGGTCCTTTAACATAAACCTGAACACTGTTTAAACCTTGTTCCTTTGCTGCTTTTCCTGCAACTTCTGCTGCTTGTCCTGCAACAAATGGTGTTCCTTTACGCGAACCTTTAAATCCAAGTTTACCAGCACTGCACCAACTAATTTCGTTACCTGCTTCATCAGTTATGGTAACGATTGTGTTGTGCTTTGTAGCTTGAATATGAACAATACCTTTATCTAAGTTTTTTGTAACTTTTTTTCTTCTTTTTGTTTGTGTTGCCATAATTCAACTCCTTTACTTTTTAGAAGCACGTTTTTGTGCAATTCCCTTTGCTGTGTGAGCATTACAACGAGTTTGTTGTCCTCTTACAGGAAGGTGCTTTCTGTGTCTAATTCCTCTAAAACAACCAATTTCTTCAAGTCTTTTGATGTCCATTGCAATGTTTCTTCTTAGGTCACCTTCAACAACAATTTGGTTTTTATCAATATATTCTCTTATTTTTGCAGCATCTTCTTCAGATAAGTCTTTAACTCTTGTATCTGGATTGACGCCTGTTGCCTTAAGAATTTTTTGAGATGTAGAAAGACCTATGCCATAAATATAGGTAAGGCCAATTTCAATTCTTTTTTCTCTTGGCAAATCTATTCCCGCAATACGAGCCATTTTTGTCCTCCATAAAGTGCTTTTGCACTAATAATATTATAATTTATTTTTTAAAACAATTCAAGTATTAGGTGATAAAAAACCTAATTCAGCCGCCTTAAATTGTGAATTTTTTTATGTTCATATATAAAAGTGTGGAAACAATTTTGCGTAAAATATTCTTATATATAAACACAAGGATAGTGATTAACCCTGTCTTTGTTTGTGTTTTTTGTATTTACTGCAAATTACATAAACTTTTCCATTTCTTTTAACAACTTTGCATGCACTGCAAATTGGTTTTACAGATGGTCTAACTTTCATATAATTTTTCTCCTTTTTTGGCTTTAATTTTTATCACGCCAAGTTATTCTGCCTTTTGTTAAGTCATAAGGACTCATTTCAACTTTAACTTTGTCACCAACCATAACTCTTATGTTGTTAATTCTAAGTTTACCAGCAAGATAACCTGTAATAATGTGACCGTTTATCAACTTGATTTTTATGTCATCTTTGAAAATATCAACAACAACACCTTCAATTTCCAAACAATCTCCCTTTGGCATATAAGTTCTCCTTATTTAATATTGATTTTTTTAATAGCGCTGTAAATTTCTTCGTCAAACACTTTTTTGTTTGCTAAAAATTTGTCAGCAATACTCTTGCAATCTAAACCAATAGACTGAATATGTTTTAAGTTTTTTGTCTTTGGACTGTTGAGTTTTTTGCCAAATCCATCAACCAAAACTGCGCTATTTTCAAAAATCTCTTTTACAATATAAATATTGTCTTTATCTCTGCCTTGTTTTGACTTTACAAAAGAACCAATTTTTATATCTCCCAAAATTTTATCTCCTACAAAGTTAAAATTTCAATACCTTCATCGGTTATTGCAACTGTGTTTTCATAATGTGCTGATGGTTTTTTGTCTTTTGTTCGTGTTGTCCATCCATCATCTTCAATTACAATATCCTTTTTGCCCATGTTAATCATGGGTTCTATGGCAATACAAAGACCATTTTGAATAACAGGTCCAAAGCCTTTGTGTCCATAATTTGGAACTTGTGGGTCTTCGTGCATCTCTTTGCCTATGCCATGGCCCACCATTTCCCTAACAACAGAATAACCAAAACTTTCTGCATACTTTTGAACTCTTTCTCCAATATCTCCAATTCTATCGCCAACTTTTAAACCTTTGATACCTTCAAAAAAGCATTGTTTTGTAACATCAATAAGTTTTTGTTTTTCTGGTGAAATTTTGCCAACAGCAAATGTCCTTGCAGCATCACCATTAAATCCCCTAATAAAAGCCCCACAATCAATGCTGATTATATCGCCTTCTTTAAGGATTATTTCACTGCTAGGAATTCCATGAACAATGACTTCATTAACGCTGGCACATATACTGCCAGGGAATCCGCCATACCCTTTAAAACTTGGCAATGCGCCTTGACTTCTGCAATAGTCTTCGGCAATCTTGTCTAATTCTAGGGTGCTAATTCCCGGTCGTATATTTTTTTCTACTATGTCAAGCATACCCTTGGTTATACGGCAAGCTTCTCTCATAAGTTCTATTTGTTTTTTTGTTTTTAAGTGTATCATACTTTAATAATTTTGCATATTTGGTCAAATGTTTCTTGAATAGATAACTCGCCATCTATGCAATGAAATGTGTTTAATTTTTTATAGAAATCAACGATATCGTTTTTTAATTGCAAATAATCGTTGTATCGATTTGTTGCAGTTTGTTCGGTGTCATCGGTGCGCTTAACAAGTTTGTTGCCACAAGTGTTACAAAGTTTGTCTGCATTGCCACTGACAATGTGATTTTTGCCACAAGCACTGCAAACCCACCTTTGATTAACCCTTTGCAAAACTGTTTTAAGACTGACATCAATTTCTATGCAATAGTCAATTTTAACAACTTTTTGCAATTCTTTTGCTTGATTTAATGTTCGTGGAAAGCCATCAAACAATATTCCATTTTTTGTGTCATTTTTTTGCAAAAAATCTTTTAACAACTCAATGATAATATCATCTGGCACAAGTTTGCCTGCTTGCACATAACTTTCAACAATTTTGGATAACTGACTGTTTTGATTGATTATATCTCGCAGTAATTGTCCTGTTGATATGTGCAATAAGTTAAATTTTTGTGAAATATTTTTTGCTTGTGTGCCCTTTCCACTGGCAGGTCCACCCAAAAGAACGATATTCATTTAATTACTTTAAAAATCCTTTATAATTTTTCATTAATAGTTGCGCTTCCAAACCTTTGTTGATTTCTAACGCACAACTTACAACGATTATCATACCTGTTGCACTAAATGCTGAAACAAGTCCAGTATCACCTATTGCTTTGAAAACAAGTGTTGGAACAATTGTTAAGAAAGCAAGGAAGCATGCACCAAAGAATGTAATTCTTTTGTTAATTCTGTTTAGGTAATCAGCAGTAGTCTTACCTGGTCTGATGCCCGGTATGAAGCCACCATTAGATTGGATTTGTCTTGATATATCATCTGGTTTAAAGTTCATCATACTTGTAAAGTATGCAAAACCTAAAATCAACAAGCCAACAATCACACTGTATGCCCAACTGCCTGCGCCAAGGTATGTGTTATACCAAGTTGCAGCAGCACTGTCTGGTGCAAATATGCTAAATATAATTTGTGGGAATGACAATAAACTCATTGCAAAAATTATTGGCAACACACCTGTTCCCATCATTTTAACAGGAATATATGTGCTTTGACCACCATATAATTTTCTTCCCCTAACTTGTTTTGCATATTGAACTGGAACTTTTCTTTCTGCTTTGTCCATCAACACAATCATAGAGAAAATGATGATGAGTGCAACAAAGAATGCAATTATACCCCATAAATCATCAATATTGCCAGAGATTGCATTTGAAATTGATGAAGCGATTGCTGTTCCTGCTGTTGACAAAATACCAATAAAGATTAACAATGAAAGTCCGTTTACAACGCCTGTGTCTGTAATTTTTTCGCCAAGCCAAAGTGTAAACATACTGCCAGCAACAAGTGTTAGCACAACAATTGCACCTGTGAGCCACTCGATGTTAAAAAACACAGAAGAATCCAAGCCACCACTTCTTGCAAAGGCAACAACGATACCAATTGATTGTGCAGTTGCCAAAATCAAAGTTAAAATTTTTGTGTATTTGTTAAGTTTTTTGCGACCTTCTTCACCTTGTTGACTCAATCTTTCCCAACTTGGTATTGCCATACTTAAAAGTTGAACAACAATTTGAGCAGTGATGTATGGTGACACACCCAGTGCCAAAACAGCACCATTTGCAAGCGCACCACCTGTGATGCCAGACAATAAACTTAAAAATGATTGATTGTTAACTTGGTCTTTAAAAATTGAAACACTTATGCCAGGAACTGGCAACCAACAACCAATCCTAAAAATAACAAGCAAGCCCAAAATTATAAAGATTTTTGTTCTTAATTCTTTACTTTTAAAAGCATCTTTTAAGGTTGCGAACATTATAACACCTCGATTGTTCCGCCTGCTTTTTTGATTTTTTCAATAGCAGATTCAGAAAATTTATTTGCTACAACATGAAGTTTTTTGTTAACTTCGCCGTTGCCAAGAACTTTTAAGCCAGCATTTTGTGCTTTTTTAACAAGTCCGTTACTAACAAGCAACTCATAATTTACTGTTGTTTCATCTTCAAATCTGTTTAAGTCTTCAACATTTATTGTTGTGTATTCTTTTCTAAATTTGTTTGTAAAACCAACTTTTGGAAGTCGTCTTAAAAGTGGCATTTGACCACCTTCAAAGCCAGGACGAACACCGCCACCACTTCTTGAGTTTTGACCTTTTTGACCTTTTCCAGAAGTTTTTCCTAATCCTGAACCTGTTCCTCTACCAACGCGTCTTTTTGCTGTTTTAGAGTAAGGAGCAGGAGTTAACTCGTTTATTTTCATAACTTATTTGCTCCTATATATTTTCTACACTTACAAGGTGTTTAACTTTGAAAACCATACCACGAACGGCTTCATTATCAGGCAAAATGTTTGTGTCGTTAAGTTTTCTAAGACCTAAACTTTCCAAAACTTTTGCTTGATTTTTGTTATAGCCAATACAACTTTTTGTGTAGGTAACTTTAATTTGTTTAATTTTTTTTGCCATCTTAAACTACCTTCCTATATTTCTTCAACTGCTTTTCCTCTAAGTGCAGCAACTTGTTCTCTTGTTTTTAAAGAAAGAAGTCCGTTAAATGTTGCATTTACAACATTAATTTTGTTTCTTGAACCATGAGATTTAGAAACAATGTTTTTGTAACCAGCAAGTTCTGCAATAGCACGAACTGGGCCACCTGCAAGGATACCTGTTCCTTCTGGTGCTGGCATCAACAAAACTTGACTTTTGCCAAATCTGCCAATGATTTCGTGTGGGATTGTTCCATCAACAACAGCAACAGATACCATGTGTTTTTTTGCGTTTTGAAAAGCCTTGTCGGTTGCAGCAGTAACATCGTTTGCCTTGCCTTGACCCATGCCAACTTTTCCCTTGTGGTCACCAACAACCATTGTAACGCTAAAACTCATTGTTTTACCGCCCTTAACAACCTTGGTAACTCTGCGAACGCATATAGTTTTTTTGTCTATATCAGAATCTTCTCTTTTAACAAATTTTTTGTTTTTAAAATCTTTTGATTTTTTAAATTTGTCATCTTTTTTAAATTCTTTTTCGTTTTCAGCCATTATTTCCTCCTAAAACTCCAAGCCAGCATCTCTTGCGCTGTCGGCAAGTGCTTTAACTCTGCCTATGTAAAGATAGCCACCTCTATCAAATACAACTGATTTTAAATTGTTGCTGATTGCTCTTTTTGCAAGAACTTCGCCAACAATTTGTGCTTGTTCTGTTTTTGTTTTTCCAGCAAGTAATGGTTTAACTTCCTTATCAAGTGTGCTGCTACTTACTAGTGTTACACCCTTTTCATCGTCAATAAGTTGAGCGTATATTTCGCTTGTGCTACGATATACGCTTAATCTTGGGCGCAAAGAAGTTCCACTAATTTTGTTTCTTATTCTTTCATGACGTTTTGTTCTAACATCATTTTTGTTTGTTTTTTTAATCATTTCTTCTTAACCCCCTATCTTATTTTTTAGAACCTGCTTTTTTACCTTCTTTCTTTACAAGTTTTTCATCACTGTAATAAATACCGTAAAGATGATAAGGTTCAACTGGTCTTAATCCTCTAATTTTTGCTGCAGTTTCGCCAACCAACTCTTTGCTGATACCAGAAACTTCAATTGTGCTTGCATCTAAAATTTTAAATGTGATGCCTTCTGGTGCAACAACATCAATTGGATGAGAATATCCAAGGTTTAAAGTAAGTTTGTTGCCTTGAAGAACTGCCTTGTAACCAATGCCATGAATAACAAGGTTCTTTTTGTAACCAGCAGTTACACCTGTTATCATGTTAGCAATGAGCGCTCTATACAAACCATGCATTGCTCTTTCTTCATTGTCGTCACTGTTACGAGTAACAACAACTTGATTGTTTTCTAATTTAACATTTATTTTTTTATTAACTTGTTGTGTTAATACGCCTAATGGACCACTAACAGTGATTAAGTTATCATTTGAAACTTCAACTTTAACACCTGCTGGCACATCTATAGGCATTCTACCAATTCTACTCATTATATATTCCCCCTATAAATTACCAAACATAAGCGATAACTTCGCCACCAAGTTTAGCGTTTCTAGCTTCTTTATCTGTCATTATACCTTTGCTTGTTGATATGATTGCAATGCCAAGACCATTAAGAACTTTTGGTAAATCTTGAACACCACAATAAACTCTTAAGCCAGGTTTTGAAATTCTTTTTAAACCGCTGATAACTTTTTGATTGTTAGCACCGTATTTAAGAACGATTTTAATAAATTTGTTAACGCCTTCACCTTCATATTCGGCACTTGCAACATAGCCTTCTGATACCAAAAGGTCTGCAATTGCTTTTTTAATTTGAGATGCAGGAACTTCAACATAACTATGTTTAACTGTTAACGCATTTCTAATTCTTGTTAACATATCTGCAATTGGGTCAAATTTCATAAATTACCTACCTCCTATTACCAACTTGCCTTTTTTACGCCTGGGATTTCGCCCTTGTGAGCCATTTCCCTAAAACATACTCTGCAAATACCATATTTTTTTAATACAGCATGAGGTCTTCCACAAATAGAGCAACGAGTGTATTCTCTTGTAGAAAACTTTTGCTTTGATTGTTGTTTGTTTATCAATGCTTTTCTTGCCATTTTCTATCTCCTTACTCTGCAAATGGGAATCCAACTTCTTTTAAAAGTTGAAGTGCCTCTGCGTCATTTTTTGCTGTTGTAACAATTACAACATCTAATCCTCTGATTTTTTCAATTTTATCAAAAGAAATTTCTGGGAAAATTAAATGTTCTTTAATTCCCAAAGCATAATTGCCTCTGCCATCAAAACTCTTTTTGCTTATACCTCTAAAGTCACGAACTCTAGGAAGTGCAACAGAGATTAATTTGTCAAGGAAATCATACATTTTGTTGCCACGAAGTGTAACCTTTGCGCCAATTGTTTGACCAGCACGAAGTTTAAAGTTTGAAATTGATTTTTTGCTCTTTGTAACAATTGCTTTTTGACCAGCAATTAAACCAAGTTCGTTAACAGCAAGGTTTAAACTTTTTGAGTTATCTTTAACATCGCCAAGACCCATGTTTAAAACAACTTTTTCAATTTTTGGGCATTCATTGACGTTTTTGTAGCCATTTGCTTTCATTAAAGCAGGAACAACTTGTTCTGCATAAAACTTTTTAAGTCTGCTTTCGTATTTATCTGCCATTTAAACCTTCCCCCTTACTTTGCTTCTTTTGTAGATTTTTTTGTTGATTTTTTTTCATCTACAGTTTTGCTAGATTTTTTTGTTGATTTTTTTGTTGTCTTTACGGCTGGTTCTTCTTTTGGAGCCTTTGTAGATTTGCTTGCCTTTTTAACTTCTTTAACAAATTCTTTGTCAAGACTTGCATTGCATTTTTTGCAAACTCTAACTTTTTTGCCGTCAACAACTGCGTGACCAACTCTTGTTGCTTTGCCACAAACTGGGCAAACAACCATAACGTTTGAAGCATCAATGCCTGCTTCTTTTTTAATTATTTCGCTTTTTTCTTGAGCAGTTCTTGCTTTTTTGCATTTGCTTACAACATTAACGCCTTCAACCAAAACTCTGTTTTTGCTTGGGTTAACAGCAAGCACTTTTGCTCTTTTATCTTTATCTTTTCCGGCAATAACTAAAACTGTATCGCCTTTTTTAACACTAAGTTTACTCATTAGTTATTACCTCCTTATAAAACTTCTGGTGCTAGTGAAACGATTTTCATAAAACCTTTTTCTCTAAGTTCTCTAGCAACAGGTCCAAAAATTCTTGTTCCTTTTGGTTCATTGTTGTTATCAATGATAACAGCTGCATTGTCGTCAAACTTTATGTGAGAACCATCTGGTCTTTGAACACCTTTGTGAGTTCTTACAATAACTGCTTTAACAACATCGCCTTTTTTAACAACACCACCTGGGATAGCACTTTTAACGCTTGCAACTATGATGTCACCAATGTTGCCACTTTTTCTAAAAGAACCACCGCGAACTTTGATACACATAATTTCTTTTGCACCAGTGTTGTCTGCAACTTTTAATCTTGTAAATGGTTGTACCATAATTTATCTCCTTATTTTGCCCTTTCAATTATTCTGCTAAGTCTGTGATACTTATCTTTGCTAAGTGGTCTTGTTTCCATAATTTCAACAGTATCTCCAACCTTGCATTCATTGTTTTCGTCATGAACTTTGTAAACTTTTGTTCTCTTTACAAACTTCTTATAAAGAGGGTGTTTAACATTTGTAACAACAGAAACAGAAATTGTTTTATCCATCTTGTCACTTACAACAACACCAATTCTTGTTCTTCTATCATTTCTTTCTTCCATATGAATGCTCCTTACTTAGTTTGTGCGCCAATTTCGCGCTCTCTTAAAATAGTTTTGATTTTGGCAATGTCTTTTTTTGTTGTGTTTAACGCCATAGCATTTTTAAGTCCGCCAGTTGCGTGAGAAAAACGAAGATTGAAAAGTTCAACTTTTAAAGATTTTAACTTTTCGTTAAGTTCTTCATTTGTCATTTGTCTAAGTTCATTAGTTTTCATTATTCATTACCACCTTTTTCAGTAGTTTCTTCTTGCATTGCTCTTGTTATAAACTTTGTTTTGATAGGAAGTTTTGCAGAAGCAAGTCTAAGTGCTTCACGAGCAACGGCTTCACTAACGCCTTGCATTTCAAACATTACTCTGCCTGGCTTAACAACAGCAGCCCAATATTCAATTGCGCCCTTACCAGAACCCATACGTTTTCCGATAGGTTGTTGTGTGATTGGCTTGTCTGGGAAGATATCTATCCAAACTTTACCACCACGTTTGATAAATCTTGTCATTGCAATACGAGCAGCTTCAATTTGATTTGAAGAAATCCAAGCTGGTTCCAAAGCAACCAAACCATAATCGCCATAAGCAAGTTTGTTGCCACGGGTAGCTTTACCTTTCATTCTGCCACGATGTTGCATTCTTCTTTTTACTCTTTTAGGCATTAACATCAGAGTTTACCTCCTCTTTTGCAGATTTCTTTGCAATGATGTCGCCATTGTAAATCCATACTTTAACACCAATTGCACCAAAAGTTGTGTGTGCAGTTGCAACACCATAATCGATGTCTGCTCTTAGTGTTTGAAGTGGCAATGAACCTTCAATGTAGTGTTCACTTCTTGCAATTTCAGCACCATTAAGTCTTCCACTAACCATAACTTTGATACCTTTTGCACCTGCTTTCATAGTTTTTTGAATTGCCATTTTGCAAGCTCTTTTAAATGCAACTCTCTTTTCAAGTTGCAAAGCAATTGATTGAGCAACAAGTGTGCTATCAACATCTGGTCTTTTAACTTCTTTAATATTTATTGTGATATCTTTTGCATCTGATATCTTTGTAATTTGCTTTTTAATAACATCTATTTCAGCGCCTTTAACACCAATAAGCATACCTGGCTTTGAAGCATAGATGTTAACTGTTAATCTTCTGTCTGTTCTGTCAATGACAACTTTTGAAATGCCACATTGAGAATATTTCTCATTGATAACGCGTCTTATTTTGTTATCTTCTAAGAGATATTTTGCAAATGTTTTTTTGTCAGCAAACCATTGACTAGACCAATCTTTATTAACACCAATTCTAAATCCATTTGGATTAACTTTTTGTCCCATTATCAAATAACTCCTTTAATTACTTAGCAGTGTCTAAAACAACTGTAATATGTGTTGTTCTTTTTAAAATTCTTACGCCACGACCTTTGGCTCTTGGCATCATTCTTTTAAGAATTGGGCCGTCACCTGTAAAGCATTCTGCAACATATAAGTCGTCTTTGTTTAAACCAAGATTGTGTTCTGCGTTTGCAGCAGCACTGTTTAAAACTTTTTTAACAACTTCACTGCTTGAGTGTGGAGTAATTTCTAATATAGCAAGTGCTTGTGCATATTTTTTGCCACGGATTAAATCAAGCACTCTTGTTACTTTGCTAGAACTCATTCTAACATAACTTGCAGTTGCGTGAGGTCTCATATCACGATTAGCAAGTCTGTTTTCTTTTTTCTCTCTCATTCTTTTTGCCATCTTACTCTACCTCTCTATTTGTTTCCCTTTGCATTTGCTGTTTTTGTAACACTGATGTGGCCTTTAAATGTTCTTGTAGGTGCAAATTCACCAAGTTTGTGACCAACCATATCTGCTGTGCAATATACAGGGATATGTTTTCTGCCGTTGTGAACAGCGATTGTGTGACCAACAAATTCTGGGTAAATTGTTGAACTACGGCTCCAAGTTTTGATAACTTTCTTTTCGCCATTTTCGTTCATTTTTAATATTCTTTGTTTCAACCTTTCTTCAACATAAGGTTTTTTCTTTAATGATCTACTCATTTCTCTATCCCCTTTTATTACTTAGCTCGTTTAATTATAAACTTTGAAGAATTTTTCTTTGTATTTCTTGTCTTGTATCCAAGTGCTGGTTTGCCCCAAGGTGTCATTGGACCTGCATGACCAACTGGGTTTTTACCTTCACCACCACCATGAGGGTGATCGCAAGGGTTCATAACTGCACCACGAACTGTTGGTCTAACACCCATGTGTCTTTTGCGACCAGCTTTGCCAAGACAAACAATTTCGTGATCAAGATTGCCAACTTGACCAACTGTTGCACGACATTTAAGGTCAACAGTTCTCATTTCGCCACTAGGAAGACGAAGTGTTGCTCTGCCATTTTCTTTTGCCATAAGCATTGCTTTGTTGCCGGCACTTCTTGCCATTTCGCCACCTTTGTGTGGTTCAAGTTCAATATTGTGAATTGTGATACCAACTGGCATATTTTCAAGTGGCAAGCAGTTACCAACACTGATTTCTGCATCTGGGCCACTCATAACTTTTGCACCAACATTCAAGCCTTCTGGTGCCAAGATGTATCTCTTTTCACCGTCAGCATAGTTTAAAAGTGCAATGTAAGCTGAACGATTTGGGTCGTATTCGATGCTAACTACTGTTGCAGGAATACCATCTTTTGTTCTTTTAAAATCTATAACTCTGTATTTTTGTCTATTTCCACCACCGATATGACGAACAGTTATTCTGCCATAAGAGTTTCTGCCACCAGTCTTTTTAACAGGTTTAAGCAAACTTTTTTCTGGTGCTTTTTTAGTTAAAACTGAGTAATCTGCAGTTGTTAAACTTCTCATTGATGGTGTTATAGGTCTTTTACTAATAATTGCCATTATTTCTGCCTCCTAATTATGATAGACTGTCAAAGAATTCAATTGATTTGCTGTCTGCTGTAAGAGTAACATAAGCTTTTTTGTAACTTGCAGTAAAGCCGTGAGTTCTTCCTCTATCTTGTGATTTTTCTTTTCCAGAAACATTTGTTGTGTTAACTTTGGCTACTGTAACACCAAAAATGCTTTCAACTGCTTTTTTGATTTCTGGTTTTGTTGCATCTTTTGCTACAACAAAAGTATATTTTTTGTTAGCAATGTCGGCATAACTTTTTTCTGTTAAAACAGGTCTTATAATTACATCATATTGTTTCATTATTTTACGTAAGCCTCCTCTATTGCCTTAACTGCATCTTTAGTAGCAACAACATTTGTGCTTGCAACAACTTCATATGTATTTGCAAGTTTTGCGTCAACAACTAAAAGATTTTGAATGTTTGCGCTTGCTCTGAGCAAGTCGTCGTTCTTACCACTTACGATAAGAAGTGTTGGTTTGTCAAACTTAAATGCATCAAGTATTGCTTGAACATTTTTTGTTTTTGGACTTTCAAGTGTAACTTCGTCCACAACTGTAAATTCATTTTGAGCAAGTTTTTTGCTTAAAGCACTTGCAAATGCAACTTTTTTTGCTTTTGCGTTAACTTTTAAACTAAAGTCTCTTGGCTTTGGAGCAAATGCCACACCACCACCTGTAAATTGTGGTGCTTTTGTGTCGCCGTGACGAGCTCTACCTGTGTGTTTTTGAGCCCAAGGTTTTTTGTGGTGACCCCTAACTTCTGTTCTTGTTAGAGTACTCTTGTTGCCTTGGCGTTGATTTGCGAGATATGCTACAACAACATCATGAATGAGTGCTTCTTTGTATTCTGCGCCAAACACTTCATCTTTGAGAGTCATAGTTCCGCAAGCTTCTGCTTTTATATTATAAACTTTAACTTTTGGCATAATTTGTAACTCCTTTTTTCTTACGCTTTAACTGCACTTTTTATTGTGAGAATTGCACCTTTAGGGCCAGGAACAGAACCTTTAACCAAAAGCACATTTCTTTCTGCGTCTACTTTAACGATTTCCAAATTTTGGATTGTAACTCTTTCTGAGCCATAGTGTCCTGGCATTGGCATACCTTTTAATACTCTTGAAACTGATGAAATTGCACCATTTGAACCTGGAGCTCTGTGAACGAGTGACACACCGTGTGACATTCTGTGACGAGCTTGATTCCATCTTTGAATAGCGCCAGTGAAACCTCTACCACGAGTTGTGCCACTGATATCAACTTTTTCACCTTCATTAAAGATGTCGCATTTGATTTCTGCGCCAACTTCTTTTGAAGCCATATCATCAAGTTTGATTTCTGCTACTACTTTTTTAGCTTCTACATTAGCTTTTTTAAATTCGCCAAGTTCGGCTTTTGTTTTTAAATTTTCTCTTGTGTTAAGAAATGCCACTTTAAGTGCTTCATAGCCATCTTTTTCCACAGTCTTCTTTTGAAGTATACTGCAAGGACCAGCTTCAATAACTGTAACTGGAATGATTAAGCCATTAGGAGCAAAAACTTGTGTCATGCCTAACTTTTTACCTAAAATTTCCTTCATTTTAACCTTCTCCTAATTCTTATAGTTTAATGTTTATATCAACACCGGCTGGAAGGTCTAACTTCATAAGACCATCAACGGCTTTGGCGTTTGGTGACATAACATCAATAACTCTCTTGTGAGTTTTGATTTCAAATTGTTCACGACTATCTTTGTGTTTGTGTGGTGAACGAATGACTGTAACAACTTCTTTTTGTGTTGGAAGTGGAATTGGACCACTAACTTTACAGCCAAGTTTGTTTGCAGTTTCAACGATGCGTGAAGCTGCTTCGTCAATCAAACTGTGATCAAATGCTTTTAATTTGATTCTAATTTTTTGTGTTGCCATCTGTATCCTCCATTATTTTTAAGCAAGTTCTAGCAATATTTACACTGCCCCGTGTGTTTCACGCCGTGGACCTTAAAAAAAGTGGGACTGGTGTATCTTGCTTATCGCCTAGATTTTTCTAGACTTGTCCACAAAAGTTTTCTTTTAACTTAATGGCTTTAAAAGTAACCTTTTGTTTCAACCCATAAATCCACAACTACATAGATTATACAAAAAAGCAATACCTTTGTCAACACCTTTTTACAACTTTTTTTAATTATTTTTTTAAGTAAAATGATAGAGTTTCATAGGTTTTGTATTTTGTTAAAATTTAACAAAAAATGGCGCCACATTATTGGACGCCAACTTTTTAATTTGAAAATTTAATAAATATATACTTATTTTAAATAAATTTTGCAAAAATTTTATTTGAAATGTATTTTTAGTTCTTTTATTGCAATATTGCTTGCAATTTTGCTTAAAAACTTTTGCTATATTAAAAATTTATTTGCAAGTTGTTTTTGTAAACAATTTATATCTTATTTACAGTTTTTTGCTTTTAGTTGTTTTTGCTCTAGAAAAGATTTACTGCAAGTTGTTTTACCCGTTTGCAAAATTATAGAACTTTTTTATTTAACTTCATTAAGTTTTTTAAGCAAGAGTTCTAAATCTACATCGTGAACCTGTGAGGCTTCTTCCAAAGTTTCCATTTGGCTTACTGGACAAGAAAAACAATGCATACCAAAGCCCATCAAAACTTCTGGGGCGTGTTCTCTATAATTTAAAACTTCTGCAAGTGTCATATCTTTTGTTATTTGAACTTTTTTCATAATAATCTCCTTTAACGTTTATATTTTAAATGTTTTTTTTGTTAAAATCAATAGATTTATTGACTTTTTGTTGTATCAATTTTATTTTATCGCTTTTAAATTAATTTTTGCCAAATATGCTTTGATGCAAATGTTATTAACTCCACCAAAATTTGTTGATGAATAAATAGCATAATGTGATTAATACACAATGTTTTAGATTTTAATTATATTAAATATTATAATACTTCATAAAAATTAAAGATTTGGCGAACGCCCGTCAAAGCAAGTGCAAGGCGTTTGCTTTGGTGGGCGTATT
>JBJFDJ010000027.1:0-9346 GCA_051889975.1 Christensenellales bacterium
AAATTTATTATTTATTGTTTTTAAATAAACAATAAAATTAATAAAAGTTTGTTTGCTTTTTATTTTTTTGTGTTAATGTCTTTGCTAAATTGTTAAAAATTGTTACAATATATTTAAGTGATTTGATGGGAATTTAATATGAAAATAAAATTTGAAAATGCATTGATTATAAAAAATTTTGATGACGAACCTTTTGTTGGAGATTTGCTGGTTGAAGATGACAAGATTGTATATGTTGGTGGCAAAACGGATTTGCAGGCAGATAGAGTGATTGATGCAACTGGCAAAATTATTATGCCCGGCTTTGTGGATGCACACACGCATAGTGCAATGACCTTGTTTAAGGGCAGGGCTAGTGATAAAAAACTTGAAGACTGGCTGTTTGATATGTTTTGCGCCGAAAAAAAATTGACGGGCAATGATGTATATTATGGCACATCGCTTGCGTGCCTTGAATATGCAAAAAATGGCATAACAACGGTCAATGATAACTATCATTTTGCAGATTATTCGGCAAGGGCATTTGTTGATTGTGGCATAAGGGCTGTTGTAAGCGTTACACAAAAATACAATATGAAAAAGTTTTTGAATGAAGTGGAACTAGAAGCACTTTATGGCAAAATCACAAGCCAAAGCACACTTGTAACGGCAAACTTTTACAATCACTCGGTTTATAACAGTGGCGAAGATATGTTTACTGTGGCAAACAAACTGGCAAAAAAGCACAAAACATTTGTTTCAACTCACGCAAGTGAAACACTAGAGGAGGTTGGCAAGTGTGCAAGTCAAAACAACGACTTGTCGCCAATAGAACTGTTGGAAGAATATGGTTTTTTTGACCAAAAAGCACTTGCCATTCACTGCACAAATGTCAGTGAACACGACATTCAAATTTTGGCAAGATATGGGGCAAGTGTTTGTGCAAATTTTGGTAGCAATTTTAAACTTGCAAGTGGAATAGCACCAATTGTTCAAATGAAGAAGTATGGCATAAATGTTTGTTTGGGAACAGACGGCAGTGCAAGTAACAACAGGCTAGATATGTTTAGAGAGATGTTTTTAGCTGGCACAAGTCAAAACATATTGTTGTCACAAACAGGGCTTGTTAGTGCAAAAGAAATCTTAAAAATGGCAACAGTCAATGGTGCAAAAGCGCTTGGCTTAAACAATGTTGGAACTTTGCAAAATGGCAACTTTGCCGACCTTATTATGCTTGATAACAACAAAATTGATGGCGCAATAAACATCAATTTGTTTGAAAATCTTGTTTATTCGTTTGGCACAGAAGACATTGTGCTAACTATGTGCAACGGCAAAATTTTGTATGATAAAGGCAAGTTTTTCTTTAAAAAATCTCCAAATCAAATTATAAAAAAAGCAAAAGAAATTGCAAAAAAGTTATAATTTTGCAAAACAGAAAAATCAACAACTCCAAAAAAATAAAACTGCTAAATGCAAAAAACAAGACGAAAGAAGCAAAAATGTAATGAGTTAAAAAGCAAAATGCAAAATAAAAATAAAAAAAGCAGTGAGTTAAAATACAAAAAGATATAAGACAAAAGTTAAAAAGCAAAAAAATAAAAATTGCAAATAAAATAAAACGCAAAATATTTTTAAAGGATAAATATGAATTACAACATCAATGTGGCAGAAAATGTAAACAAAATGCTTACATTTGCAAAAAATTCAGCAAAGATATACAACTTGGGTGAAGTGGCAACAGAGCACCTAGTTTTTGGAATTTTGTGTTTAGAAGATTGTTTCGCAACTGATTTGTTGGCTGGCTATGGTGTTGACAAACAAGACTTTGAACAAGTTTTGGCAGAGAGCAAGCAAGACGGCGACAATGTTTACAAAACTCCCGATTTAACGCCAAAGAGCAAGCAAGTGTTTGTTAGGGCGCAAAATCTTGCAAAGGAACTTGGCAATAGTTTTGTTATGCCAGAACACATTTTGTTTTCTATCTTAATGAACAGCAATTGTGTTGCCGTAAGTGTTTTGGACAAGGTTTTTAATGTAAACATCATAGAAATCAATAACAAATTGTTGCAGTATTTAAAGTCTTGTGCTCAAAAAGAAAAACAGCAAAAAACAGTTGAAGAAGTTACAAATAAATTAGATGAAGTGCAAAAAAACGACAGCAAAGTGAGCTCCCCTTTGCAAGAACTTGCAGATTTGGGCACTGACCTTACAGAAAAGGCAAGGCAAGGAAAAATTGACCCAATTATTGGCAGAAATAACGAGATAGACAGAGTGATTGAAATTTTGTGTCGCAAAACAAAAAACAACCCTTGTTTAATTGGCGAAGCAGGTGTTGGCAAAAGTGCTGTAATTGAAGGTTTGGCAAACAAAATTGTGCAAGGCGATGTTCCACAACAACTCAAAGATAAAACTATTTTTTCACTTGATATCAGTGGCTTGATGGCTGGCACAAAATTTAGGGGCACACTAGAAAAAAAATTGCGTGATGCAATAAATGCCATTATTTCGCACGGAAATATCATTGTGTTTATTGATGAAATTCACACTTTGGCACAGACAAACAGTGAAAAAGGCGAAGTATCCCCAGCAGATATTTTAAAGCCATATCTTGCTCGTGGAGAAATTAAAACTGTTGGCGCAACAACTATTGATGAATATAGAAAATATATGGAAAAAGACAAGGCTTTGGAGCGCCGTTTTCAACCTGTAACAATAAATGCACCAACAAAGCAAGACACTTTGCAAATTTTAAAAGGCATAAGAGATAGTTATGAGGCATATCATGGTGTAAAAATTGGTGATGAAGCGCTAAACAGTGCCATTGAACTATCTGATAGATATATTTCAAACAGAAATTTCCCAGATAAAGCAATTGACTTAATTGACGAAGCAAGTAGCAGGGCAAAAATTTTTGCAAGCAATGTGCCAGCAGACATCAAGGCGCTAGAAGGCAAAGTTGCAGACTTGCAAAAACAAAAAAAACAGGCAGTGCAAAAAGAAGACTATGAAGACGCCATCTGTTTAAGAGAAAAGATTTTTGACTTAAAAAAGGAAATTGAAAGGCTTACAAATTATTATGGAACAAGCGACATAAAGCGAGTTATTGGGGCAGATGACATTGCAAGTGTTGTGTCATTGTGGACTGGCATTCCAGTTACAAAATTAACCGAAACCGAAACTCAAAAATTGTTGAACCTACAAAATATCTTGCACAGGCGTGTGATAGGTCAAAACGAACCCATAGAAAATGTGGCAAAAGCAATACGCCGAAGCAGAGTTGGCATAAAAAGTGGCAAAAAACCAATTGGCTCATTTTTGTTTTTAGGGCCAACAGGTGTGGGAAAAACAGAACTATCCAAAGCAATTGCCGAAGCGTTGTTTGACGATGAAAACAACATAATAAGGCTTGATATGAGTGAGTATATGGAAAGCAACAGCGTTTCAAAACTCATAGGTTCGCCACCGGGATATGTTGGCTATGAAGAAGGCGGGCAGTTGACCGAAAAAGTTAGGCGAAAGCCATATTCTGTTGTTTTGCTTGATGAAATTGAAAAAGCAAACAATGATGTGTTAAACATATTGTTGCAACTTTTGGATGACGGCAGGCTAACCGACAGCCAAGGCAGGCTTGTCAATTTTGAAAACACCATTGTGATAATGACCAGCAATGTGGGTAGTTATGAGTTAGAAGATTTGATAAACGGCAAAGACAAAAATCAACAGTCGTCAATCATTCAATCATATCTAACAAAATATTTTAGACCAGAACTCATAAATCGCATTGACAACATAAGTGTGTTTAACAGTTTAACAAGCACAGACCTTGCGCAAATTGCAAAAATTATGCTTTTGTCACTTTCAAATCGTTTAAAGAGCAAAAATATTGATTTAAAATTAACGCAAAATGCTTTAAATTATTTGATAGAAAAAGGCTATAACAAAGAGTTTGGAGCAAGACCTTTGCGCAGGCTTATTGAACAGCAAATTGAAGATGTTATTGCCGAAGATATTTTGTTGCAAAAACTAAAAGATAATTATCTTGTTGAAATTGATGAACAAAATGGCGAGTTAAAATTTATTTATCAACAAAAGTTAAATAATTTGCAAAGTTAAATATACATAAAAATATTTAATAATTTAAAACTATAAATTTATTTGGCAAAGTTTTTTGTTTGTGTTATTATAATTATAGATAACATAAATTATCTAAAGGGGTGTAATATGATTAAAAATTATCATTGTGGCGATTTACTTAGCCCAGCACTTGAAAGCATGCTTTCAAAAAAACTAAATAAGTTGGAAAAATTTGGCGTAGACCCAACCGTTGACATTTATATGTCTATGCAAGGCAAACAATTTTGCTTAAAAATTGCTTTAAAAGCAAAGAGTTATGAACTTATGGCAAAAGCAGTTTCGGATGATATGTATAAAAACATTGATGAATGCGTAGATAAGTTGTCAGCAGGTCTTGTAGAAAAAAAAGTTGACCGCACAGGCAAAAAAGCTCCTGAATTTGATGATTAAAAAAAGTGTTGCAGAAATGCAACATTTTTTTTGTACGTAAAAAAAAATTTTACATAAGAGCAGTTTTTTGCACATAGGCATATTTTCATTTTTTGTGTAAAATCAGTTTTTTGCACAGAAGAAATTTTTTTTTCATAATAGCAGTTAATTATAATAAATAACTAAATAATAAAGCATTTAACAAAACAAGCAATTGCAACACAAAAGCAAAAAAGAACCATTTTTAGCACAAAGGCAGTGCCAGTTGCTTGCTGGTCGCAAGCCGTGGCAACGCCACGCATATTTTGCAGGGCAAAATATAACTGGCACTGCCCAAACAAAAGCCCAAATATAGCCCAACAAATTGCAAAATTTTTTCATTTGAAACGTTTTTGGAAAAATTAGGCAATCAATGTTATAAAATATTATTTTTTGGGTTGACAGTTTTCATTTTAAAAGTTATAATTATTCATATATTGGTTTAAATATGCGACAAAAATTGGAGGAAATCTTATGACCACTAAATATGTTAGCGTTATAGATTTTGGGTCTAGTAAGATTAGTGTTATGATTGGCGAAAGTGGTGTGAACAACACTTTCAACATCAAAGGAACAGGCGAAGTTGATTATGCTGGGTTTATAAATGGTGAATTTGTAGAGCCAGACAAGCTTTATGAAGCAGTTGCAAGTTGCATTGTTAAGGCAGAAACAAACAGTGGTCTCAAAATCACAAAATTACATATTGGCGTGCCAGCAGAATTTAGCTATGTCGTAAACAAAAATTGCAGTTTGGCTTTTAACAAACGAACAAAAATAACCGAAGAGCAAATTTGCAAGTTGTTTGACATTGCCAGCAAAGATGTCAAAGACGACAAGTCAACTGTTATAAGTCGCAGTCCCATTTATTTTTTGCTTGATGACAATCGCAAGGTCATCGACCCAAAAGGTGAAGTTACAACAAGGCTTAGTGGCTCGGTTTGTTTGATATTTGCCGACAACAAGTTCATAGAAACTATTGACAACATAGCAAAAACAATTGGCATAACCGAAGTTGTTTATGTAAGCAGTCCACTTGCCGAAAGCATGTATCTCTTGGACCCAGAAAAGCGTGACAATGGTGCAATTTTGGTTGATGTTGGTTATCTTACAACAAGCGTGGCTTATGTTAAGGGTGATGGGCTTATTGACTTAAACAAATTTTCAATTGGTGGTGGGCATATCACAGCAGATATTTGCCAAGTTTTGAAAATATCTTTTAAAGAAGCCGAAACTCTTAAACGCAAAGTTGTTTTAAGCATAATGGCAAATGACAACGATTTTTATGAAATCTCATCAAATGGTTCAATTATGCCAGTTAGCGCAAAACTTACAAACGAAATTGTTGCCAGCAGGCTTGATATGATTGTTGGTTTAATTAACAGATGCTTAATTAAAATGCGTGGAAATAACTATATTCCAGTTTACATAACAGGTGGTGGCGTTTGCTTTTTAAAGGGCGGAAAAGATTTCATCAGCAAAGGAATTGGCGAAAATGTTGAAGTTTTAACAAGCAATGTTCCACAACTCAATCGTCCAAATTACAGCAGTATTTTGGGGCTTTTGGATATGGCTTTAAAAGAAAAAAAGTCAAACAAAACAGGCATTTTAAAAAAGATTAAAAATTGGTTTAAAAAATAAAAGGGGAATTTTTATGTATAACGAAGAAGAAAACATTTTAAGCACTTCAGTTGCCAAAATTAAAGTTATCGGTGTTGGCGGTGGCGGTTGCAATGCTGTTCAACGCATGATAAACTATAACTTTCAAGGACCAGAATTTATTGCAGTTAACACAGACAAGCAAGCCCTGATAACAAATCCTGCAACAAAACGCATTCAAATTGGTGCAAAATTAACAAAAGGGCTTGGCGCTGGCGCTGACCCAGATATTGGTCAAAAAGCAGCCGAAGAAAGCAAGGCACAAATCACCGAAGTTTTGCAGGGTGCTGACCTTGTGTTTATAACTGCAGGCATGGGCGGTGGAACAGGCACAGGTGCTGCTGCCGTTGTTGCACAAGTTGCAAAAGAACTTGGCATTTTAACTATTGCTGTTGTTACAAAACCTTTCCCTTTTGAAGGAAAAGTTCGTGCTGCAAATGCCGAAAAGGGTATTGCAAACCTTAAAAAATATGTTGACACTTTGGTTATCATTCCAAACGAAAAACTTTTAAAAGTTATGCCAAAGGGCACATCATTTTTGGATAGTTTTAAGTATGCCGATGAAGTTTTGCGTCAAGGCATTCAAGGTATAACCGACCTCATTATCAACCCAGGTGTTATTAACCTTGACTTTGCAGATGTTAAAACAATTATGAAAAACAAAGGCTATGCTCACATGGGCATTGGTATTGGCAAAGGCGAAAACAAAGTGCAAGATGCTGTTAGAAACGCAGTTTATAGCCCACTTTTAGAAACTCAAATAGAAGGTGCAACAGGCGTGTTGTTAAATGTTAAAGGTGGTCTTGACATGGCACTTGATGAAGTTAACGAAGCAAGTGAACTTGTTAGAGAAGTTGTTGACCCATCTTGCAACATCATCTTTGGAACAAGCATCAATCACAAAATGACTGATAGCGTTGAAGTAACAATCATTGCAACAGGCTTTACTGGTGGCAAATTTGCCGATGAAAAGCCAGAACAAAAACAAGACAATGTTCGCGCTGGTTACAACCAATTTTTTGGAGGTGTAAACCGTGAACCAAACATTCCAAGCAACTTGTTTGGTGGTCAAGCAGAAGTTTATAGCAAACAAACATCACAAAATGTAAATTATGGCTATGGTCAAAATCAAAACAATGGCTATCAACAACAAAATGCCTATAACCATCAACAAAACGGATATGCTGAACCACAACGCCCAGCTCCAACAAGTGACGACAAGGGCAGAATGTTTGTTGACGGAAGCGACATCCCACCATTTTTAAGAAAAATGAAAAAATAATTAAATATTAATTTTATTATTTAACAATTAATAAAAAACTTAATATTATTAATTTGCAAAAACGCAACTTTTGTTGCGTTTTTTAATTGTAAAGTCAGGACAAATTTTTTAAATGTTAATTTATAAATGTTTTTTACAATTTCTAATTGAAAACATAAAATGTTTTTATAATTTTTAATATTAAAGCATAAAATGTGTTTATGTTTTTTGCTGTTTTATGTTTAAAAACAAAATTTGTATTGCTAACTATAATAAATTATAAAAATAAAAATTTTACTTGACCAATCCCCCCCCATGATAAAATTGCAATAGGGGGAAATTATGAAAAAATTAAGTAAGATAGTTGTAACACTTGCACTTGTGCTCGTTTTGGCGCTTCCTGTGCTTGCAAGTGGTTGTTCTTTTGGAGCAGAAGAAGGAATAAAAATGCACACACCATTTAAAACAGTGTATGATGTTGGTGATAAACTAGATTTGACAGATGGAAAAATAGAGTATACAGACAAAGATGGCAAAAAAACAATAGTTGTTATAAGTGATGAAATGGTTTCTGGTTTTGATAGTTCAAAAGTAGGAACTAGAGAAATGGTTATTACTTATGAAAATAATACAACTTTAGTTGAATATACTATTAATGCAATTGACATAGAGCAAGGTGCAATATATTATCAAACACCTTTTATGCTCGCGCAGAAAACTTTTGATTATGGTTATCTTAAATTTGTGTCATCAACAGAAGCATATTTAATTGGTAGTGAGTATGAACCTTTAAATGCAATTTCAAATAATATTTTTCAAGATAATAGATATTTATACATATTCACAAAAAACATACAAAATAACAAAACAGTTTATACAACACAATTAATATTGGGTGATTATACAATGGATGTAACTTTAACTGTTTTAAGTGAAACAGAAGTTAAATTTCATGCACATGAAATAACAACTAATACATCAGTAGAATCCACTTTAACAAAATATGTTTTAGCATAAAATAAAAAGCAAGATAGTTCTTGCTTTTTTGTTGATTATTATATTTTTTAAAAAATAATAAGATTTCTTGTTTTGTTGTAAAGTTGAAATATTTTAATTTAATAACCCATGTCTTTTCGCATTTGGTCAATGGCATTTTTTTCTAGGCGAGATACTTGTGCTTGGCTTATGCCAACTTCACTTGAAACTTCAATTTGCGTTTTGCCCAAATAATAGCGCATAAGCAGGATTTGTTTTTCTCGCTTTCCCAATTTTTTAAGGGCATCTTTTAAGGCAAAATTTTCAACCCATTCATCTTGATTGTTCTTTTTGTCACCAATTTGGTCCATAACCCTAACAGTTTCACTGCCATCGTTGTAAACAGGTTCAAACATGCTCACAGGTTCACTTATGGCATCTAGCGCAAAAGATACTTCACTTATTGGAATGTTTAAGTCATTTGCAATCATATCTAGGCTTGGTTCTTCGCCATTTAATTTGCTTAATTTTTCTCGGCTTTTTAAAATTTGATATGCCGTATCTCTTATGCTTCTGCTAATTCGCAAACTGTAATTATCTCTTAAAAATCGGCGAATTTCACCAATAATCATAGGAACTGCATAGGTGGAAAATTTTACATTTAAACTTGTATCAAAATTGTTGATTGATTTAATCAATCCCACGCAACCAACTTGAAATAAATCGTCGGGATTTTGATTTTTTGCACCAAATCGTTGCACCACGCTTAAAACAAGCCTTAAATTTGCAATGATAAATAACTTTTTTGCTTCTTTGTCACCTGATTTTGCCTTTTTTAGCAAGTCTATTGTTTCTTGTTCGTTTAACTTTGGTAGAGTTGAGGTATCAATACCACAAATTGTTACTTTGTTTGCCATAAACAACTCCTTT
>JBJFDJ010000028.1:0-4945 GCA_051889975.1 Christensenellales bacterium
TAAAAACGCAAACAAAAAAGAACTTAACACCCGTGTAGCATACCACTTTAAAATTGCCTTTTGGGCTTGTTAGGTTCTTTTTTTATTACATGCAAAAAAGCAAAAATCAACAATTATTTTTATTTAAATTTTAATGATGTTAATGCAAGTTGATTAAAATTTCGCTATAATTTGTTTGCAAAAGTCTATTTATTTGCTTATCTCGTCTTTGACCTTTTGAAGTTCGTTTATGCTTGACAAAAGGCGTGCAGAGTCGTTTTCGCTTAAATTTATATATAGTTGTTTTTCTATGCCATTTTTGCCAACAATGGCTGGCTTTGAAAAATACACATCGTGCTCAATGTTGTAGCAAGATACGGTTAAAATTGCGTGTTCGTTGTTTAAAATTGCGTTTGTTATTTTTAAAAGGCACATGCCAATGCCATAACACGTGTTTCCCTTTTTTTGTATTACATCATAAGCGCTTGTTCGCACACTGTAAGAAATGTTGTGGCGTTGCTCATCACTTAACCAATCAGAACATTTGTTGCCACCAACCATTGCATTTTCCCAAGCAACAAACTCGCTGTCGCCATGCTCTCCCAAAACATATGCATGAATATCTTTTGCACTTGTGTTTAATTCTTTGCCAATTTCGTATTTTAGCCTTGCAGTGTCAAGTGTTGTTCCACTGCCCAAAACTCTGTTTGGAGCAAATTTGGACAATTTCATTGTTGCATAAGTCATAGTGTCCAGTGGATTTGTTGCAACCAAATATATGCCGTTAAATTTTGTCTTGTTGATTTCACCAACAATAGACTTAAAAACCTTGATGTTTTTGGCTGTTAAGTCTGTTCTTGTTTCGCCCACTGCCTGATTTGCACCAGCGCAAATGCAAACTATGTCAGCATCGTCACACTCGCTGTAATCACCACTTTTGATAATCATATTTTTTGGTGCATAGCACAGCGCATGATTCAAGTCCATGGCTTCACCTTCTGCCTTTTGCTTGTTAATGTCTATCAAAACAAGTTCGTCAACATAACTTCCACTTATGACAAGTGCATACGCATAAGCCATGCCAACATTTCCACAACCCACAACAACAACTTTGTTCATAAATCAATCTCCTTTAACTGTATTTAGTATATTTATTTTTTTAAAAAATAGCAAACAAATTTAAAAATATATAAGACATAGAGTTTTTTTAAAATTTTAATGGAATTTAATAAGGGTTATAAATGTGATTTATATTTACTTATTTCCCTTGACTTTTTGATTATTCGATGTTAAATTAACCATAACACACTTATTATTTTGCGTAATTAAGACGTTATTTTTAAAGAAAATTGTTCTTCAAAAAGTTGCAATTTATACTTTATCATTTTATGTTGACATTTATGATTAATAAATAAATTTTAAATTTGCAATAACAACAATTAATATAATTGTCATTTTTTTATTTTGTATAATAAAAAATGCCAAATAATTAGCAAGAGTTGCTGTCAAATGTCCCTTACGGGCTGGTTGACGACAACTTTAGATAATATAATTATGGAGCTGTTAAAACAATGAAAACTATAAACATTGGAAAAGATAATGCAACATTTCAACAGATTTTGTCATTAAAAGAAAACAGAAATAAACGAGCACAAACAAAATTGTTTTTTGTTGAAGGCGTCCAAAATATAAAAGATGCAATAAAAAATGATTGGGAGATTGAAGCGTTTATATATTCTGCAAGCACAAAGTTATCTTCGTGGGCAAAAAGCATTTTAAACAAAGCAAATAATATTTATGTGCTAGCACCAGCGCTTATGGAAAAACTGAGCGATAAAGAAGATATTAGTGAAATTTTGGCAATAATAAAAATGAAATCTCAAAAAAATATTGCTTATTCAAAAAACCCAATATTGTTATTAATTGATAGGCCTTCCAAAAAGGGTAATTTAGGAACAATTTTAGGAGTTGTGATGCTTTAAATGTAGAACAGATTTTTTATTCGGGTCACAGTGTTGATATTTATGACCACTCAGTTATCACTGCATCTATGGGCTCGTTCTTTAAGCTTCCAATAACTTTTGTCTCAAGTAATAGTGAATTTGTAAATATAGTTAATGATTTAAAAAGTAAATTTGAAAATTTAAAAGTGGTGGCGACATCGCTTCAAACAAACAACAGACTACAAGATTATGATTTTACATCTCCTGTTTTGCTTTTGATTGGAAATGAAACTGATGGATTATGCAAATTTTATAACGAGCAAGCAGACGATTTTGTAAAAATATCAATGCGTGATGGTATAGATTCATTAAACATTGCTTGTGCCACAACAGCTTGTTTGTATGAAATTAATAGGCAACGTAATTTTTAGCAAACATATTACATTGGCGTAGCCGTCAAAACTGGTGCAAAGCGTCAGTTTTGGTGGCGCTTTTTGTGTTTACATTATGTTCGCAAAAAAACATAATTTTTTATTAAAAAATCGTGGAAACTATTAAATTAACACAAATAAATTGTTAACAAACAAAAATAGGTTAAAACAAAGCCACCAAGTTGGACATTGCCCAGCTTGACGGCTTTTTTATTTTTTCTATATATTTATTTGTGTTTTATTTTATTTAATTGTTTTCATTTTATTTTTACAATTATTTATATCATAAAACATTAACCAAGTTTATTGTGCTTCTGGCTTAATGAATTCAACAGTTTGTTCTGGCAAAACAAAGCCTTCTGGAAGTTCTTGTGTGCCTTCTATTATTATGCCATCTTGTGGTTGATATTTTTCGTGCCTAATTTCTTCTCGGTCAATTAATTTGCCATCTTTATAATATTCCTTAAACGCCTTTGCCTCATAGCCCTCGCAAGGATATTTTAAGCGGTAATATTCGCCCTTGTAAAGCACTTTGTCTGCATACTCACCATTTACATCTGGCACAATTTTGTCGCCGTTGTGTGGAATATTTCCAATAAATTCGGCAACTCGTTTTATTGTTGTGTTTTCGGGTATAGACTTGCCATAGATTTCAACCGTTGCGTCGTCGCCATTTACATAACTTTTGATGTAAATATCATTTTCGCTGTTGTTTGTAAAAATCAAATCAGAGTAGCCATCGCTGACCATTGCGTCAAGTGACAATTCAACATATTTAACAGGCAAAGTGTGTTTGTGCACTTCATCAATTTGCAAATTTGCAAGAACAAGTGCATTGTAAAGTGTTGTGCTTGCCTGACAAATTCCACCACCAATGCCGTTTGTAAATTTGCCATTGAAAATTATCACAGCATTTTCGTAGCCACCTGCTTCGGTTTGTGGACCTGTTATGCTGTTAAAACTTATCATTTCGTTTGGCTTAACAACCAAGCCATTCAATTTTTTTAGCGCCAAACTTACATTGTGTCTTCTGCCTTCTTGGCTGTTTTTTAAACTTGTTGAAAAAGTGCTTTGCAAGTTTAATTTGTCATCAAAATAGTTTGCTTTTATGTCTGGCTCAACACTTGTTGTTGTGGCATAAACAGTAATATCTTTTGTGTTTAAAAAACTTTTTTCAAGGTCTTTTATAAGTTTTTCTTTGTTTAGTTTAACGCCACTTTCTGCTTCAACAACATTAAACATCTTTTCGTCATTTGGCTTAAACTCTACATACGCATTTTGTGGCTGGGTGTTAATTTCTTTTTCTATCTCATCAATTTTTTTGTCAAAATTTTTAAACACTGCTTTCAAGCCAGTTGTAAAATTTCCAGTTTTTTGAGCAACATAGTTTACAACATCTTTGTTCTTAAATTTGCTTGACCTAAACGCAGTGTTAACAACATCTTTAACTGCAGTGTCGGTGTCAAAATCAGACTTGTCAAACTGCCAAATCTTGTCTTTGTATATTATTTTTATGTTTATGTCGTCAAGTTCGCTGTTCATCTTTTCGGCAACAACTTTTGTTGCTTTGTCAACAGTGTAGCCACCAACATTTGTGCCATTTATGTATGTGTTTTTGTTAAAGTGTGAGTTGTTGTAACTGCTTGTAAACATTCCACCCACCACAAGCATAATGCCAACGCCAAACAAACATAAACTTAAAATCAAACTTGTCTTTTTTTTCATAACAACTCCTGTTTTTGTTAGGTTGTGTTAAAAACAAGTTTTTATGCTTGTGCTAAAAAAATACAATAAAAAATTTATATAAAATACCAATAAATTACTGCAATTTCAAAGTAAAAGAACAAGACTGACTTTGGTGGCTTTGTCTTTTATTGATTTTGCTGTTTTAACATGTGAGTTACATATCCAAGCAAAACAAGACTATTTTGTTCTGACAACTGATTTAATATCTCTGCAACTCCTTTTTTTGTGTCACTCCAATTACTTGTATCTATTACATGTTTTGTTTCATGCTCACAAAGATAATCAAGTGATACATTAAAATAATCTGCTAGTTTGCAAAGAGTATCAATATCTGGTTGACTTCTTCCTTTTTCGTAACCATTGTAAGTTGTTGTTGGAATTGATAAATCCAAACATAGTTGCTTTTGTGAAATACTATTTAGTTCTCTTGTTTCTTTTAATCTCATTTTAATTACCTATAGTTAAATTATAAATTAAAAAAATATATTTTGTTATTATTTAGTATAAATTTAAATAAAAATACTAAATACTAGCATTTTTTGTTTGACAAATACGCATTTTAAGTATATTATTGTGATATAAATACTAAAAAATAGTATTTTGGAGGTGCAAATGGATTTTTTATTTAAAACTATCAAAACAACTTTTGATGAAAGATATGTTTCGGCAAAAGAACTATCACAAAGCAACAAGGTTTGTCGTTTACTAGACAAGTTTGTTAGCAATTTAAGCAAAGACAAGCAATGTGAATATGAAAGGATAGAAAAAGAAATTGATTTGTTAAACGATTTATCAACAGCACAAGCAATAAGATTAACTATAAAAATTTGCAAAGAAATTTATTTG
>JBJFDJ010000028.1:5045-8487 GCA_051889975.1 Christensenellales bacterium
TAAAAAAGCCGTCAAGTTGGGTGGGACGTCCAACTTGGTGGCTTTTGATGTTTTATTATTTAGTTGTTATGTGTTTGTTATGTGTTAAGCCGTCAAAGTAAAGGCGCAAGGCTGACTTTGGTGGCTTTTTTTGTTAATCTTCACTGCCGTCACCAATTTCTTCAACTTTTGACAACTGTTTTGTGATTTTTTGACTTTTTTTGGTTGCATCTTCTATGGTGCTACTTACTTCGCCCAATTTTTTTTGCGTTTTTGTCAAAAGCTCAACATAGGTTGCAAACTCTTTGCGAAAAACTGAAAGCATATTCCAAATTTCTGCGCTTCTCTTTTCAATTGCCAAAGTCTTAAAGCCCATCTGCAAACTATTTAAAAGTGCCGACAATGTTGTTGGTCCACAAATCAAAATTCTTAACTCTTGTTGCAGTTTTTCAACTAACGCAGTGTTGCGAATAACATCGCTATAAAGTCCTTCTGTTGCCAAATACATTATTGCAAAATCAGTTGTGTTTGGTATGCAAATATATTTTTTGTTTATGTTTTTTGCCTCTTCTTTAATTCTGGCTTCAAGCGCCTTTTGACTTTTTGCAATTAAATCAACATCGCCACTGTCCATGGCATCAACAAGCCTAACATAGTCTTCCATAGGAAATTTTGCATCAACAGGAAGCATGACATTTTTGTCATCTTTGCCGGGAAGATATATTACAAAATCAACACGGTCATTGTTTTCTGGGTTTGTGTTAACTTGACTTGCGAACTGATTTGGTGCAAGCATTTGTTCAAGCAAACCGTTTAACTGCACTTCGCCAAAAGTTCCCCTTGTTTTAACGTTGTTAATAACTTTTTTAAGGTCACCCACACCACTTGCCAAACTTTGCATCTCGCCAAGACCTTTTGTAACTGCTTGCAGTTGGTCGCTTACAATGGCAAAACTTTTGTTAAGTCTGTCTTGCAAAGTTGCATTTAATTTTTCGTCAACTGTCATTCGCATTTCATCAAGTTTTTTCTCATTGCTCTGTTGCAGTTTTGATAAATTTTCACTTGTAACAGCAATCAATTTTTCCATTTGAGTTATATTGCTGGCAGTTAGTTCAGTCATCTTTTGATTTATTATTTCAAGTTCCTTGCTACTCGCACTACTCAGCGCTTTAACGCTGTCAACAACATTGTTGTTATACAACTTAATTTGCTCCAAAACCGAGTTGTTCATTTCCCTAACAAGCGCCTGTTGATTTATAAATTCAACTCTCATTTGCTCATTTAATTTTTCCAACAATTTTTGTTGCTCTTGCAAAACATTATCGCCAGATTTTGTTTGCTTTTTAAACACTAACAAAATTCCCAACAAAAGATTAATGGCACATAAAACAATAATTATAATTAATTCCATGCATAAATTATAACAAAAAATGCAACATAAAGCAAAATATTTATAAAAAAACACATATTATTATCTTATTTTGCAATTTTACATATGATATTTTTGCTTTATATGATGTTTTTTATTGATTTATTTTTACCAATTTGGCTTGATGTGTGCATTTCAAAAAATTAAAAAATGGCAACTTTTTACATGCCCACAAACAAATTATGTAAGATTTATAACCTGACATCATTATAAAAAATCACATCGTTTTAAATTAATTAAAACAAAAAAGCAAATAAATAATTGTTTCTGTTGCTTGACAATATTAAAAGTGTTTGATATAATGCTTTTGCATATAAAAATTAATATGATAAATTTTACTGTTGTTCAAAGTTAAAACTATGGTCAACAATATATAATATATGCAAAAATCATTACAACAAAATATTTCTAAAAATATTAAAACCAAATATTGCAAAATTGATTACAAAAAAAATATTGCAAAAAAATTAATTAAAAAAATTAAATAACCATGGAGAGTTACCCAAGTGGTTAAGGGGGCACCCTGCTAAGGTGTTAGGTCGAGAAATCGGCGCGAGGGTTCAAATCCCTCACTCTCCGCCAAGAGAGAGTCATACGAAACATTTTGAAAGAAGTGTTTCGTATTTCTTTTTACAGCGAGAGATTGGAAGCCTTAAAAATTTTGCACGATAACGGGATAAAAACTTTTGCAAGTTTTGGACCTACAATTGAACTTGAAGAAAGTTTAAAACTGATTAAAAAGATATTTGAATTAGTTCAATATGTAAGCTTTATAAGTTTTTTGATTGCACAGCAGTTTATTAATAAGATTGGAGGGATTAATATGGAATATAGTATGGACGCAATTTTAGATATTTTTAGCAATTGTGATAAATTTTCATTAACTTCAACAATGCCTATCACTGAAATACCTAAAAAAGATAAAATTAAACTTTTAAACAATCATCTAAATGATGTTAAACAACATTTGCAAGATATTTATAATAAAGAAAGTCAAACAGAAAATTCTTTACCTGAATTTGATGTTCTTTTTGATGATATTGTTGATGAATGCATAAAATTTTACGACAAGATTCGTGGCAAAGATATAATCAAATTATGCAACAATGGAAACAGCCCATTTATTTGTGACCACGTAGGAAAAGATACAAAGTATAGTGAACCTTTAAAATTAATTTGGCATTTTTATCACAATATTCAACATGTTTTGATGTCGGATGATAATTTAAATAATTTAAATGTATGCAACGAATTAAATACCGAAAAGATTTTTGCCGATGGCAAAGATAAAATTTTAAAAGAAAACTTATTGAGTTATGAATTTACATATTTAACTCATTGCACAGGTGGACCTTTGCAGTTAGTTCTGTATTTTCCATTAAATGAAAACACAAAAAAATGGTTGCTACAATTTAAAAATGATTATGATTTAGAAAATTCAAATTTTGAAGATTTGGCAATTTATAACAATGACAAACTTGAATTTTCATCATGCACTCATGAACAATTTAATAGTTTAGGCTCTGATTTTTCATAACTAAAAAAGGTGTGAGATTATTTACGTCTCCACCTTTTTTGATGTAACAGTGAATATTGCCAACCAAAATATTTAACCACGTAAAGCAAATTGTTTTGTTTTTGATGACGCAACTAGCACAAAATTAGCCTTTGATAGATTATTCATAAAAAAATTTTCAATTGCTTCAAAAACGAAAATTGCCATATTTTTGGGCATAAAAAAAGTGAATCATTAAAGCCGTATGACTTTTTTGTTCACTTTGTAAGTTAAGTTTAATTAAAAAGTTAAATTAGATTCTTCCATGTTAACTTCGTGTGTTTCATCTGCAATGTCGTGTTGGCGAACTGTTCTCTTTTTTGTAAAATCAATAATTTCTTTTGGTTCTTTTGCCTTGTTGTTTTCTTCTTTTTCAAGTTCATCGTCTTTAAAAACTTCTTTTGATTCTTTTGCTTTTTTGCTTGCTCTTTTTTCTGCTCTTTTTTCTGCTCTTTTTTCTGCTCTTTTTTCTGCTCTTT
>JBJFDJ010000029.1:0-8090 GCA_051889975.1 Christensenellales bacterium
AAAACAAAAAATTTTTAACTATATCATATAAGTTTGATTTAAAATTTTGTTCGCTGTATAATATTAAATATGGATATTTTAAATATTATTGAAAAAAAGAAAAGCGGGCAAGAACTATCAAAGCAAGAAATTCAATTTTTTGTTGATGGAGTTTGCAGTGGGTTAATTAAAGATTATCAAACAACAAGTTTGTTGATGGCTGTTTGCTTAAAGGGTATGACTTTTGATGAAACTTTCAATTTAACAATGAGTATGGCGCATAGTGGCAAAACGCTTGATTTATCCAGCATTGGAAATTGTGTTGATAAGCACAGCACTGGTGGCGTTAGCGACACAACCACATTAATAGTTGTGCCTGTTCTTGCAAGTGTTGGCGTTAAAGTTGCCAAAATGAGTGGCAGAAGTTTGGGCTTTACGGGTGGCACTGCTGACAAAATGGAAGTGTTTAAGGGCTACAACACAGAGATTTCTACTGATGAATTTATAAGTTTAATTAAAAAAAACAACGCAAGCATAATTTCGCAAAGCGCAGATTTTGCACTGGCTGACAAAATTATTTATTCACTGCGAAGCAACAGTGGAACGGTTGAAAATTTGAGTTTGATTGCAAGTAGCATAATGAGTAAAAAAATTGCCTGTGGAGCAAAGACAATTGTGCTAGACTGCAAGTATGGTAGTGGCGCTTTTATGAAGACAAAAAATGACAGCATAAAACTTGCAAAATTAATGGTCAAAATTGGCAAAAAGGCAGGATTAAATGTCTGTGCAGTCATAAGCAGTATGGAACAGCCACTTTCAAACTTTGTGGGCAATAACTTTGAAGTTTATAGCAGTTTTCAGGTTTTGGATGGCGCAAAAAATGACTTGTATGAAGTTTCAAAAAAATTGTGTAGTTTGGCATTGATAAAAAGTGGGAAATGTAACTCTTTAACCGAAGCGCAACAACTATTTGATAACAGCATTTCAACAAAAAATGCCAAAGAAAAATTAAAACAAATTGTGCAAAGTCAAGGTGGAAGCACAGAAGTTTTTGAAAATCCAAACATATTGTTAAAAGCAAACAAAAAAGCCGATGTTTTTGCAGGCAAAACGGGCTATGTAAATTTTATTGACACATCAAAGATTGGCATGATTGGTCACAATTTGCAAAAGATAAATGGCGTTTTAAAAAGGCAAGATGACACTGGCATTATTTTGTCTGTTAAACTTGGCAGTTTTGTTAAAATTGGTGACAAATTGGCAACTATGTATTATAATGAAGTTGATAATTTAAACGAAATCAAATCAGATTTGTTAAGTTGCTTTAACATAGGCAAAAAAACAAAATTGCCAAAATTGATTGATTGCGTTGTAGAGTAGGTAAATTTATGGAAAAAGTTTGTAAAAATTTGTTGGACACGCAAGAGTTTGCAAAGCAATTTGCATCGTGTTTAAAAGGTGGAGAAGTTGTAACATTAAATGGTGATTTGGGCGCTGGCAAAACAACTTTCACTCAGTTTTTGGCAAAGTCACTTGGCATAACTCAACCAGTCACCAGCCCAACTTTTACGCTTATGAATCAATATTTAGATGGCAGGTTAAAGTTATATCACTTTGACATGTATCGCATTGAAGATATTGATGAAATTTTGGAAACAGGGCTAACAGAATATTTTGGCAACAGAGATGCAGTTTGCATAATAGAGTGGGCAGAAAACATAGCATCGCTTTTGCCAAAAAACTTAATTAAAATAACAATCGAAAAACTTGGCGAAACAGAAAGACTTTTCAAGGTTGAAAATTTGTAAAAAAGAGAATTGATATATGAACATACTTGCAATTAACACAACTGGCAAATTTGCCGAAATCGTTTGTAAAAATCAAACTGCAACAAACAGAGTTAAAATGGAAAATGCGTTTAGTGAACACATTATGCCATGCATTTTTGATTGCCTAAATAAATCAAAATTAGCCATAGAACAAATAGATTGCTTTGGCTTGGTTACTGGCCCCGGCTCTTTTACGGGCATAAGAATTGGCATGGCTGTCTTAAAGGGCATTGTTTGTGCAACAAGCAAAAAAATCGTTGCCGTAAACTCATTTGAATTAATTTCATATAATATAAAAGATACTGATTTTATTGTTTTGCTAGATAGTGGAAATTTAGAGCATTACTATGCAATTTTTAAAGAGCACAGATGTCAAGAGTATGGTTTTTCAAAAATAGATAACTTGCAAAAATTTGCCAAAGAAAACGGCTTAAAAATTTATTATTCTAGCGCAGAAAAATCGGTTTTTGAAAACTACAATGATGTAAATTGTGTTGATGTTGACAAAGATAGTTTGATAAATTTGATTGAGCAAAAGGCAAAAGAGCAGAGTTTTGTAAACATCAATGAACTCAGCCCAATTTACATAAAACAAAGTCAGGCAGAAGTTGGTCTTATGCAAGACATAAATCAAAATGTAAAATATAGGCTTGCTGATATAAACGATGCAAATGCCTTGTCAATTATTGATGAGCAATGTTTTGATGGCTATGAAAAATACAGTGAACAAACTTTTGTGGATGAGTTGAGTTTAAGCGACAGGCATTATATTGTTGCAACTCACAAAAACTTGGTCGTTGGCTATGTTGGGCTATGGCAAACTGGCAATGACCTAAATCTTTTAAAAATTGCCGTTTTGCCACAGTTTAGAAAACTTGGGTTGGGATTTAATCTCATGCAAAAAGCAAGTGATTACAAAATTGAGCAAGGCTTGGATAAATACTTTTTGGAAGTAAGAGAAAATAATGAAAAAGCAATAAAACTTTACAAAAAATTTGGTTTTAAAACTGTTGATGTAAGAAAAAAGTATTATGCCGATGGCGAAAATTGTTTAGTTATGTTTGCTAAGTAGGTGATATGAAAAAAACTTTAAATGGTTTAAAAATTACATACAGATTTTCAAAAGGTCAAAATCAGGTCGATACAATTCTTTTGTTGCATGGTTGGGGTGGCAATTTAAATAGTTTTAGATACCTAGAAAAACAATTGCTTTTAAATGATTTTTCTGTTTTAACAATTGATTTTCCGGCATTTGGTGGCAGTGAACAACCACCCGAAACTTTTACTTTGCACGATTACTACAAAATTGTAAGCGAACTTTTGGCAAGCGAAAACATTGGCAAAGTCAACGTTGTTGCGCATAGTTTTGGTGGAAGAGTTGCAATTATGCTTGCAAGTTTAGAACCCCAAAAAGTTAACAAGGTTGTGCTAGTTGACAGCGCTGGCATAAAGCCACGATTTAGTCTGTCAAAAAAAATCAAAATTTTAAAATATAAAACCTTAAAAAAATTAAAACAAAAAGGCTTGATTAAAAAAGATTTAACTGGCTATGGTAGCAGTGATTACAAGGCAATGCCCGATTGTTTAAAACCTGTTTTTAACAACATTGTTAACACCAATTTAAGTGATATGGCAAAAAACATTGTGGCACCAACTTTGCTTGTTTGGGGAACAGAAGATAAAGACACGCCAATTTATATGGCAAAAAAACTTAACAAATTAATACAAGACAGTGCTATAATAAGAATTGAAGGATGTGGGCATTTTTGTTATTTGCAAAAACCAGACTACTTCAACAAAATTGTCATCAACTTTTTTAAATAGGAGATTTTATGAGTATTTTTAATTGGAACAACCCAGATTTATATTTCTTGATTGCAATAAGTGTTTTAAACTCTGTTGTGTTGTGTTTTTTGTCATACAAATTTTTGCAAATCATACAACTATCTTCATACAAAGTTGATAAATACGGAACATGGCTAAAGGACACAAAGGCAAAGTGGGTTAGCCGAATTACTATGCTTTCATTTTTGTCGTTTGCGTGCATGCTTGTAACAAACTTTTTGTTTAATGCGTTTCAAGATAACAAATTGCTTGGCTACATAGGGTTGATTTTTTATTTTACTTTTGCAATTATGTTTGCAAAAAAGATGTATGACATACCACAAAAAACACCATTAAAATTAACAAAGCGTATGTTTAGGTTGTATTTTTTGTTGTTTGTTATTTACTTGATTATCAATTTTTCATTTTTGATGCTGTCGCTTGAATACACAATGTATTTAAGAGTTTCAGTTATTTCATTAATTCCAATTTTAATACCTATTGTTGTGCCACTTGCAAGCATAATCATTTATCCATTTGAATTGTTAATCAATTATATTTACAAAAAAGCGTGCGAAAGGAAATTGAAAAAGCACAAAAATCTCATCAAAATTGCCATAACCGGCAGTTACGGAAAAACCAGCACAAAGTTTTTTCTTAAAAGTTTTTTAGAAAAAAAATATAAAGTTTGTTGTTCGCCTTCTAGCTTTAACACGCCTATGGGCATAACAAAAGTTGTGTTAAACGAATTAAAAGATGATGACGAAGTGTTAATTGCCGAAATGGGCGCAATTAAAACAGGCGAAATAAAAGAACTTTGCAAAATGGTTAAACCTGATGCTGGCATCATCACTTCAATTGGCGAACAGCACCTTGACACTTTTAAAACACTAGATAACATTTTAAACACAAAATATGAACTTGCAGAATCTCTTGGTGGGGAGTCATATTGCGTTTTTAACTGTGCAAATGAAAACACTGCAAAATTATATGAAAGATGCACTTTAAAAAACAAAGTTGCTGTTTGCGATGATGAAAAATCGCTTTTGTGGGCAAAAGATATAGTTGCAACAGAAGATGGTTTGGAGTTCGTTATTTGTTACAAAAACAAGGAATACAAGGCAAAGACAAAAATTTTGGGCGAACACAACATTCAAAACATACTTTGTGCCGGTGCTTTGGCACTTAAACTTGGGCTTACAATAAAACAAGTTGTTGAAGTTATTGCAGGCTTGCAGTCAGCAGAACATAGGTTAGAACTTAAAAAACTTGACAACAATGTGCTTATTATTGATGATAGTTTTAACAGCAACATTCAAGGAACAGCAGTTGCGCTTAAGACATTAAAATTGTTTGATGGCAGAAGAAAAATTGTTGTAACGCCGGGGCTTGTGGAACTTGGCAAAAGAGAAAAAGTTGAAAATGTAGAACTTGGCAAACGCATTGCAAAAGTTGCCGACATTGCAATTTTGGTCAACAAAAATCAAAGTGAAAACATCAAACAAGGACTTTTGGAAGCAGGCTTTGATGAAAAAAATATCTTTATGCAAGACAGTTTGTTTGAAGTTACAAACCAATTTAAAACATTTTTAAAATCAGGCGATGTTGTGCTTTTAGAAAACGATTTGCCAGATAATTACAAATAAAAAAATGGGGTAGTAGTTACTCCATTTTTTGTATGTTATTGCTCAATTTTAAATAATATTTTTGCTCAAATTTTAAAACTTTTATATAATTTGCAATTTTTTTTAAATGTTAACAAACAAATTATATTGAAGTTTTTAACAAAACTTACGTCAGCATTTTTATTATATTTTTTTTGCTTCAAAGTTTTTTAGTTGTTTGTGTCGTCATCACACAAAATTTCATAAACACTTTCATAAATTGAAGGTGCTTTTTCTCGCCATTTTTTTGTTGCATTTACGGCTGATTTTCTGCTTTGCAAAACTATTTTCAACTCAAACAAATTTTGTGATTGAAGTGGGTCTTTAATTTTAAGCGCCGTTGTGTATGAGCCATCACTGTTTTTATAATATGTGCCAGTGTATTCTTGTGCACGTTTAAACACCATGCGGTTTTCTTTTGCAAAAACTGTTATTTCTTCACGAGTGCTACTTGGAATTTTTAAGTAAAAATTGCTCAAACAATTTCTTCCTTCATTTGTTATATTGTAGCGTGGAACATCTTCGTTTGCAGTTTTGGCAATGTAGCCAACATCCAAAAGTTGCCACATAACATCTTTGCAATCCATGTATTTAAGCCATTCGTTACGGCTTGTGCAAATGTCAATTATGCTATCTTCGGTTAGTGGAATTTCCATTTTGTCTAGCACAAACAAAAAAATTAACTTGTTTATTGTGTTGTCTGGCACAAACACAGGGTTGTTTAACCAGTTGCTGTTATTTCTCATATTTCTCCAAAGTGATATTTAATTTTTTATTATGTTGTATAATTTTATCACATTTTTTTTGCAAAGTAAATAAAATATCTTTATTCAATTTGGATTTTGTGTTATAATAACTTAACTAGGAGATTATTATGTTACAAGTTTCAAATGAAGAATTATCAAAAATATCACAATTTATTGCTGGTTGCAATGACATGATAAACGGCAAATTTATCTTGGCTGATATCAAAATTTCAAAGGTTTTAAATATGCTTGCTCAAAGTGGCGAACTATACAATTTTATCAAAGACTGTATGACTGATTTTGATTTTTCGCGTGAATTTCATAGGGCAGAAGTTAAAAACCGTTTAAACAACGGCAGTTTTGCCGTTCCATCAACTCCAAAAAGTTTGGTTGCCTTTGTTTTTTGCTTGCTTGTTGAGTGCGATGCAAAACGTATGGATTTTTATAGTTTTATAAACGAAAATTTTCCTGCGCAAAGCAGAACTGACAGTTATAAGTTGTTTGCAAACACACTTTTGGTGCCTTTTAGAGATGCAATTTCAGAGCATTTCAACTTTGAAAATGGCTCGCAAAACGTTGACGCAATGACACAAAATTTTAAGCAAGATTTAAAAGACGAACCTGTTTTTAATGGCCATCAAAATGTGCAAAATCAAAACATTTTTAACAATCAAATAAAAACCGAACACGAGCAATATGACGATTTGCAAAATCAAAAAGAGCAGAGTTATCACATCAGCAACAACTTCATCACTCAACCACCTTTTGAAATTCCTGTTGAAGAACAAAAAGCAAGTGATGTTTGGGAAGATATAAAAAACATCTGCGACAATGTCATCAGTTGTGTTTATACCGAACGAAAACTTAAAGAATACTTAAAAGAAGAATTGATTTACATATTAAAAACAATAAAATATAGCACAAAATACAAAGATGCAAAAATTGTATCTGCACTGGTTACTGCCTTTGACGAAATGAGCAAAAAATTTAGGTCAATACAATTTGCGTTTGACGAATTAAAGAATAAAATAGAAGAACTCTATTAGAGTTCTTTTTTATCATATTCTAATTTGTTATTCAAACATAAATTTTATAGTTAAACATTAAATAATTTAAAATGTCTGAAATCTAAAATATATGTTTATTTTTTTTAGTTTAAATATTAATAAAAACTAAAACACAAACAGGCATATAATAAAAGTGATGACTGCACTTAAAATGCCATGCGTAAATTTTTGCAACAAGTAAAATCCCATATTAACTTGGCATTTTGACAGGAATGTGATTGACTGAAAAAACACGCTAAATCCACCAAAACTTATTACAAAACTTGCAAGAGTGCCGAGCAGTGTTGTTGGCAAATTTAAGCCTGCCAAACTGTTACAACCCTTGCTGATTTCTATTATGCCATTTGTTAAAGCGCTTGCTGTGTTTAAGTCAACGCCAAAGGGCGAAAGTATAAAACTTAAAACAGAGTTTAGTGGCATAAACAAGTTTAGGCTGTTTGCAAGGTCAATTATCATAAAAAATATCGCAATATAGCCACCAACAATCAAACAACTTGTTATGCTTGAACTCATACTATTTGGCAAAATTTCACTTAAATTTTTTGCGTTTGTTTTAAAAGGTTTTTCATAGTCATCTCTATAACATTTCCTAAACAATATGCCATTTAATATGCTTGACAAAATTTGGCTTGCAAACAAAATATAGCCAAGTTGCTTGTTAAAAAACATTGCCGTTCCAACACTGCCAATTATAAACAAAGGTCCACTTGTTGAGCAAAAAGTTGTCAACTTGTTTGCTTGTTTTGTGGATATAACACCTGCTTCATAAAACTCGCTTATAAGTTTTGCTCCAACTGGATATCCACTTATTAAACTCATAAAAAAAATGTATGCACTAACGCTGGGTGCATTAAACAAAAACTTTGTTAATTTGCTCAATTTTTTTGTTATGCCACTCACAAAGTCTAAATCGGTTAATATTTTTGTAAAAAACATAAATGGGAGCAGACTTGGTAAAACGCACTTTGCCCAAACCGAAAG
>JBJFDJ010000029.1:8190-15986 GCA_051889975.1 Christensenellales bacterium
TCCATAAAAAATTTTATGCTTAAATTATATCCATTATGTTTGTATAATTTAAGATAATTTTTTGTAAGCGACTAGAATAAAATTTGAAAATAAGATAAGAATAGTATCCAAAAAAATTTAAAAATATTTTCTTGTTTTTTTAAAATTTGTTGCACATTTGCAAAATTGATTTTTTCATGTAAACAAAAAAATATAGTGAATTGTTAATAAAACGGATATCAGCATATTTCAATGCTCATTGCTTGATTTTAAGCAAAGTTAAATAAAAACAAATTAAGTTGTAAAAAATTTAATGTGATTAGTTTTAAAATAACACTTTACATTTTTGTAAATTTTTTTTATAATAAATTAGTTATAGGAGTATATATGAAAGTTTTAGTTGTTAATGCAGGTAGCAGTAGTTTAAAATATCAACTTTTAGACATGGAAACCGAAGAAGTTATTGCAAAAGGCAATGCAGAAAGAGTTGGTATGGACGGCAGTTTTTTAAAACACAAGGCAAGAGGTGTTGAAACAATTTTAAAGAGAGAGTTAAAAAATCACGCCGATGCCATTGAACTTATTTTGTCAACACTCACAGATGCGCAAATTGGAGTGATAGATAAAATCAGCGAAATTGATGCTTTTGGTCACAGAGTTGTGTCTGGTGGCGAAACATACACCAAGTCAACTTTGGTCAATGAAAAAATTTTAAACGACTTAAAAAGTCTTGTTGACTTTGCACCACTTCATGCAATACCAAACAGTGCAGGCATAGAAGGTTGCATGAAAGTTGCCCCACAAATACCAAATGTTGCAGTTTTTGATACAGCATTCCACAGCACAATGCCAGACTATGCATATATGTATGGCATACCAATGAAATATTATCGTGACTACCATGTTCGCAGATATGGCGCACACGGCACAAGCCACAAATTTGTTGGTGAAAAACTTGCCGACTATATTGGCAGGCCATTTGACGACTGTAAACTTGTAACATGCCACATTGGCAACGGAAGTAGTATTTCAGCAATAAAAAACGGCAAATGTATTGATACATCAATGGGCTTAACGCCACTTGAAGGCTTGATTATGGGCACAAGATGTGGTGACCTTGACCCAAACATCTTGCAATTTTTGGCAAACAAAACTGGCTATGATTTAAACGAAATAACAGACATCTTAAACAAAGAAAGTGGACTTTTGGGTGTTTCGGAACTCAGCAGTGATATGCGTGATTTGTGCGAAGCAGTTGAAAATGGCAACAAACAAGCAATTCTTGCATTAAATATGCTTGCATATCGCATCAAAAAATACATTGGCAGTTATATTGCTGCACTTGATGGAATTGATGGCATTTGTTTTACGGCAGGAATTGGTGAAAACACACCAGAACTGCGTGAAATGATTTTAACCGAACTTAAATATTTTGGCATTGAATTTGACAAAAAGGCAAATTATAGCATAAAGCGTGGCGATGACGGACTTATTACAACCGAACAAAGTGCAGTGCCAGTTTGGGTTATTTGCACAAATGAAGAACTTGCCATTGCACGTGAAACTGTTGAAATTGTTTCAAATTTAAAAAAATAACAAATTGTGATTGACAGTTTTAATAAATTGTTATATAATGAACAAGCATGCAAAAATGTCGATAGATATTTTATGTTGTGATAATAAGCAAATGGAACTTTTGCTATTTGATATAAATTAATAGGAGGTGCAAAATGGCTGTTCCAAAGGAGAAAGTTTCTAAAGCAAGGCGTAATTCCAGAAAAGCAAACTGGAAAATTTCTACACCTTCTATTGTAGAATGCCCTCATTGCCACGAACCAAAACAACCACACAAAGTTTGTAAAAAATGTGGTTACTACGATGGCAGAGAAGTAATTGCTCAAAAAGAAGCAAAGTAATTCAAGAGAGATTTTCATCTCTCTTTTTTTTATTTTATTGTTGTATATTTTTTTTATAATAAAATTTTTATTACATTTGCAAAAACTTAATTGTTAATGTATTTTTTATTACATTTGCAAAAAATTTATTGATAATGTATTTTTTTGTTACATTTGATAACTTTTTTGTTTAAAAATATTTAGCATTAAAAAACTTAAAAAACTTGTCTTTTGTCTAATTCTGCTTTATAATAAAAATATCAACAGATGTTGAAAGATTTTTTAAGTTTAAAAATAAAGGATAGATTATGGAATATATAAAAATTGCAGTAGATGGTTTTGGTGGCGACAATGCACCAGAAGAAGTTGTTAAAGGTGCAAAAAAAGCACTTGATAATATCAAAGATTTAAAAATAGTTATGACAGGCAAACAACAAGTTTTGCTTGAACTTGCCAAAAAATATAATTTAGATAAAGAAAGATTTGAAATTGTTGATGCACAAGATGTGATAACAAATGACGACGTGCCAACAGTTGCAATTCGCACAAAAAAAGAGAGTTCTTTGGTTAAGGCTTTTGACCTTTTAAAACAAGATGATGTTCAGGCAATTGTGTCAGCAGGTAGCACTGGCGCAGTTTTGACCGGTGGATTTTTAAAAGTTGGCAGAATAGATGGCATAAGTCGTCCTGCACTTGCTCCAACACTTCCAACAATAAAGGGCTCACCAGTTTTGCTTATAGATTGTGGTGCAAATATGGATAGTAAACCAATTAATCTTGTTCACTTTGCCCTTATGGGTAGCAAATATATGCAAAGTATGTTTGGCATAGAAAATCCACGAGTTGCACTTTTAAATGTGGGCACAGAAGACCACAAGGGCAACGACCTTGTAAAAAAAGTTTTTCCTGTGCTAAAACAATTGCCAATTAATTTTGTTGGCAACATGGAAGCAAGAGAATTGCTTTCGGGCGATTATGATGTTGTTGTAACCGATGGCTTTGCAGGAAATGTTTTGTTAAAGAGCACAGAAGGTGCAATTAAATCTGTTATGAGATTGTTAAAAACAGATATCAAATCTCACACTTCAAGCAAGATTGGTGCATTGTTTATGAAGGGCACTTTTGGCAGGCTTAAACAAAAGTTTGACTATTCTGTTTATGGTGGTTCGCCATTTTTAGGTGTTAAAAAAGTCGTTGTTAAGTGCCATGGCGACAGCAAAGAAGAAAGTTTATATCAAGCAATGAAACAAGCATATTCACTTTGCCAAAGCAACATGGTTCAAAAAATTGGCGAAGCTGTTGAAAATTTAGATATTAAAATTGAGGAATAGATATGCTCAGCGAAACGCAAATTAAAATTATTCAACAAAAAATAGGGTATTGTTTTAAAAACACATCTTTGCTACAAACGGCCTTTACTCACAGTTCCTATGCCTTTTCGCATAAGCTAGAAAGCAATGAAAGGCTGGAATTTTTGGGAGATAGTGTGTTAAATTTTTGCACTACCATGTTTTTGTATGACAATTTTTCTTTAAGTGAAGGCGAGAGTAGCAAGATAAGGGCATATTTGGTGTCTAGTGACAATGTTAGCAAATTTATTTTTGATAACAAGATAGAAGATTTTTTGTTTTGTGATAATTTTAATCCAAAAAATTCCATAAATGTTATGGGTGACCTTTATGAAGCAATTGTGGGGGCAGTTTTTAAAGATAGTGGGCTTGATGCTTGCAAAAAGTTTATTTATTCAAGTTTAAATTATAGCACCGACTTAATTAAGCAAATAATAAAAAACAAAAAAGATTACAAAACAGAATTGCAAGAGTTTGTTCAAGCAAATGGTGGAAAACTAGAATATAACTTGCTTTCAAAAACAGGACCAGCACACAACCCAGAGTTTTTGGTTGAAGTTGTAATAGATGGCGTAACACACGCAAAGGCAATGGCTCACAGCAAAAAGGAAGCCGAAAATGTTTGTGCAAAACTTGCGCTAGAAAAACTTAAACAATAAATCCCATTGTTTTGGGATTTTTTTATGCTTGCCTGATAATAATTACATTAAAAAAATAGATATAGCGTCAATAAAAAATGTTTCTTTTTGGCAAGATTTGACTAGATTTTTGACAATAATATCTTTGCAAAAACAAAAAAATATGTTATAATGACTTTGAATATTTTTTTGGAGAAAATTACTTTGAAATTTAAGCGCATTGAATTAATAGGTTTTAAGAGTTTTGCAGATAAAACTGTTGTAAATTTTGACGATGGCATAACAGCAATTGTTGGCCCAAACGGATGTGGCAAAAGCAACGTTGCAGACGCCATTCGTTGGGTTTTGGGTGAACAAAGTAGCAAACTTCTTCGTGGTTCTTCCATGCAAGATGTCATTTTTAATGGCACGCAAAATCGCAAGAGTTTAAGTTATTGTGAGGTGTCACTTGTTTTGGACAATTCAAATCGTGACCTAGACATTGATTACAGCGAAATTGTTTTAACGCGTAAGTTATATCGCAGTGGCGAAAGTGAATATTTAATAAATAACAACCCTAGCAGATTAAAAAACATTGTTGAAATTTTGCACGATGCTGGCATTGGTCGTGACGGATACTCAATAATAGGTCAGGGCAAAGTTGAGCAAATTGTTAGTAGCAAGCCAGAAAACAGAAGGGGTATTTTTGAAGAAGCCGCAGGAATTTCAAAGTTTAAAGACAAAAAGTTGGAAAGCGAACGCAAATTGGAACGCACTCGCAACAATCTTGCACGTTTAAAAGATATTTTGATTGAGATTGAACGCCAATTAAACCCACTTAAAGAGCAAGCCGAAAAGGCAAAAAAATATCTCGCTTTAAAGGAAGAGTTAAAAGTTTTAGAAATCAACAACTACATCTATCAATATGACAGTGCTGCTGCAAACAAGCAAGAAATAAGTCTTCGCATAAATGCCATTGCCGAAGAAATTGACAACAAACAAAAAGATTTGGATGTTACAATTTCAAATTACAACAAAAATTATGATGACATTCAAAAGATAGACAAGACAATCAAAGACTTGTATGACCAAGTTGTTAGCCTTACAGTTGCTTTGGAGAGAAAGAGTGGCGAAACAACAATTGTTAAGGAAAGACTTGCACTTTTAAAAGAAGAAGCAAATCGCTTAAACAATGAACTTTTGCAAGAACAACAAAACATCGAAAATGCCGAAAACTTGTTAAAGCAAAAGCAAAATCGCATTGAACTTAACAAAAAAAATATATCAACATTAAATGAAAGCAGTGAACAAATAAGCAGGAAGTATTTGGCAGTTGTTGACCAACTTGCAAAAAGTGAAGATGAAGCCGAAGAAAATCAACAAATGATGATATCAGCACTTGATAAATTGAGTGACATCAAAGCAGACATCAGCAAGTTGAATGCCGAAAAATTAGCTTGCATTGAAAAACAAGCAGAGCTAAAAGACAAAAATGCAAATTTGTCTAACAAAATTAAGTCACATCAAAATGAATTTGATGTTATGACTGCAAATTTAGAGCAAAAAGTTGCTCAAAAAAACAATGCATTAATCGAGCTTCAATCGCACAATCAGTTAATTGAAGAAAACAGCAAAATTTCATTTGATTGCGCCGAAAAGATAAACGAACTTAACACAACAATTGCAAGTATGTCTGCTCGCAAAAATATGCTGGAAGATATGCAAAAAAACTTTGATGGCTTTAATGGTGCAGTCAAACATCTTTTGGAGCAAGCCGAAAGAAATGCCAAATTAAAAGATAGTTTTGTGGGCGTGGTTGCAAATCTTGTTAAAGTGCCAGAAAAATTTAAAACTGCAATTGAAATGGCACTTGGTGGAAGCATTCAAAACATTGTTACAACAAACGAACAACAAGCACAAAACATAATTGCATATTTAAAACAAAACAATTTTGGCAGGGCAACCTTTTTGCCTATAACTGCATTAAAGCCAAGAGATATTTCAAGTTTTGTTAATCAATTTGCAGGTAGCAGTGGATTTTTTGGTGTTGCCAGCGACCTTGTTAGTTATGATAAAAAGTTAGATAATATATTTAAAAATTTGCTTGGTGGCACGGCAATTGTTGACAATCTGGTTACAGCCGTTGCAATTGCAAAGCAAACAAGATATGCTTTTAAAATTGTAACGCTTGACGGCGATGTAATCAATCCACAAGGCAGTATGACGGGTGGTAGCAAAAGTAAAAATGCAGTGTCTATAATTGGCAGAGAAAACGAAATTGCAGATTTAGAAACGCAAATGAGCAAGCTTCAATCGCAAAAAATGGCTGTTGTTCAAAGACAGCAAGAAGCCAAACAAAATTTAACTAATGCACAGGCAAAAGCAACCGAAATCAACGATATTTTAAACAATTTAAATGTTGAAATTGGCAAGTTGAACAGTTTAAAATCACAATATCAAATCATTTTGCAACAAGAAAATCAAGAACTTGATGCAATAAAAAAGGAAACTAGCGAAGTTGTTGCAAAAATAAGTGCAATTGACATAAATCTTGCAAAGAGTGACAACTTAAAAAATAGCATTGACGGGAACAAGCAAGACGCAAACAAAAGCATTGCAAAAAGACAGCAAGACTTTGATAACTTAAAGAGAGAGCGTGATGAATACAATGCAAAAATGCTTGATGTTAAAGTTAATATTGCAGGTTTGCAAACAGAAATCAACAGTTGTTTGGCTGACATTGAACGATTAAATCAAGAACTTGAAACTCGTGCTCAAAAAGTTGAACAAATAAACAATATGATTGTAAACAATGCAGAAACAATCAAAAAGGCAGAAGCAGTTATAAATGCCACAACACAAGACGCTAGTTTTGTTGAAACAAACAACAAATTAACAGAAGTTAAAGCAAAGTTAGATGGTTTGGGCACTCACAAAAACGATTTGCAAGCAGAGTTAAAAGTGCTTGATGAAGACAGGCTTAACCTAACAACAAAAATTAACAAACTGCAAGACAAATTGTTCCAAGAAAACTTAAATTTGACCAAAATTGACACAGACATCGAAAATATGCAGGAAAGAGTTTGGACGGAGTATGGGCTAAATTACAGCACAGCAATGCCATTAAAACGCGAAAACTATGAGCTTGTTGAAGGTTTAAAACAAGCCAACACAACAAAACGAGAAATTGACAGATTGGGTTACATAAATGTAAATGCAATTGAAGATAGCAAAATTTATCAAGAAAGATTTGACGAATACAGCGTTCAAATTGCAGATATGACAAAAGCAGAAGAAGACTTGACAAAAATTATCAAAGAACTTGCAAATGAAATGATTACAAGATTTGAAACAAGCTTTAATCAAATTAACATCAATTTTGGCAAGATATTTAAAGAGTTGTTTGGTGGTGGAAATGCAACGCTTGAACTAGTGCCAACCGAAACAGGAGATATTTTGGACGCTGGCGTTGACATCAAAGTTGAGCCACCGGGCAAAAAACTGCAATCTATAACATTGTTAAGTGGTGGTGAAAAAGCACTTACGGCAATTGCAATTTTGTTTGCAATCTTAAAATTAAGACCAATGCCATTTGTTTTGCTTGATGAAATTGAAGCAGCACTTGATGACGCAAATGTTGGCAGATTTGCAAAATACTTGCAAAAATTTAGTGGCGAAACGCAGTTTATTGTAATAACTCACCGCAAACCAACAATGGAACTTGCTGACAATCTATATGGTGTAACAATGCCAGAAAAAGGCATAAGCAAAGTTGTTAGCGTTAAATTAAGTGAAGCAATTCAAGTTGATAAGCAAAGTGCATCGGCGTAAAAGGAGAAAATATGGGTTTTTTTAGTAAATTATTTGGTGGATTTAAAAAGACAAAAGAAAGTTTTGCAAGCAAACTCAGTATGATATTTGGCAAAGGCGAACTCACTGATGAGTTTTATGAAGAC
>JBJFDJ010000029.1:16086-33801 GCA_051889975.1 Christensenellales bacterium
CAAACTCAGTATGATATTTGGCAAAGGCGAACTCACTGATGAGTTTTATGAAGACCTAGAATATATTTTGATAAGCAGTGATATGGGCGTTCAAACTGCTGGTGATATTATTGCAGAAGTTAAGCAAAGATGCAAAAAAGCTCATATAAAAACGCAAGACGAGTTTAAAAACATCTTGCGTGAAGCAATTTTGTCAATTTTAAATAGTGGTGAGCAGTTTAAGGAAGAATATCCAATGGCAATTTTGGTTATTGGCGTTAATGGGGTTGGAAAAACAACAAGCATTGGTAAAATGGCAAACTATTATAAGTCACAAAAAAAAGATGTTATGCTTGTTGCTGGCGACACTTTCAGGGCTGCTGCAAGCGACCAACTTAACGAATGGGCAAATCGCGTTAAAGTTAAAATTGTTAGACAAAACGAAGGTGCAGACAGCGCAAGTGTTGTGTTTGATGGTTTAAAAAGTGCAAAGGCAAAAAACAGCGATGTTGTATTAATTGACACAGCAGGCAGACTTCACAACAAAACAAACCTTATGGAAGAACTTAAAAAGATAGACAGAGTTGTTGAAAAAGAGTGGAATGAAGTAAATTATAAAAAATTTATAGTTTTAGACGCAACAACAGGTCAAAATGCCTTGTCGCAAGTGCAATATTTTAACGAAGCAGTTGGCATTGATGGAATTATCCTAACAAAACTTGATGGCACAAGCAAAGGTGGTGTTATCATTCCTATTGTTAACGAACTTCATGTGCCAGTTGTGTTCGTTGGCGTGGGCGAAGGAATTGACGACCTTCAACCATTTAATGCCGAAGATTATGTAAATTCAATCATTTAACTAATGATTTGCATAAACTTCAATCTGGCTATGATTAATCAATTAAAAAAATATAACAATCTAATTAAATTTACAAAAAATAACCTTATAAAGCAAGGTTATTTTTATTCATATAATATGAATAAATATGAATTTTATTAAATAATATACAACTAGTTTATTAATATGCATAATTATGCAAAATAAAAAATAAATATTCTCAAATATGTATAAATATGCATTAATTAAAATATGATGTAATTTGTATGTTTAAAAAAAACTTATTAAAAATATAAGAGCATTATTAAAAGTCATTTATGTTTGAAAATTTGTTAACTATTTAACATAAAAACCATAAAAAAATTTCAATTTTTACAAAAAATCATTGACATATTATTTTTGAATGTATATAATAGTTTTGTAAAGTTATTTTGCTTTACAAGGGCATTTATGATTTTAGAAAAAAGTGTTAGGCTTTGTTTGTTAAATGATTTTTATGGAAATTTGTTAACAAAAAATCAGCAGGCAGTTTTGGATAGTTATTTAAACTACAACATGCCACTTACAGAAATTTCTGCAAGTTTAAACATAACAAGGCAAGGTGTTTTGGATACTATAAGAAAAGCAACTGCAAAACTAGAAGATTATGAGCAAAAACTTGGTATGTTAAACAAGTATTTAAAACAATTGGAAATTGTTGAAAGTGCAAAAAACATAAATGACAAAACACTTAAAAAACTTATAGATGTTTGGGATAGTAAGGAGGATTAATTATGGCAGTTTTTTCTAGTTTAAGTGAAAAAATAACTCATATTTTTTCCAAACTTACAAAGCGTGGCAAATTAACTGAACTTGAAATCAAGGAAGCAATGCGCGAAGTTAGAGTTGCACTTTTAGAGGCCGATGTTAACTTTATGGTTGTTAAAAATCTTGTTAACAGCATAACCGAAAAGGCTGTTGGCGAACAAGTGTTAAAAAGTTTAACACCTGGTCAACAAGTTATAAAAATTGTCAACGAAGAACTAACTCGCATTATGGGTGGCACAAACGAAAAACTTGCTGTGGCAAGCAATCCACCAACAGTCATTTTGATGTGTGGCTTGCAAGGTGCAGGAAAAACAACCATGAGTGGCAAACTTGCCTTGCATTTAAGAAAACAAGGCAAAAAACCATTGCTTGTTGCTTGTGATATTTACAGACCTGCCGCAATAAATCAGTTAAAAGTTGTTGGCAAATCAGTTGATATTCCTGTGTTTGACAAAGGAACTCAAAGCCCTGTTAAAACAAGTTTAGAGGCCATAGATTATGCAAAAAAGTTTGGCTATGACACAGTTATCATAGACACGGCAGGCAGACTTCAAATAAACGAAGAACTTATGCAAGAGTTAAAAGACATCAAACAAGCTGTTAATCCAACAGAAGTTTTGCTTGTTGTTGACAGCATGACTGGTCAAGACGCAGTTAATGTAAGTGAAACATTTAACAACGAACTTGACATCACTGGTGTTATATTAACAAAACTTGATGGTGACACTCGTGGTGGTGCTGCACTTTCAATAAGATACATTGTTCAAAAACCAATTAAGTTTTGTGGTGTTGGCGAAAAAATGACCGATTTGGAGCCATTTTACCCAGACCGTATGGCAAGTCGTATTTTGGGCATGGGTGATGTGTTAAGCCTTATTGAAAAAGCACAGCAAGCCGTAACCGAAGAAGAAGCGCTTAAACTTGAAAAGAAGTTTAGGGAAAATTCCTTTACTTTTGAAGACTATCTAAATCAACTTGAAAGTTTAAAAAAGATGGGTGGCATAAAAAATATTTTGGGTATGCTACCGGGCATGGGTGCACTTAAAAATGCCGAAATTGACGAAGAAAAACTTATGAAAAACAAGTCAATCATTTTAAGTATGACACCAAAGGAAAGAGAAAACCCAGAAATCATAAAATCATCAAACAGGCAACGAATTGCCAAGGGCAGTGGCGTTACGGTTCAAGAAGTAAACCAACTCATCAGGCAATTTGAGCAGACCAAAGAACTAATGAAGCAAATGAAAAACAAAAAGGGCTTTAAACTGCCATTTTAGTTGATTTGCAATATTAATTTTGATAAATTTTTCTTGAAAAAGAAAATTTATATATACAAACAAAAAAACGGAGGAAAATTTAATGTCAGTAGTTATTAGAATGGCTAGAGGTGGAGCAAAGAAAAAACCATTTTACAGAGTAGTTGTTGCAGACTCTCGCAGAGCAAGAGATGGCAAATTTATTGAAATTCTTGGAACATTTGACCCACTCAAAAACCCAGAAGAAATCAAAATCGACACTGAAAGAGCAAAAGTATGGCTTGGAAATGGTGCTCAACCATCAGACACAGTTAGAGAACTTCTTGTAAAATGTGGCGCAATAGAAAAGAAAAACTAAGGTGAGCCATGGAAGAATTAGTTAAGTATATAGTTGGTCAACTTGCGCAAAACAAAGAGCAAGTTGAAGTTACTAGCAAAGAAGATGAAAAAGGCATTGTTATAACTGTTAAAGTTGATAGCGATGATATGGGCAGAGTTATTGGCAAGGGCGGAAAAGTTGCGCAAGCAATTCGTAGCATTGTTAAAACTGCTTCTAGCAAAACTAACAAAAAATATGTTGTTAAGTTTGAAGAAAGAGCATAATTGCTCTTTTTTTTGTTCACAAGTGCTTTTAATTTTTGCTTTGATGTGTTAATATTAGTGTATGGAAAAGAAAATAGTAGTTGCAAAAATTGTAAATACAATTGGTTTAAAGGGCGAGTTGAAAGTGGTTGCAGATTTAGCAAACGCAAAACGCCTTTATGATGTAAAAGAAATTTATATTAAAGGTTTTGATGGCAAGTTTAAGTTGTCAAAAGTTAGGCAAGCTGGAAAAAATTTGGCAATTAAATTAGATGGATTTGACATAATTGAGCAAGTTGAAAAGTTTAAGGGCAGAGAAATCTTGCTTGATACCGAAAATGACTTTAAACTTTTAGACAACGAGTTTTATATTGAAGATTTGCTAAATTGCAACATTTTAGTTGATGGCAAATTGGCAAAAATAACTGCCGTTGAAAACTATGGTGCTGGCGATATTTTGGTGTTTGAACTTGATGAAAAAGAAATGCAAATTCCTTTTGTTTTAGATTTTTTTGACAAAATTGACATCGATAGCAAAGTTTTGGTTGCAAGTGAACGGTTTTTTGAAGGTGCTGTATGAAAATAGATATTTTAACATTGTTCCCAGAAATGTTTGAAACTTTAAATCACAGCATTTTGGCACGAGCAGAAAAAAAAGGCTTGCTAGAAATAAATGTTCACAACATAAGAGATTTTAGCAAAGATAAGCACAACAAAGTTGACGACACTCCTTTTGGCGGTGGTGCAGGCATGGTTATGACTTGCCAGCCACTTTTTGATGCAATAAACAGTGTTAAAACTGATGGTTGCAAAATCATTTATATGTCACCAAAAGGTGAAATTTTAAATCAAATGCGTGCTGTTCAGCTTGCAAAATCCAAACATATTGTCATTGTTTGTGGTCACTATGAAGGCATTGACCAAAGGGTTATTGATTATTTTGATATGCAAGAAATCAGCATTGGCGACTATGTGTTAACGGGTGGCGAATTGCCTGCAATGGTGCTTGTTGATTGCGTTAGCAGATATGTTGATGGAGTTTTAAGCCAAGGAAGCACTGACGAGGAAAGTTTTACTAACGGACTTTTGGAGTATCCACAATACACAAAGCCAAGAGTTTATGAAGGCATGGAAGTGCCAGAAATACTTTTGAGTGGCAATCATGGTGAAATTGCAAAGTGGAAGTTTGAACAAAGCGTAAAAATAACAAAAGAGCGACGACCAGACTTGTTCGCTCGCAGTAGGAGTAAAGATGAAGATTAACTGGTTTCCGGGTCACATGAACAGTGCGCTGTTGATGATGGAAAAAGAACTTAAAAATGTAGATTTGATTGTTTATGTGCTTGATAGCAGAGCACCTTTTTCATGCCTTAACCCAAGTTTTGACAAAATTGCCAGCAAACGACCTGTTATTTATGTTTTAAGCAAAGTTGACCTTGCAAATGAAACTACAACTCAAAAGTTTAAAAATTATTTTGCCCAAAAGGAAAATTGCGTTTGCGTGACTGCAAACAGCACAATCAGTGGCAGTGCAAATATCATAAAATCGCACATAAAAAATATGCTCACAAAAAAAGCAGAGTGGAACAAACGAAAGGGGCTAAACATTCCTTTTAGAGCAATGGTTATTGGTGTGCCTAATTGTGGCAAAAGCACACTTATTAACAATTTGGTTGGCAAAAACAAAACTGTAACTGGCGACAGACCGGGCGTTACAAGGGGCAAACAATGGGTTGCCATTGATGACAACATCAATTTGTTGGACACTCCCGGAACATTGTGGCCAGACCTTGCAAACGATGTTGTTGCTCACAGGCTTGCGTATATTGGCTCAATTAAAAACGAAGTTTTGGATGTGCCTTCACTTGCACTTGACTTTTTGCAAGACTTTATGACAACAGATAAAACTGTTTTAGAAAATAGATATGCAATAAAAATTGAAGATGACGAAATGCCAATACAAGTCTTTGACAAAATTTGCTTAAAGCGTGGCTTTATTGCTCGTGGCAAAGAAATTGACTACGAAAGGGGCGCAAATGCAATTTTAGACGACTTTAAAAAGGGCAGAATGGGAAGGATTACGCTGGATGAAATTGACTGATAAAATAATAGAAAGAACAAAAAAACTTGTTGAATATGACAAAAAATTTGCCTGTCAATTTAAAGTTTTTTGTGGGATTGACGAAGCAGGCCGTGGACCACTTGCTGGCCCTGTTGTTGTGGCAAGTTGCATTATGCCACTTGATGATGACAAAATAATCTATGGCATTTATGACAGCAAACAAGTCACTGAAAAAAACAGGGAAGAATTGTTTGAGCAAATAAAAAACACTGCACTTGCTTTTGATATACAAGAAGTTAGCCAAGATGTCATTGATGAAATCAACATTTTGCAAGCGACAAAACTGGGTATGAAAAGGGTTATTGAAAATTTAAAAATCAAGCCCCAACTTGCATTAATTGACGCCGTTGCAAACATTGACAGTGATGTTGACCAAGTTGCAATAATTAAGGGTGATGCAACAAGTTACAGCATTGCTTGTGCATCAATTTTGGCAAAAGTGTATCGTGACCACCTTATGCAAAAGTATGATGAAGAATACAAGATTTACGGCTTTGCAAAGCACAAAGGCTATGGCACAAGTGAGCATATTGCAGTCTTAAAAGAGCAAGGCCCATGCAAATTGCATAGAAAAACTTTTATTAAAAACTTTGTGAGGACAAAATGAACACAAAAGTTTTGGGAACGCAGGGCGAATCGGTTGCAGTTAAGTTTTTAAAAGATAAAAAATTTAAAATTTTAAAACAAAACTACACCACAAAGATTGGTGAAATAGATATCATTGCTCAAACAAAAGATATCATAGTTTTTGTTGAAGTTAAAGCACGCAAAAGCATTAGGTTTGGATATCCACGAGAAGCCATAAATTTAACAAAACAAAAAAAGATTCGAAAAGTTGCAACTCAATATTTGCTTGCAAACAAATTGATGAACTGCAAAGTTAGGTTTGATTGCATAGAAGTTTTGGGTGACCAAATAACGCACATAGAAAATTGTTTTTAATTTTTGCAAAATTTTACAAAAAGGTTTAAAAAATACTTGAAATATATTTTAATATATGATAAAATAAGCTTGTATTTTGTGAGTGGTCCAATGCAAACGGTGTATGAACACTCTAAATAAACATTTTTTTAAAAGGAGAAAATTATGAACATTATTGAACAAATTGAAAAGGAAAACCTTAGAAAAGATGTTCCAGCATTTGAAGTTGGCGATACCGTTAAAGTATATGTAAAGGTTGTTGAAGGAGATAAAGAAAGACTTCAATCATACGAAGGTATTGTTACTGCAAAACGCAATGGTAGCATCAGAGAGTCTTTTACTGTAAGAAGAATTTCTTATGGCGTTGGTGTTGAAAGAACATTCCCTCTCCACAGCCCAAGAATTAGCAAAGTAGAAGTTGTTCGCAAAGGTAGAGTAAGAAGAGCAAAACTTTACTATCTTGCAGACAGACAAGGTAAAGCAGCAAAGGTTAAAGAAAAACGCCGTGTTGCAAAAGATGTTGAAAGTGAATAGTTAAAAATAAAGCGAATTTATTTCGCTTTTTTTGTTGTGTTTATTTTGGTATTTTGTCAAAATATGCTAAAATGAGTTGAAGGGGAGTTTATGTTAAGCAAATTAAAGAGTTTTGGACTTATAGGAATTTCTGGTTATCCTGTTGATGTTGAAATTGACTTAAACAATGGCTTGCCATCATATAGTGTTGTCGGACTACCTGATGCAAGCATAAAAGAAGGCAAAGACCGTATTATGTCGGCAATCAAAAACACAGGGCTAGAATATCCCTTGTATAAAATAACCGTAAATTTGGCGCCAGCAGACACAAAAAAAATTGGTGCGTTTTATGACCTTCCCATTGCGCTTGGCTTAGTTTCGGCAACTGACCAAATGCCAATACATAGCACAGATGGTTTTGTTATTTTGGGCGAACTGTCTTTAAATGGCGATGTTAGAAAAATAAGAGGCATTTTGCCCATGCTTATAAGCGCAAGAGAAAACGGCTACAAAAAAGTTATGATACCTTATGAAAATTGCATGGAAGCAAGTTTTATTGAAGGGCTTGAAGTTTATGCAGTTAAAACTTTGCGTGAAGCAGTTGACTTTTTTAATAAAACAATAGAATTAAAACCAGTTGAAATTTCAAGTTATGAAAATTTAAAACCAATAGGGCTTGCGTTTAATGATTTTTGTTACATCAAAGGTCAAAAAACGGCAAAAAGGGCAATGGAAATTGCTGCGGCAGGTGGTCATAACTTAATTATGCTTGGACCACCCGGAAGTGGCAAAAGTATGTTGGCAAAAAGCTTTCCGTCAATCCTGCCAGATATGACTTTTGAAGAAGCACTTGAAGTTACAAAAATACACAGCGTTGCTGGCACTTTAGATAGCAAAAACGGAATTGTTTTAACCAGACCATTTAGGTCTCCACATCACACAACAACAGTTATTACAATGATTGGTGGCAACAAAGATAGCAGACCCGGAGAAGTAAGTCTTGCACACAATGGTGTTTTGTTTTTAGACGAATTGCCAGAATACCCACGAAGGCTAATTGAAACAATGCGTCAACCCTTGGAAGACCGAATTGTGACAGTTGCACGCATTGCACAGGTAGTTGAGTATCCAGCAGATTTTACGCTAATATCAAGTATGAACCCTTGCCCTTGTGGATATTATGGAAGCAAAACCCACGAATGCAAATGCACGATGTCGCAAATTCACAACTATTTAAACAAATTAAGTGGTCCACTTATGGACAGAATTGACTTGCAAATAGAAGTTGATGCCATAACTTATGACGACTTAAAACAAGATACAACCGAAGAGACATCTGCCGTTATAAAAGAAAGAGTCACAAAGGCAAGGCTTTTGCAAACGCAGAGATTTAAAGACAGCAAAATTCACAACAATTCGGCAATGAATTCGGCAATGGTTAAAAAATATTGCAAGTTAGATGCTCAATGTGAACAGGTTTTAAAAAATGCTTTTGAAAAACTTAAATTAACTGCAAGAGCACATGACCGAATTTTAAAAGTTGCTCGCACAATTGCAGATTTGGATGGCTCGCAAGACATACAACTTTCGCATTTAATAGAAGCAATTAATTATCGTAGTTTAGACCGTAAATATTGGTTATAATTTTAATAAACAATATTTGATAAAAAGTAAGTAAAATGTATAAGTTTAATGTGCTATGCAAAATCAATACTATGCAAAAAATAAGTGCTATGCAAATATTTAAAGGAGTTTATGTATTCAAAAAGTGAACAAGCAATAATATGGCTTGATATGTTTGATTTTTTAACATACAAAAAGCAAGAGAGCATTCTTGCTCTTTTTGACGAGCCAGAAGAAATTTTTGAAAGTTTTGGTTTGTGCTATGACAAGGTTAAAAATCTTGTAACAAAACAACAATTTGACCAAATGACATATTCACTTGATGCTCAATTTTTAAATTCATATATCTTAAGTTTACAAAGCAAGGGCATAAAAGTTTTAACTTGTGTTAGCGAACAATATCCAAAACAATTTTTAGATTATGCCGAAATGCCTTTTATTTTATATTGCAAAGGTGATATATCTCTTTTAAAAACAAAATGCGTTGCAATTGTTGGAAGTCGCAAACCAACAAACTATGGCAAGCAAGTCACCGAAAAATTTGCTCGGGCAATTGCAACAAGTGGCGTGACGGTTGTAAGTGGTCTTGCAGATGGTGTTGATGCCATTGCTCATCGCACTGCACTTGAATGTGGTGGCAAAACCATTGCTGTTATGGGCAGTGGTTTTAACAATATTTATCCAAAAGATAACTTTAATTTAGAAAATCAAATTGAACAAAACGGGCTTGTGATAACCGAATACAAGCCAACCGAGTTGCCAGCACCATGGCATTATCCTGTGCGCAATCGCATAATTGCAGGCCTATCAAATGCAGTTTTAATAACCGAAGCAAGTGCAAAAAGTGGCGCACTATACACAAGAGATTATTGTTTGGATTATGGCATAGATTTATATGCAATTCCGGGAGAAATAACAAATTTTTCTTCTGCTGGTTGCAATATGATTATAAAATCTTGTCAGGCTTCACTTGTAACAACTGCTGATGATATTTTAGAGAAATTGAATGTTGTAAACAAATACAATCCCGTTGTTAGAAATTTGCAACTTTCTTTTGACGAGCAAAATATTTTAAGTGCCATAAAAGGCGAAACGCATTTTGATGAAATACAACTTGCAACAAAACTAGACACAAAAACACTTATAACATTGTTGACAACAATGGAATTAAGTGGAATAATTAAAAAATTAGCTGGAAATTACTATTGCAAATAAGTTTTATTGCAACAATTGGGGGATATAAATGAAACTACTTATAATTGAAAGTGGCGGAAAAGTTGATACAATTAAAAAATACTTGGGCAAAGATTGGGAAGTTTTTGCCACAGGTGGTCACATAAGAGATTTGCCAGAAAAGTCTATGGGCGTTGACATAAAAAATAACTTTGAACCAACTTATGAGTTAAGGGCAGACAAAATGTCAACGATTAACAAGTTAAAAGAAAAGGCAAAAAAGGCAGAAGAAATTTTCATTGCAACCGACCCTGACCGAGAAGGCGAAGCAATTGGTTGGCATGTTGCAAATATATTGGGTTTGGACTTAAACAAAAAGGACAGAGTAACTTTTAACAGCATCACAAAAGATGTTATTCAGGCAGAAATAAAAAAGCCACGTGCAATTGATTTAAAAATGGTTGATGCACAACAAGCACGCCGAGTTTTAGACAGGCTGGTTGGCTATAAAATTTCTCCTATACTTTGCAAAAAAATCACCAACCGTATAAGCGCTGGCAGAGTGCAAAGCGTGGCATTAAAACTTGTTGTTGACAGAGAACGAGAAATTCAAAACTTTGTGCCAGAAGAATATTGGACGCTTACGGCAGAACTTGAAAAGCCAAATGCTAAACCTATCTTTAAGGCAACATTAAACACCATAACCAACAAAAAAATCAAACTCAAAAACAAAGATATGGTGGACAGAACAATCAATCATATAAAGGACGGCAGTTTTGTTGTTTCAAACGTTAAAAAAAGCCTTTCAAAAAGTCATGCGCCAGCACCATTTACAACAAGCAGTATGCAAAAAGATGCCATCAAAAAACTCAATATGTCATCAAAGCAAGTTAGCAGTTGCGCACAAGAGTTGTATGAAGGCGTTGAACTGGGCGAAGAAGGAAAGGTTGCACTTGTTACTTATATAAGAACCGATTCGGTTAGAGTTAGTGACGAAGCAAGGGCAAATGCAAAAGATTATATTATAAACAAATATGGTGCAGAATATTATCCAAGCAAGCCAAACATTTACAAGAGCAAGGGCGAAAATGTGCAAGATGCCCACGAAGCAATTAGACCAACTCACTTAGAAAAAACGCCAGAAAGCGTAAAACCTTATTTGAGCTCGGCAAACTATAAACTTTACAAATTGATATATGAAAGATTTTTGGCAAGTCAAATGGCAGAAGCAACATTTAACAGTGTAACGGTTGACATTGAAGCAACTGATTGTCAGTTTAAAGTTAGTGGCAAAACACCAAAGTTTGCTGGATATACAATTATTTACACCGAATCAAAGATGGCAGAAGCCGAAGACGAAGTTAAAGATACAAAACTACCTGCACTTGAAAAAGGTGATAACTTAAAACTTATCAATCTGTTGCCAGAACAAAAATTCACAAAGCCAAGCCCAAGATATGACGAGTCATCACTTATTGATGCAATGGAAAAAAACGGCATAGGCAGACCTGCAACATATGCACCAACTCTTTCTATTTTGACTTCAAGAAAATATGTTACAAAAGAAAAGAAGGGAGTTTTAATTCCAACCGAACTAGGATTTCAAATAACAGACCTGTTGCAAAAGTATTTTTCTAGCATCATAAATGTCAACTTTACAGCAGAAATGGAAGATAACCTTGATAAGGTTGCAAATGAAAATTTAGAATGGCATTCGCTCATTGCAAAATTCTATGACGAGTTTTTGCCACAACTTAAAAATGCAAATCTTGACAATACTTCATACATCAAAAAACAACCCGACGAAGTGAGTGATGTCAAGTGTGATAAATGTGGTGCAATGATGGTCATTAAAAATGGAAAGTTTGGCAAGTTTTTGGCTTGTCCAAATTACCCAAAGTGCAAGAACATAAAAAATTTGCAACAGACGGCAGTGGTGGTTGGCAAATGCCCAAATTGTAGCAAGAATTTGCTAGAACGAAAGAGCAAAAAGGGTAAAATTTATTATTCTTGTGAAGATTATGAAAATTGCAAATTTATGAGTTGGGATTTGCCACTAGATGAGCAATGTGAAAAATGTGGTTGCTATATGGTTAAAAAGGAAACAAAAAACAACATCATAAAGCGTTGTAGCAACCCAGATTGTGATTATGCAGTGATAACAAAAAAACAAAAAGATGTTGAAGAAAAAACTACTGAAGACAATGGAAGTGAAATTTGATGTTAAAAGTTAATGTTATAGGTGGTGGTCTTGCTGGCAGTGAAGCAAGCTTTCAACTTGCAAAACGCGGATTTGAAGTTCATTTATATGAGCAAAAGCCAACCAATTTTAGCCCAGCACACAAAAACAAAAATTTTGCAGAACTTGTTTGTAGCAATTCATTAAAAAGCAATGCGTTAACAAATTCTTGTGGGCTGTTAAAACAAGAGTTAAGGGAACTTGGCAGTTTATTAATTGATGTGGCAGACAAAACTAGCGTGCCATGTGGCGAAGCGCTAGGCGTTGACAGAGAGCTGTTTGCCAGTGAAATTACAAAAGTTTTAAAAAGTTTTGATAACATAATTATTCACAATGAAGTTGTAAGTGACATTGACCTATCTCAGCCAACTATCATAGCAACTGGACCTTTAACAGATAAAGTGTTGCTAAAAAATTTAATGAACAAATTGGGCGATGACAGTTGTTATTTCTTTGATGCAATAGCACCAATAGTCACAAGAGAAAGCCTTGATGAAAACTGTTATTTTGTTGCAAACAGATATGACAAAGGTGACACGCAAGGCGATTATATAAATTGCCCAATGAACAAAGAAGAATATGAGTTGTTTTATAGTGAACTTATAAACGCAAAGACTGTTGAACTAAAAGACTTTGAAAACAAAAAAGTCTTTGAGAGTTGTATGCCAATTGAAGTCAATGCAAAGCGTGGCTACAAAACATTGACCTTTGGAATTTTAAAGCCAAAGGGCTTGATTGACCCAAAAACTGGCAAGATGCCTTATGCGTGTTTGCAACTGCGAAAAGAAAGCAATTTTAATTCGTTATATAATTTGGTGGGCTGTCAAACAAATATGTTGTTTGGCGAGCAAAAGAGAGTTTTTAGTTTGATACCTGCACTTAAAAACGCAAATTTTGTAAGATATGGTGAAATGCACCGAAATTCATATATAAATGCCCCAAAACATTTAAACGAGTTCTATCAACTAAAAAAATATCCAAATGTTTTTGTTGCAGGGCAATTAAGTGGAGTTGAAGGCTATGTTGAAAGCATTTCTAGTGGGCTATATTGTGCAATAAATATGGCAAACTATTTGCAAAACAAAACTTTTGTTAAATTTTCAAATTGCACTGCAATTGGTTCGTTGCCGGCATATATTTCATCTGCAAGCGAAAAAAACTTTCAACCAATGAACAGCAATTGGGGAATTATAAAAAGTGAGTTAAAAGAAAAAACTGACAGAGCACAAGTTGCTTTGAACGAAATAAAAAATTATAAGGAGAAAGAAAATGGAACAATTTAGAGGAACGACAATAGTGGCAATTAAACGAGATGGAAAAATTGCTGTGGCAGGTGACGGACAAGTTACCATGGGACAAAATGTTGTGATGAAAAGCAATGCAAAAAAAGTTAGACGCATTTTTGGCGACAAAGTGGTTGTTGGCTTTGCAGGTGGCGTTGCAGATGCTTTTTCGCTATGCAATCGTTTTGAAGATATGTTAAACAAATTTAATGGCAATTTGATGAGAAGTTCCGTTGAACTTGCTGTTGCTTTTAGAACTGATGAAATTATGAGAAAGTTAGAAGCACTTATGATTGTTGCCGACAAAGAAAATCTGTTTATTATTTCTGGCAACGGCGAAGTTATTGAACCAGATAACGGAATATGTGCAATTGGAAGTGGTGGCAACTATGCAATGGCAGCAGCAAGGGCTCTTATGCAAAACACAGATTTATCTGCCAAAGAAATAGCCGAAAAGTCATTGCGCATTGCAAGTGAGATTTGTATTTTTACAAATGGAAATATCATTGTGGAGGAAGTTTAATATGGACTATACACCAAAACAAATTGTTGAAGAATTAGACAAATACATCGTTGGTCAAAACGAAGCAAAAAAAGCAGTTGCCGTTGCGTTAAGGAATAGATATCGCCGTAGCAAGTTATCAAGTGAAGAACGCGAAGAAATAATGCCAAAAAATATAATTTTAAAAGGTCCAACTGGTGTGGGCAAAACTGAAATTGCCAGACGCCTAGCAAAACTTGTAAGTGCTCCTTTTGTTAAAGTGGAAGCAACAAAATTTACTGAAGTTGGCTATGTTGGTCGGGACTGCGAAAGCATGATAAGAGATTTGGTGGAAACTGCTGTTAGAATGGTTAAAAAGGAAAAGACTCTTGCCGTAAAAGAAAAAGTTGACAGAATTGTTTGCGACAAGTTGTTTAACATTGTTTATCCAACAAAAAAGATTGAAGGTGCTGATGAAAGTTTGGATAAGCAACGCATAAGGGCAGAGTTGCAACAAGGAAATTATGACGAAGAATTTGTAGAAATTGATGTTGCAGAAGCACCAAAAAATATTGAAGTTTTGGCAACAGGAAGTGCAGAAATCAATTTGGGCAGTATCTTTGAAAATTTTATGCCAAACAAAAAACGAAAGAAAAAAGTTACAATAAAAGAAGCAAAAGCATTGATTGGCGAAGAAGAGAGTTCAAAACTCATTGACCTTGACAATGTTAACAGTGAAGCCATTAACAGAGTTGAGCAAGAAGGCATCATATTTTTAGATGAAATAGACAAAATTGCCAGCAAAGAAAACAGCAAAGGCCCTGATGTATCGCGTGAAGGTGTGCAAAGAGATTTGTTGCCTTTTGTTGAAGGAACAACAGTTACAACAAAATATGGACAAGTTAAAACGGACTACATTTTGTTTATTGCCGCAGGTGCATTTCATGTGTCATCAATGAATGATTTAATTCCAGAATTGCAAGGAAGATTTCCTGTTAGAGTTGAACTTGACAATTTGACAAAGGAAGATTTTTTAAAAATTTTAACCGAGCCTAAAAATGCAACAATCAAACAATATCAAAGTTTGTTAAAAGTTGACAATGTAAATTTAAGTTTTACACAAGATGCACTTGAAAGAATTGCAGAGATTGCAGAACAGCAAAATTTGACGAGTGAAAACATTGGCGCAAGAAGACTTAACACAATACTCGAAAAAGTTTTGGAAGATGTTAATTTTAATGCAACAAACTATGCCGAACCAACTGATTTTGTGGTTGACAGACCTTATGTTGACAAAATATTAAAACACGAAATTAAAGACAATGACCTAACAAAATACATTTTGTAATTGGAGATAAAAAATGGGTATTTTTGACCGAACAATTTCTCTTGTTGGTGAAGAAAATTTTAACATTTTAAAAAACAAAAAAGTTATAGTTTTTGGTTGTGGTGGAGTTGGTGGCTATGTGGTTGAAATGCTTGCAAGAAGTGGCTTGCAAAACTTGACAATTGTTGATTTTGACATTGTTAACGAAACAAATATCAACAGACAAATTATTGCAACAAACAACACAATTGGCAAATACAAAGTCGATTGCTTTAAGGAAAGAGTTTTTAGCATTAATCCAAATTGCAATTTGCTTGCAATAAAAGACAAACTTTTGCCAGATAACATTGAAAAATTTAATTTGTCAAGTTATGATTTTGTAATTGATTGCATTGATATGGTTACAAGCAAAGTTGAACTGATTAACTATTGCTATCAAAACAACATAAAAATAATTTCCAGCATGGGCACTGGCAATCGCAGTCAAGTGCCACAACTAGAAATCACTGATATTTTTAAGACGGAAAATGATGGACTTGCAAAAATTTTACGAAAACTTTTAAGAGAAAAAGGTGTTAAAAACGCAACTGTCATATATTCAAAACAAAATGCAAAAAAGCAAAAAGTTGTTGCAAGTATTGCATATTATCCTGCAAGTTGTGGAATAATGATTAGTGCATATGTTATCAACCAGTTTTTAAAAGAAGGAGAAAAAAATGGAATTATTAAATGATAAAAATTTTGATGAAAAAATAAACGAAAAATCTCTTGTTCTTGTTGACTTTTTTGCAACATGGTGTGGACCTTGCAGAATGCAAGCACCAATTTTAGAGCGAGTTAAAGAAGAACTTGGCGACCAAGTTGAAATTTACAAACTTGATGTTGATGAAAACGAACAAACAGCAAAACAGTTTGGCGTGATGAGTATTCCAACTTTAATTTTGTTTAAAAACGGCAAAGAAGTTGCAAAAAATGTAGGCTTAATGAGTCAAGAAGCAGTTGTTGATTTAATTAATGAAAACAAATAAAAATTTAATTTAAATATTTTTGTTTAAAAAACTGCCAATAAGATAAAAACAGTTTTTAAAAACATATATTTTATATTTGAAAATGGTCACATATATTGTGACTTTTTTAATAAAATGCATTTTATTATTTAGTTGCATATTGACTTTTAAATATTTTTGGCTTAAAATAAGTTAGATAGTTTTAATTGTTAAAGGAGATTTTATGGAAGAGACAAAAAAAAGGATTTACCTTGATAGCGCATCAACAACTTATGTTAATCGTGAAGTCATTGCCGAAATGATGCCAGTTTTTAACTCTGTGTTTGGCAATCCTGCTTCTGTTCACAGTTTTGGCAGGGATGCACAAGATTTGCTTGATAGGGCAAGAACGAGAGTTGCAAAAGGTATAAATGCCGACAGCAATGAGATATATTTTACAAGTGGTGGCACAGAAGCAAACAACTGGGCAATTGTTGGGCTTGCAAAGGCAAATGCAGGCAAGGGCAAACACATAATTACTTCAAAAATTGAGCACGAAAGTGTTTTGGATGCATGCAAAAAACTTGAAAAAGAAGGTTTTGAAGTTACTTATGTTGGCTGTGACGAAAACGGCATTGTAAGTTTAAGCCAAATTATGAGTGCCATAAGACCAGACACTATTTTAATCAGCGTTATGGTGGCAAACAATGAAGTTGGAACAATTCAAAATTTAAACGCAATTGCACGAACAGCAAAAGAAAAAGATATTTTATTTCACTGTGATGCTGTTCAAGCACTTGGTGCAATTCCACTTGATGTTAAGTCAATGCCTATTGACGCAATGAGTTTGTCAGCACATAAAATTTATGGACCAAAAGGTATTGGTGCTTTGTATGTTAAAAAAGGTGTGCACATCGATGGCTTGATTGTTGGCGGAAAGCAAGAAGGCAATTATCGTGCTGGCACAGTAAATATTGCAGGTGCTGTTGGTTTTGGCAAAGCAGTTGAAATTGCAACGCGTGATGTAACTGTAAATGCTCACAAAATTAAAAATGTGCGCGACTATTTTACAAAAAGTGTTATGGAAAAAATTGAAAACGTAACTTTAAATGGTCATCAATATCAACGCACATGTGGCATTGCAAACTTGTGCTTTGAGTGTGTTGACAATGAAAGTTTGATGCTTATGCTTGACATGGAAGGCATTGCAACATCAATTGGAAGTGCTTGCACAGCAGGAACAAACATTCAAAGTTATGTGTTAAAAGCAATGGGCAGAACACCAGAAGAAGTTAAGAGTTCAATAAGATTTAGCTTTGGCAAAAACATTTCAAAAGAAGATGTGGATTATGTTGTTGAAAAACTAACTGGCATCGTTAAAAAGTTGCGTGAAATTTCACCACTTAGAAAAACTACAAAGGAGAGTAAATAACTATGTATAACAAAACAATTATGGAAATATTTGCTAATCCAAAAAATGTAGGAATAATTCAAGGGGCTAGTGGCACAGGTCATTTTGTAAATGAAACAACAAACAATATTTACAAAATTTATTTAAAAATAGAAGAAGATGTTATTGTTGATG